>JBDQKM010000187.1:0-6243 GCA_040263275.1 Acidimicrobiales bacterium
CGCCTTGGCGCCGTGCATGGCGACCGGCCGCCCGTCGGGCCCGAGCAGCTCGCGCAGCGCATCGAGCACCTTGTCGTCGGTCAACACGGCTCCGGGAACGAAGCCGACCTCGGCCGCGGCGCCGTCGATCACGAAGGCCAAGCCGTCGTCGACGCCCGCATCGGGAACCGCCAGGGCCAGTACGCCGCTGCCGCCGGCGGCCTCCGCCAGCGCCGCGACGGCATCGCCCGCGGTGTCGAACGTGGTGAGCTCGGCCTCGAGCACCTCGGCCGCGGGGCCGACCTCGGCACCGATCGCTTCGGCCAGGCGGTCATGGAGCGTGCGGAACTCGAGGAAGTCGAACAGCGTGCGGACTTCGTCGCTGTCGTGGTCGCCCTTGTTCAGATCATCGATCCCGATGTCGAGTTCGACATGGCGCACGAGCACCATCATCTCCACGTTGTTGCGGACGTTGTCCTCGTTGGCGGCGAGGTTCTCGCGCAACTTCGGCGTCAGCTCGTCGAGGGCGGCGTAGATGCCGTCGATCCCACCCCGTTCGTTGATGAGCTTCGCGGCCGTCTTCTCGCCGACGCCCGGGACGCCGGGAAGGTTGTCGGAGTTGTCGCCGCGGAGCGCGGCATATTCGACATAGTCGACCGGCTTGACCCCGGTCCGCTCGAGGATCCCGGCCTCGTCGTAGAACGCGTAGTCCGAAACGCCCCGCTTGTTGTAGAGGACCTTGATGTGGGGGTCCTCCACGAGCTGGTAGCTGTCACGATCGCCGGTGACGACGATGACGTCGTCGCCGCGGTCTCGGCCCTGTGTCGCCAGGGTCGCGATGATGTCGTCGGCCTCGAAGCCGACCAGTTCGATCGACGGGATCTTCAGCGCCTCGAGAACCTCTCTGACCAGGCCCATCTGCTGACGGAGGATGTCGGGTGCCGACTCGCGCTGCGCCTTATAGGTGGGGGTCATCTCGTGGCGGAACGTGGGTTCCGGGCGGTCGAACGCCACACCGATGTGGTCCGGGTGATGGTCCTTGATGAGGTTGATCAGCATCGAGGTGAAGCCGAAGACCGCATTGGTGACCTGACCGGAGGCCGTGGCCATGTCGGTGGGAAGGGCGAAGAACGCGCGATAGGTCAGCGAGTTCCCGTCGATGAGCATCACTTTTGCCATTGCCGGCGACCCTAGCGCTGGAACTCAGGGCGTGAGCGTGCCGGCGAGGACGTCGTGGGCGACCTCGGCCATGGTGCGGCGACTCGACATCGCCTGCTGCTGCAGGAACCGGAAGGCATCGGCCTCTGCAAGTCCGTGATGATCGATGAGGCGGCCCTTGGCCCGGTCGATCAGCTTGCGGGCCTCGAGCTGGTCGGCGAGGTCGCCGACCTGGGCATCGAGGGCCCGGAGCTCACGGAAGCGGGCGAGCGCCGTCTCGATCGCCGGCACGAGCTCGGCCCGCTGGTACGGCTTCACGAGATAGGCCATCGCTCCCGCATCGGTCGCCCGCTCGATCAGCTCTCGCTGGCTGAATGCGGTGAGCAGCACGACCGCCGTCCGCCGGTCGGCGGCGATGGCTCGTGCCGCCTCGATCCCGTCGAGCCCCGGCATCTTCACGTCGAGCAGCGCGAGATCGGGCTGGTGGGCCGCCACGAGCTCGACGGCGTCGTCGCCCCGGCCGGTCTCGGCCACCACGTCGTAGCCCTCAGCGGCGAGCGTCTCGACGAGATCGAGTCGGATGATCGCCTCGTCCTCGGCGACGACCACCCGCACGGGCGCCGTCACGTGTTCGCGGTCAGCCGGTCGAGCAGCTCGTCCTGCTGGCGCTCGAGCTCGGCGATCTTCGCGATGGCGCGGTCGCGGGAGATGCGCAGACGGTCGGCATGGCGACTGGCCTTGCGGTGTTCTTTCTCGGCGACGGGTGTTTCGGAAACCAGTGCCCGGATGCGTGCGTCGTCCTCCTCACCGGCGAGCTGGGCGAGGTGCTCTTCGGTGACACGGAGGTCGTCGCGCAGGACACGCAGCTGCTCGCCGACCTTGCGGAGTTTGCGCTCTACCTGGGCGTTCGCGCCGGATGAGGACATGTTCTCCACCTTAGGCTGTGCGGATGCGTTTGTTCGGCGCCTTTGCCTTCTCCCTCGCCCTCGTGGCCTCGGCTTGCGGCGACACGAGCGCCACCGGCGGGTGCGTGGAGATCCGCGAACCCGAGGATCCCGCCAGCCTTCAGCACGTGCTCGATCCCGACCGTGTGGTGTTCCAGACCGATCCGCCGACTTCGGGCCCGCACCTGTCGGGCCCGCCCGTGTCGGGACGCTTCGATGCGCCGATCACGGCGGCCGCACAGGTTCGGGCCCTCGAGGACGGGCGGGTGGTGGTGCAGTACACCGATGCCGCGGTCGGCGCCGAGCTGGCAGCCCTGACCGACGACCCCGATGTCGAATTCGTCGTCGCACCGGCCACGACCCTGCCGGCCCCCGTCGTTGCCACGGCATGGACCTGGAAGTTGACCTGCTCTGCGGTCGACCTCGACCGGCTGCGCGCCTTCGGTGCCGCCCGCGTCGGCGACGCCCCGGGCATCGACTGACGGTCCCTGGTCAGCCCTCGACGACGCCGGCGAGCCGCTCGAGGGTCGCCTCGAGGTTGGCGGGGTGCTTCTTCGGGTAGCCCATCAGCTCGATGAACTTCGGGGATCTCGCGGTCGACCAGTCGAACGTGTGGGTCACCATCGTGGCCTCACCGGCCGGCTCGAGCTCGAAGCGCCAGCGGTGCTTGCCGAAGTGCGCCCAGGCGATCAGCCGGTCCTGTTCGAACTCCACGACGGTGGACCACATCTTGTAGGGAACACCGAGCTTCATGTCCATGCGGAACTTGTCGCCGAGGGTCAGCTGGTCGGGTCCGTCGATCGATTCCCGCACGGAGCCGGAGCCGTCGATCTGGACATGGCCGGCCGGGCTCGACACGATCGCGAAGATCGCTTCGGGGGACGCTTCGATCAGGCGGGAACGGGAAACGCTGCGCTTCGACATGGGCAGAGCATCGCGCAGTCTGCGGCGATGTCAGGCGTCGGCGAGCTCGAGTTCGCGGGCGAACGCCGCCACTTGCTCTTCGAATTTGACGGAGACCACCGGGTCGCGGCCGAGCGTAGTCGTGATGTCGGGAGCGAAGTGGGTGGTGCCTCGGGGGAAGATGTTGAGCGACGAATCGCCGTAGCTGGTGACGCCGACCTTGTGCCGGTCGAAGCACACGCCGTGCGGGAAGTCGATGCCCGACACGGTCGAGACTTCCTCGATGCTGCGGCGGTCGACCTTGTAGAAGCGGACGAGGTCGTTGGTCTGATCCGCCACAGCGACCTCGCCCTCGAAGAAGTACACCCCATCGACGTGTGCGCCCGGGATGTCGGCGAAGGCCACCATCTGATGGCTCTTTTGCGCGAAGTCGAGCCGTACGACCGCGATCCGGCTGTTGTACTGCTCGGCGGGCTGTCGGGTGGGCGAGCCGTCACAGAGCGGAAGGATCACGTGACGGTCGTCGAGGAAGGTCGCGTCCTTCGGACGCCAGCCCTCCAGCGCGAAGGTGAACACCTCGTCGCCGGACTCGACCTCGTGGATCCGGACGCGAGAGCTGCCGCCACTGTTGACGATGCAGATGTGCCGACCGTCGGGGGTGAACTCCACGCCGTGGCAGAAGCCAGGGCCGGGTTGCGAGATCTCGATCTCTCGCATGAATTCGAGCGTCGAGCGCCCCACCCGGTAGAGCGACACCGAGGGCACGCGACAGTTCGAGACCGCCACGACGCCTTTGCCGTTGTAGGACAGCAGGTCGTTGATGGTCGGCTGCCCCGCCGCCTGGGTGATCACCGTGTCGAGCACCCGGTACTCGTCGGACCGGCGCCGGCGTTGCACGAGGTGGAGCGTCTGGCCGGCCAGATGCGACAGCAGCAGGCGGCGACCCGGGAGAAACGCGACGTCGGTGGCTGTGGCCAGCCGGATCTGCGGGCCGGCGTGCATCTGCTGGGTCCCGCTGATGTTCTCATCGTCGACGATGAGCTTCACGGAGGAACGGCCCATGGTTGGAGAATACTCCGGGCACCGCACCGGAGGCGACCGCACCCGTCGTCAACCCGGGTTGACGACGCTCGGGAGTGCCCGGGGCGGGACTTGAACCCGCACGCTCGTGAAAGCAACGGATTTTGAGTCCGTCGTGTCTGCCAATTCCACCACCCGGGCGGGGGTACTCACGCGCAGCGTAGCCTTCCCGGAATGACGCCCCGCACTCGCAAGCGAATCCTCCAGTTGCTCCTCGTCGTCGCCGCGCTGGCCGCTCTCCGCGAATGGTCGGTCCGCCGCCACGAAGCCGACCTCCACGACTGGCCGAGGCCGACCTCCTGAGCCGCCGCACCCACCGGCTGCGATGGTCGGCGGTCGCCCTCGCCGTCGCCTTGATGGCCACGGCCTGCGGCGATGACGACGGCGACACCGGCGCTCCCACGACCTCGACCACCACCACGCCGGCCACGTCCACCACGCCGGTCGCTCCAGCCGCTGGCGCCGGTGACTACGCATGGTCCCTGGTTGCCGACGACGCACCCTGGGGCGGTCGGGCCGGCCTCCGTGTCGTCGAGCTGGACGACTCACTGTTCGTGCTCGGCGGACGCACCCCCAACGACTCCACGATTCCGGGCGACAGCACCATTTGGGGCGACGTGTGGCAGTCGACCGACGGTCGCGTGAGTTGGAACGAGATCGACCTCGGTGACGACACCACCACCTGGCCCGCTCGGGCCTACTTCCAGGCCGCCGTGATGGGCGATGAGATGTTCGTGATCGGCGGGCAGGACTTCGGCCTCGAGCCGAACCCGTTCTGTGCGTTGCTCGAGCAGGGCATCGCACCCCCGCCCGGCCTCGGCATCGATCCCGACGCACCCTGCCCGGAGTTCCTCCCCACGTCCAACTTCTTCAACGACGTGTGGGCCAGCGCCGACGGTGTCACCTGAGAACAGCGCACCGCCGAGGCGCCGTGGGCCGGTCGAGCCGGGCTGAGCGTCGCGGTGCTCGACGATCGCCTCTTCGTGTTCGGCGGCTCACAGAACGACGACAGCTCGATCATCGGCCCCAACGGGCCGGAACGCCTCTACTTCAACGACGTCTGGGCCAGCACCGACGGCTCCGAGTGGGAGCAGCTGACCGACGCGGCCCCCTGGGAGCCGCGGGCCGGGGCGTCGGTCGTCGAGCGCGACGGCGTGATCTGGCTGTTCGGCGGCGAGGACGGGTTCACGTGCTCCCCCCTGCCCGACTGCGACGCCCCCTACTTCAACGACGTCTGGACCAGTGCCGACGGCGCCGAGTGGAGCCTGGTGTCCGAGAGCGCCGCCTGGAGCCCGCGTCCGGGTCACCAGTGCGAGCTCCTCGGTCAGACCTTCGTCTGTTTCGGTGGATTCGGCCTCGTCGAGAACCCGAACGACATCTGGGCCACCGACGACGGCGTCGACTGGACCCTGCTCTCCGGCACGCCCTGGAACGCGGCGACGCCCGAAGAGGTCCGGTACGACTTCGACTCCATCACGGTCGACACGGACCATGGACCGACGATTCTGACCGTCGGCGGCGACCGCGAGACGTTCGATTTCGACGACCCCGAGAACTATCTGCGAGTCGACGACGACGTGTGGCTGTTCGGGCCGTGACCTAGTTCACCCACACTTACCAGCGGGTAACGAAACCAACTGCAAGCATCGGGGGTCGTAAGCGCGAACGACCGCCCTCGGAGGCACCCGCACATGATCGTCTTCACCTACCCAGGCCAGGGCTCGCAGGCACCGGGAATGGGTTCGGCCTGGGCCGACCACCCCTCCTGGGAGTTGGTTGAAGAGGCATCGGAAGCTGCCGCCCGCGACGTCGCCGCGCTGCTGCTCGACACCGAAGCCGACGAGCTGACGATGACCCGCAACGCTCAGCTGGCGACCTTCGTGACCTCGATGGTCGTGCTCGATGCCGTCAGCCGCCTCGGTGCCGAAGCCGTCGCTCACGCCGGTCACAGCCTGGGCGAGTACTCGGCCCTCACCGCGGCCGGCGCCCTCGACTTCGCCGACGCGGTTCGACTCGTCAACGAACGCGGCGACGCCATGCAGTCGGCCGCCGACGAACAGCACGGCACGATGGCCGCCCTCCTCGGCCTCGACGACGACCAAGTCGACATCGCCTGCCAGCGGGCCGCAGGCGAGGTCTGGATCGCCAACTACAACGCGCCGGGCCAGGTCGTGATCGC
>JBDQKM010000188.1:0-6241 GCA_040263275.1 Acidimicrobiales bacterium
GCGCTGCCCGATGCTGCCCCAGACCGACCATGCCGAGGCGCCGGGCCACAACAACGACCTGGGCAGCGGCAGCGAACTCGACCTTGCGTCCTATGCCGCGCTCGTGCCGGCCCACTGGGACTTCGCCCCGCTCGGCGAGCCGACCACCTGGTCGGTCGGCGAGTCGATCGCCGATCCGATGCGCGACGTGATCGACGGCGCCACCGGGATGGTCCGCCTCACCCACAATCTCGCCATGATCCATCGCGACGCCGAGAAGTCGCCCTACCCACAACGGCTCGTCTACGGCGGCCACGTGGTCGGACTGGCCCAGGCCTCCCTCTCGCGGGTTCTCCCCGGGATGGCGACCGTGGTCGGCTGGCACGGATGCGACCACACCGGCCCGGCATTCGAAGGCGACCTGCTGTCGTTTCGCCACACGCTCCTCGACGTGACTCCGGCCGGCGGGGGCCGGGCGTTCGCCGTGCGGGTCGAAGGCACCGCCCATCGAGACGACGGCGACCACGACGTCCTCGATTGGACACTCGTGGCGGTCGCCCCGTGAACTCTCGACCATGACCGACCATCGGGCCATCGACCTCTGGGTCAACGTCAACATGGGTGACGGGATCCCCGCCGAGTTCCTGCAACGGGTGAAGGAGGACTACTTCAAGGGTGGCGACGACTTCTTCCGTTCGCTGACCATCGACGAGACGCTCGCCCAGATGGACGAGGCCGGCGTCGAGAAGGCGGTCATCTCGACCAGCGTGAAGAACCCCGAACCGCGGGTCCTCGAGTTCGTCACCCAGCGGCCCGACCGGTTCGCGCTGGCCGCCTACGTCCGGCCCCAGAAGCTGATGCGTGAGCTCTGGCGGCTCGAGGACCTGGCCGCCGAGTACCCCGTGGCGATGGCGCGGGTCGTGCCGTTCGACATCGACATCCCGCCCAGCGACGCCCTCTACTACCCGCTCTACGCGAAGTGCGTCGAGATGGACATGCCACTCTCGATCAACACCGGACTCCCCGGCCCGCCCGTCCCGGGCGAGTGTCAGGATCCGATCCATCTCGACCGGGTCTGCTACCGCTTTCCCGACCTGCGTCTCTGCATGGCCCACGGCGCCGACCCGTGGTGGGGCACGGCGATGCGGCTGATGATCAAGTACGCCAACCTCTCGATCATGACCTCGGCCTACTCGCCCCGGCACTTCCCCGACGAGTTCGTCCACTTCATGAACACGAGGGGCAAGCACAAGGTCATGTTCGCCAGCGACCACCCCGTGCTCCCGATGAAGCGGGTCATCGACGAGGCCGAGCAACTCGACCTGCGAGACGGCGTGCTCGAGAAGTTCCTGCGCACCAACGCCGAAGCGTTCTTCTTCCGCGAGCGCCGCCCGCCTCGGGGCTGACCGACCTACCTCTCGGGCGAGTCCTCGGGAGGAAACGGGGCGACCGGGACCAGTGTCGCCTCGTCGCCCACCAACTCGTGGAGCCGTTCGAGCGCCGGCCGGTGGTGATCGGTCACCTGGTTCACGAGGACGAAGAGGCGCGAATCGGTTGGGCGTCCCTTGCCCGAGCCCGCAGGATCGAGCAGGACCCGGGCCAGTCGTTCGGCATCGAGCTCGTCGTCGACACCACAGCCGGCGATGGCGGCGACGAGTTCGGCGCGATGACAGACCTGACGGATGGGGCGACCGAGTGCGGCAGCCCCGACGCACGCGACCAGGGTCGACGTCGCTCGGGGGACGACCGGTTCGTGCGCCGCGGGGGCCTTGAACGGCATGCGTCGCGATCCGTCGGCTTCGACCACCACGTGGTCGGCGAGTGCGGTCCAGCCCGACACGACGTCCGGGGCGAAGCCGAGGGCGCGATGTCCATCGACTCCGTTCCAGCACAACACGACCCGGTCGCGGGTCACCGCGGCGGCCAGTTCGCGGCGGTCGGGCGACATCAGCGGGACGAGCCCGCCGGTGCGATCGCTGCCCATCTTGGTGGTGGTGGAGAGGACGACCGTGCCCGGGAGCTGGCGCCCGAGGGCGAAGAGCGCAGTGGTCTTCCCGCCACCGCCCACCAGCGAGATCATCCCCTGGTCGGACAGTTCGAGCGCCGCGGCGAGGCCGTCGAATGCCACTCGCTCGATCACTACGGTTTCCTCGTTGTTCCTTGCGTGATTCGGGGAGACGAAATTCGCGGCCCGAACAATTGACACCCCCGGTGTATCACCTAAGTTTCGGGACAACTCACCTTGGAGGGAACCACTCATGAAACGACGACTTCTCATTGTCCTCGCCATCCTGCTCGGATTCGCCCTCGTCGCCGCCTCGTGCGGCGACGACAGCACCGACGATGCCGCCGACGACGCCGGCGATTCGGGTACCGCCGGCGACGGCGACAGCGATGGCGACGACGGCACCGGGGACGGCGGTGTCGACGCGAGCGACATCACTGCGGCGTTCGTCTACATCGGCGAACCCGGCGACGCCGGCTGGACCTACGCCCACGATCAGGGCCGTCAGTTCGCCGAGGCCCAAACCGGCGCCACCACCGTGACGGTGGAGAACATCCCCGAGGGGAGCCCGGAGTTCGACCAGGCCGTGCGCGACTTCATCGCCGACGGTGCCGACATCATCTTCGCCACCTCGTTCGGCTACATGGACGCGATGGAGGCCCTCGCCGCCGAGTTCCCCGACGTGGCCTTCGAACACGCCACGGGGTTCATGTCCAACGACACGAACTTCGGCAACTACTTCGGTCGGATCTACCAGGCCCGATACCTCACCGGCCTGGCCGCCGGCGCGGCCAGCCCGACCGGCGACATCGGCTACGTCGCCGCCTTCCCCATCCCGGAGGTCATCCGCGGCATCAACGCCTTCACCCTCGGCGTGCGCGACGCGAACCCGGACGCCACCGTCACGGTCAACTGGACGTCGACCTGGTTCGATCCCGCCGTGGAGGGTGACACCGCCAACGCGCTGCTCGAAGGCGGAGCCGACGTCATCGCCATGCACCAGGACTCCACCGCGGCGGGCGAAGCCGCCGAGGCGGCCGGAGCCCGATGGGTCTCGTACAACAGCGACATGAGCGCCTTCGCCCCCACCGCCTACCTCGCGTCGGCCGTCTGGGACTGGGGTCCCTACTACACCTCGGTGATCGAACAGGTCGCCGCCGGGACCTACGCGGGCGGCTCCTACTGGGGTGGCATGGAGGACGGCATCGTCCAACTCGGGAGCCTGGCCGACGACGTCTCCGAGGAGACCCGGGCGACGATCCAGGACCTGACCGATCAGATGATCGCCGGCACGTGGGATCCGTTCACGGGCCCGATCAACGATCAGGACGGCAACGAGGTCATCGCCGACGGCGAGGTCCCCGACGACGGCGCGCTCCTCGGCATGGACTACTTCGTCGAGGGCGTCGTCGGCTCCGCTGCGGGGTGACGACTCCCGCCGTCGAACTCGACGGCATCTGGAAACGTTTTCCCGGTGTGATCGCGAATTCCGGGGCGAACCTCACGGTTCGCCCCGGAACGGTCCACGCCGTCCTCGGCGAGAACGGCGCCGGGAAGACCACCCTCATGAACTGCCTCGCCGGGGTCTACCGCCCCGACGAGGGGGCCATACGGATCGACGGCCGCGAGGTGCGCTTCTCGTCGCCGGCCGACGCCATCGAGGCCGGCGTCGGCATGGTCCACCAGGAGTTCCGGCTCGTCCCGACGTTCACCGTGGCCCAGAACGTCGTGCTCGGCGCCGCTCCCGGGATCGTCAACCGGACCCGCATCGACGCCGAAGTCGCCGCGCTGGCCGAACGGTTCGGATTCCGGGCCGAGCCCGAACGGCCCGTCTGGCAGCTCTCGATGGGCGAACGGCAGCGGGTCGAGATCCTCAAGGCCCTGTGGCGTGACGCCCGCATCCTGATCCTCGACGAGCCCACCGCCGTCCTGACCCCACAGGAAGCCCAGGAACTCGGGGCGGTGCTTCGCCGAATGGTGGCCGAGGGTCGCTCGGTCATCTTCATCTCCCACAAACTCGACGAGGTCACCGCCTTCTGCGACGAGGCGACGGTCCTGCGCGGTGGGAGCACGGTGGCCGCCTCGGTCGAGGTCGCCTCGGTCGACGCAGCCGAACTGGCCAGGCTGATGGTCGGCGACGTCGACGCCCCACCGGTCAACCGGCGCGACACGGCCGCCGGCGACATCGTCCTGTCCGTGCGCGACCTTCGTGCCATCGACACCCGCGGGGTCACCGCCCTCGACGGGGTCTCGCTCGATGTGCGATCCGGTGAGATCCTCGGCATCGCCGGTGTCGCCGGCAACGGGCAGCGCGCGCTCACCGACGCGATCGCGGGACTGCAGCGAACCGTCGCCGGCACAGTCGAGATCGCGGGTACCGACATCACCTCGGCGCCGCCACGCGCCCGCCACCGGGCCGGGCTCGCCTACGTGCCCGAGGATCGTCTCGGAGTGGGCCTGGCTCCCAAGCTGCCGATCACCGAGAACGCGATCATGCGGGAGTACCGGGCCCTGCGCCGGGGCCCGCTGCTGTCCTGGTCGACGGCCCGTACCTTCTGCGACGGACTGGTCCGCCGGTTCGAGGTGAAGGTCGGCCGAGTCGAGGCCCCCATGGCGTCGCTGTCCGGCGGCAACCTGCAACGCCTGCTGCTGGGCCGCGAGCTCAGCGGCGAACCGCGGGTGGTGGTCGCCTCACAGCCGACGCGAGGCCTCGACGTCGCCGGGGTGCGAGCGATCCAGCAGCTGCTGGTCGCCCAGCGCGATCAGGGCACCGCGGTTCTGATGGTCTCCGAGGACCTCGACGAACTGCTCGCCCTCGCCGACCGCATCGTGGTCATGGTGGAGGGCCGGATCGTCGGCGAGTTCGATGCCCGCACCACGAGCCGAGCCGAGATCGGCGAGGCGATGATCGGCAGCCGGCGGGCCGACGCATGAAGCGCCTCGTCCTGACCCGTCGGGAGATCCCCACCCGAGGCGGCCAGCCGGTCGCGTTCCTGTTCGGGTTGGCCTTCGCCCTGCTGGTGGGCGCCATCCTGATGCAGGTCTCCGGCGATCCCGCCATCGACGTCTACCAGCGAATGTGGGAACGGTCGCTCGGCTCGACCGACACCTGGAGCGTCACGTTCAACCGGGCGGTGCCGCTCGCCCTCGCCGGTGTGGCCGTGTCGATCGCGGCGACGATGGGCCTCTGGAACATCGGGGCCGAGGGGCAGATCCTCTTCGGGGCGACGGCCGCGACGTTGGTCGGGCGCCTGTTCCCCGATTGGCCCGGTCCCGTCCTGATCACGGCCATGTTGATCGCCGCAGTCATCGGCGGCGCACTCTGGGCACTCGGTCCGGGCCTCGCGAAGGCCGAGTTGGGAGTGAGCGAGATCATCACCACCCTCATGCTCACCGAGGTGGCGATCCGCCTCATCACCTACCTCGAGCAGGGACCCTGGAAGGACCCGGAGGGATTCGGATTCCCCAACGTGACCGCGCGCCCACCGCAGGCCGAGCTCGGCGACCTGTGGGATCGCACCCACATCGGTGTGCTTCTCGCCCTCGCGGTGATCGGGGCGTTCGCGTGGTTCATCAACCGCAGCGTGTGGGGCTACGAGCTCCGCATCGCCGGTTCGTCGCGCCAGACCGCGGCCTACGCGGGCATCTCGATGCGCCGCAAGGTGCTGGGTGTCCTCCTGCTGTCGGGCGCGGTCGCCGGGTTCGCCGGCGGCATCGAGCTCACGGGCACCGCCGTCCGCCTCAACGCCCAGATCTCCAACGGCTACGGGTTCTCCGGCATCATCGTCGCCGCGCTGGCGCTGATGCGGCCCAGCGCGATCCCCGTCGTCGCGCTCGCCTTCGGAGCCGTCCAGGTCGGCGGCCAGAGCATCCAGACGTCACTGGGCGTTTCTCCCGCGGTCTCGACGATCCTGCAGGCGCTCATCCTCTTCGGCGCCATCGGCGCGGCCGTGTTCTCGAACTACCGGGTCGTCGCCGTCGATCGTCAGGTGTCGGTCGCATGATCCTCGCGCTCACGTTCACCGAGGCCAGCGTCATCGGCCTGCTCGTCGCCGGGGTCCAGTTCGGCACACTGCTGTACCTCGCGGCGCTGGGAGAGACCGTCGCGGAGAAGTCCGGTGTCCTCAACCTCGGAGTCGAGGGGATGATGGCCACCGGCGCCTCGGTCGGCTTCATCGTCGCCGTGGAAACCGGGAGTCCGTGGGCCGGCATCCTCGCCGGCGCCGCCGCCGGTGCCCTGCTCTCGCTCGTGCACGC
>JBDQKM010000189.1:0-6232 GCA_040263275.1 Acidimicrobiales bacterium
AAGCCGTCGTCGTGGCGCATCAGCCGACCCAGGAAGAGGGTGTTGAGGTGCCCTTGGAGCAGACGATCACTGAGGGTGTGGAACGACGACAGCTCACCGAGCACGACGATCGCGTTGGTCACGTCCTCCTCGGCCATGCCGATCAGGTCGGTTCCGCAGATCACGTGGTTGTGATGCTCGGCCAGGAGCCTCGGACCGGCCGACGTGACCTGACTACGACTGCCGAGCAGGCCATGGCCGTAGAGCACTCCGCCGCCCGGTTCATCGGCGGTCGTGTTGTCGTGGATCATGCACCGGTACACGGAGTTCCAGACACCGTTGACGTCCGGGAGGTCGGGATCGCTGACGAGGTTCAGACCGTTGCCGGTGCTCCCGTCGCCGGTGAGATACAGCGGCACCTCGTAGGTGCCCTCGATCCGGGTGTAGGTGTCGTTGTCGTCCCGGGTCACCGAGTCGACCGTGAAGGTCGGCGAACCGTCACCGAGAATGGCGAAGGCATCGTCGCGCATGTGCACGAGCGGACCGGTGAGGCTCTCCGTGGAGATGACCGTGAACTCCCATGCAATCACCAGCTCGTCGCGGGCCACGCCGGCGGCCTCGAGATCGGCGAACACCCGCTCCATCGCCGGCCGACGGTCCTCGACCTCGTCGATACCCGTGGCGAGGCGATCGCGATAGGCCCGGAAGGTTTCGGTCGGCGCGATCGCCGCCCCCGACTCGTCGACGAGGTTTCGCAAGCCGACCACGATCCGGTGACCGTCCGGATAGTTCATCGCCGGCCGCAGGAAGAGTCCCCGACGGTCCGGGTCGGTGGCGTTGGCGTCGAGCTCGGCCCAGTGGGGCCACCGTTCGCCGGTGGTGGCATCGACGACGACGCTGGCCGAGTCCGGGTCGAGCGAACGGGCGATGTCGGTGATCGGCGGCAGGGCGCTGGCCGCGGGATCGACGCCGGGAATCAACACCAGGGCCGCGCTGCCGGGCGAGAACCCGTCGGCCCGATTCTGGCGGGTCGGGTCGACCGCGATGCCCGTCGCGCTCTCGGGCATGAGGGCCTCGGGCAGGGCCACGCGCCGACCGGTGTCCGACGTCGGGTCCTCGGTGGTGAGCGCGTCGCTGGGGAAGGGCAGCAGGCATTCATGACCGATCAGCTCACAGGACGGGTCCTGCTCGAGCACGAGGTCGATCGTCTCGACGAGCGCTTCCTCGACGACGACCGACTCGGTGGTCGAGGTGGTCGGCGCCGCCGTGGTGGTCGCCGGCTCGGCCGGCGAGGAATCGCTTCCGCAGGCGGCGGCGAGCAGACCCGCCGATGCCAGGAGAGAGAGGCCGGACACAAGGGATCGTCGCATGACGTCGGATTCTCGCACGACCCCGGTGCCCCGGGCGATTCTCGGTCTAGAACGGAGCCAGCCGCCAGACGACCCAGCCGAGACCGATCGCGATCATCCAGGAGGCGGCGAGCACCGCCATGAAAAGGAAGCCTTCACCTTCCGCCAGGTGATTCGGTGCCGACTCGGTCGGAACTTCGGTGTGCTTGCCTTGGATTCCCAGCATGCCAACCCTCTTTTCGCCGACGCACCCAACCAGCGCGCCTCAAGAAAGTTCACACACCCTGTCGCGGCACTCGCGGCACACCACGCACCGTGGCGCAAGTGAACGCGGGGTAGAAACCGGGTTCAGAAAAGTCGTCGTTGCGTCGGCGTTTGCTGCCGCCACTGTGCCTCGAGGTCGGCCAAGCTCGGCAGGTCGACGTCGATCGACGCGAACACGGCGTCGTAGTCTCGAGGGAGTTCGCCGAACGGCACCGCACCCGCCTCGGCCTCCGCCAACCGGGCGGTCGGAATGCCGGTGCGTTCGGCGAACTCCTCGAGTGGGGCCAACCGACTGATCCGCGCGGCCGACGCCAACGCGGCCGCAACCGGATGGGCCGCACCGTTTCGGCGGGCCTGCACGGCCATCCGCTCGACCATCGCCGTCGCATCGCTGCGCACGCGACGGCGTTGCTCGGCAGCATCGAGCGCCCGGGCGACCTCGCGCAGCGCGGCGCCGTCGCCATAGCCGTTGCCGTTGCCGTCGCCGTTGCCGTTGCCGGAAACGCGACCTCGGGAGAACTGGGCGGGGACCTCGGTGAGCATGGCCCCATCATGTCGACAGGGTGTGACAGCGGGGCAGGGCTGCACCCGCGGGCCGGCAGATGCCAGACTGCGCCGATGTCGTTCGGAATCGTTCATCCGGGAGCCATGGGCAGCTCGCTGGGTGCCGCGCTCGTCGCCCAGGGCCACGAGGTCATGTGGGCGTCGGAGGGGCGCAGCGCGGCGACCAGGGCCCGTGCCGAGGCCGACGGCCTGGTGGATGTCGGTTCGCTGGCGGCACTCGTCGATCGGGTGACGACGCTCGTCTCGGTCTGTCCGCCCGGCGACGCGAGCGCCGTTGCCGCCGACGTGACCGCGGCCGGCTTCACCGGCGTCTATGTCGACGCGAACGCCATCGCACCGGCAACCGCTCGCCGCATCGAAGCGCTCGTGCACGATGCCGGGGCCACGTTCGTCGACGGCGGCATCATCGGCCCCCCGGCGCGTCATCGCGGCCTCACCGTGCTGTACCTCTCCGGCGCAACCGAGCCCTGCGCCCGGCTCGCCGAGGCGTTCGGCGAGGGGCCGGTCATGACCCAGCGCGTGGCCGGATCCGCCGGCGCGGCGTCGGCCGTGAAGGTGGCCTTCGCCGCGTGGACCAAGGGCACCAGCGCCCTGCTGCTCGCGGCCCGCGCCCTGGCCGAGGCGGAGGGCGTCACCGAAGGCCTCGACCACGCGTGGTCGGTCCTCACCCCCGAACTCGTCGAGCGGCTCCCGGTCACGGCAGCCGGCACGGCACCAAAGGCGTGGCGGTTCGTGGGGGAGATGCAGGAAATCGCCGCGGCGTTCGAAGATGCCGGCCTCCCCGGAGGCTTTCATCACGCCGCCGCATCGATCTACGAGGCGCTGGCCGGTCTGCGCGATGCCGACGACGTCGACACCCTCGACGTGCTCCGACGGCTCGTCGGCCCTCCCGAGGCAACCGGCGCCGCCGAAGCAGGACGCGTCGGCGCATGACGATCGAGCTGTTCCGTCACGCCTGGGGTGCGGTCGGGGAGGGTGGACCCTGGTCGAATCTCGGCGACTTCGCCGGAGCCGCTGCGGCAGAGGGCTACGCCGGCGTGGAGTTCCCGCTCTTCGTGCTCGAGAACGACCCGTCGGGCCCCGTCGCCACGCTGGAGACGCTGGCCGACCTGGGCTTGACCTACCTGCCGATGGCGCTGACCTTCGTCGAGTCGATGCACGACCCGCAGGCCCACCTCGACTCGCTGCGCCGGCAACTCGAGCAGGCGTCGGCCCTGGGCATGACCCGGGTCAACGCCCACGCAGGGGCCGATGCCTTCGACGACGCGACAACCGGCCGATTTCTCCGCGACACCCTGATGATGGCCGCCGACCTCGGCATCGAGCTCCTCCACGAGACCCATCGCATGAGGCCGCTCTACAACCCCTGGCGCACGGCTCGCATGGTCGAGGAGGTCGAAGGGCTGCGGCTCACCGCCGACTACTCCCACTGGGTGTGCGTGGCCGGTCGGCTCCCCTTCGACTCGGCCGACGCCTTCTCGACATGCGCCCCGGCAGTCGGCCACATCCATGCCCGGGTGGGCTATTCCGAGGGGCCGCAGGTGGGCGACCCTCGTGATCCCGCATGGGCCATGGAGCTCGGCTCACACGAACACTGGTGGGATGAGATCGTCGAGGCGGCCCGCGAACGTGATACTCCGATGACGATCACCCCGGAGTTCGGGCCTCCGCCCTACATGCCGACGCTCCCGCACACGGAGGGCGAACCCGTGGCGGATCTCACCGAGATCGTGGCCTGGATGCGTGACCGACTCGCCCGGCGCTACGCCTGAACGACCCGATCAGAAGGGACCGGCCGGTTCGTCGAGTCGACGAGGCGGGTCGCACTCCGCACAGAACCAGGACGGACCGGGCACGACCTGGACGAAGTCGCCGGCGGTCGCAGCCATCGAGTAGCGCGCCTCCCAGCCCGCGACCAGACCACCGACCAAGTGCGATTCGTCAACCGGCACCAGCTCGACGTCGAGCAGCTCGAGGGTGGACGGGATGATCTCCCCTCGGTCCGCGTAGTCGTCGACCACGGCCAGCACCAGGGCCTGCTGTATCACCGGGTCGACGTCGACCACGAGCAGCTCGGGTTGGTCCCAGCTCTCCAGCGCCCCGATCGTGTAGGTCCACGGCGCGGCGGCCGCCACGTGGACCGTGGTGAACCCGTGTACCCGGATCATCAGATCGGTGTGGCGCTCGATCTCGTCCCAGCTGTAGCCATCGCAGCGCATGCACATGCGCATCTCCTCTCGAATCGAGAGGCCGGTGCGAAGCCGCCGGCGAGCCGCTCACAGTCTGGAGCGGGGATGTGACAGTCAGTCCCGATCGTGGCCGCGGGCGTTGCCCTTGCCGTTGCCCCCGCGGTTCTCCTGGCCATGACCGTTGCCGTTGCCGTTCCCGTTGCCATTGCCGCGCTCGGCCCGGGGCTCGTCACCATCGTCGGTGTCGTCCTCACGGTCGATGTCATCCGACTCGTCGTCGGCCTCGTCCGCTTCGTCGTCGGCGTCATCCGGATCGTCGTCACCCGACGCGTCCTTGCCGCAGTCGCTCCCGGCCGCCTCCCGCACCCGCTCGCCGTGGGTGCCGTCGGTCTCCGTCGTCTTGTCGCGAGCGACCATCGAGACATAGTGCCCGTGATTCTCCGCCCCCTCGCAGAGCAACTCGAGTTCCTCGTCGTCGAGCCCGTCCGACGCGTCGACCCCCTCGATCTCCGGCCGTCCACCGTTGTCCGGCTCCGACGACTCCGTCGCGTCATCGGCCACCTCGTCGGCCGACTCCGAGTCGTCGACCTCCGCGACCGACTCATCGTCTCCGTCGTCCGACACGACATCGGCGTCGAAGTCCTGCTCGACGACCTCCTCGACCACGGCCGGATCCGGAGAGTCGACGAACAACGCCGTGGTCGCCGCCGCCGCGCCACCGAATCCGATCACGGCTGCCGTCGCCGCGACGGCGGTGCGGCGGGCGATCCGGCCGGCGACGCCACCCGCTGCGACGACACGGGGTGCCGCTACGGCGACATCGCCGGCAGCATGAAGGCTCGTCAGCAGCCGACCCTCGAGCTCGTGGCCGGCAATGATCTCGCCGCGGGCGGCGGCATCGATGATCGCGTCGGATTCTTGCGGCGAGATCTGGTCCATGCCAGAAGATCGTTCGCCGGTCGACGTCCGTTACACCGCCGAGCGGTTTTCTCCCGAGAACCCGGTCGTGTCGACGTCACCGGACTCGAGGATGCGACGAATGGCGTTGAGCCCACGATGACAGAGGACCCGCACGTTCTCCGGGGTGATCCCGAGCAGCCTCGACACCTCGTCGACCGAGAGTCCACCCAGCACTCGCAACGCGACCACCTCGGCCTGGCGGGTCGGGATCGTACGCAGGACATGTACGGCCCAATCGGGGCCGTCATCGAGATCCGCCGGGTCGACCGCAGGTGACTCCGTCACGGACACCACCACGAGTGGCCGGCGGGCGCTGCGCCGGACCTCATCGACCAGGCGCCGGCGGGCGATGGTGAAGAGCCAGGACCGGAACTGGGTTCCGTCACCCGAGAAGCGGTTGAGCGACGTTGCCACCGACTCCCAGGTGGCCGATTCGACCTCGGCCGCAAGGTCGCGCGACACCGCCTCGAGATAGCGACGCAGCGGCGGCGCATACACTCGATGTATCGCGGTGAAGGCCGCCTGATCCCCTCGGCGGGCGTCGTCGATGAGGCGCTTCGGGACGGCGGCGGGTTGCTCAGTCGCCACCGCGGGACCCGCCTCTTCCGTGGCCGTTGCCTCCGCCGTTCCCCTCGTTGCCCTTGCCATTCCCCACCCCGTTGCCGTTGCCATTGCCGTTGTTCCCCTGCGGCTCGACCGTGGTCGGCGGCGGCTCGGTCGTCGCCACCGTGGTCGAAGTCGGTGCCGCGCTCGTCGTCGTGCTCGACGTGGGCGTGCTCGTCGTCGGCGTGCTCGAAGTCGGAGGCGAGGACGGCGACGCCGCCCCCTCGTCATCCGGCGTGGACGGGCCAGGGGTGACGCCAACGGGCAATGATCCGGTGGAGCTCGAACCCGACGAACCCGGCCCGGCCGAGCTCGTATCGGGGG
>JBDQKM010000190.1:0-6175 GCA_040263275.1 Acidimicrobiales bacterium
GCGTGGCGCTCGCGCTTGCCGGGTGTCGGCTGGGGGACACGCTCGTCGTCGTGGCCGACATGGTACGGGCCCGCCGCCTGGCCATCGCCCTGCGGCGGGCCGGAGTGACGGTGGCCCTCGGTCCCGACGAATGGTCGACCGCCGCGGGCGGCGCCACCGTGGTCGGGACGCGCTCGGCCGCCTGGATGCCGATGCCCGAGCTCGCGGCGGTGGTCGTCTTCGACGAGCACGAGGAATCGCTGAAGGAGGAGCGCACGCCGGCCTGGCACGCTCGTGACGTGGTGCTCGAACGGGCTCGCCGGCGCGGCGTGCCCGCCGTGCTGTCGTCACCGACGCCGTCGCTCGAGGCGCTACGGGCGGGCCGGCTGCTCCGTCCCAATCGCACGGCGGAACGTGAGGGCTGGCCCGTGGTCGACGTGCTCGACCGGCGCGACGACGACCCGGTGAACGCAGGGCCCTTCGCGGCGCGCCTCGGGCCGAGCCTCGACGAGGGTCGAGTCGTGTGCGTGCTCAACCGGAAGGGCCGGTCGCGGTTGCTGGCCTGTGCCACCTGTGGCGAGATCGTGCGCTCGGAGGACGGCACCGCGTCGATGGTGTTGATCGACGACCGACTCGAGACCGCCGACGGGACCGAGGCGCGCCCGGTGGTCTGTGCGCACTGTGGCAGCACCATGTTGAAGAACCTGCGGGTCGGTGTGACGCGGGCCCGCGAAGAACTGGCCGCGCTCGTGGGCGAACCCGTCGACGAGATCACCGCGGCCGATGACGATCCGCCGTCGAGCCGGGTCGTCATCGGCACCGAAGCGGTCCTGCACCGGGTCGACCGGGCCGACGTGGTCGTCTTCCTCGATCTCGACCAGGAGCTGCTGGCGCCCCGCCAGCGGGCGGCAGAGCAGGCCATGGCCCTGTTGGCCCGCGCCGCTCGACTCCTCGGCCCCCGGGCCGACGGAGGCCGGCTCGTGCTCCAGACCCGTCAGCCCGACCACGAGGTGGTGCGGGCCGCGGTGCGGGCCGACCCCGCGCTGGTGGCGGTGGCGGAGCGCGACCGGCGGGCCGCGCTCGGTGCGCCGCCCTACGGGGCCGAGGCGCTCGTCACCGGCGCCGGGGCCCCCGACTTCATCGCCGCCTTCGGCCGGCCGACGGGTGTCCGCGTGCGCGGTCCCGTCGACGACGGTTGGCTGTTGCGGGCCGACACCCACGATCCACTGCTCGATGCCCTGGCCGCCACGCCGCGCCCGGCGGCCCGGCTGCGGATCGAGGTCGATCCGCTGCGAGTATGAACGGATGCGTCGTCCGTGGATCGTCCCCCTCCTGATCGCGTGCGCGTTGGTGGGAGCGGTGCTGATCGTCACCGCCGAGGACGACACCGGCGTGGCGCTCGACTCGATCACCACCGAGGAGGGTCTGCGTACCCGTGTTCCCGAGGGCTGGGTGGCATCAGAGCAGTTCGCGTTCGACTTCGTGCCCGACACGGAGGGTTCGGTGTTCGAGCAGTGGACCGTCGCTCGGGCGTGCCCGCTCGAGGGGTGTGGGGAGCGCGCACTCGACGACTGGTTGGCGCTCGCTCCCGATCTCCCGAGTTTCACGAGCATCGTCGACTCCGAGGGTGACGGAACGTTCAACGTCGAGGTCGAGTCGCTGTCCGACGCGCGGGTGGTGCGGGCGCAGACGGAGTCGGCGGGGAGACTCGTGTTCGTCGCGGCGTTCACCGATGGCGCCGCTGAGTATGTCGCGTGCTCCGTCAGGCTCGGGCCCGGCGCCGACCAACGCCTGGCCGATGCGATCGTGGATGTCTGCCGTTCGACGGTGTCGGTGACCTGACACCAGGGCTGCGGGATGGCCCGGGGCCGGGTTCGCGGCCTGTCAGACTCGGGTATGGCCGAGAACCGGCTGGATGCCCGCAAGATCGTCGTCGTCGTGCTCGCCGCGGTGGTCGTCCTGGCCGCGGGGTTGGGGTTGGCATCGGTGCTCGGGGGTGACGACGAGTCGACCACGGACACCGGCGGGGTCGACGAGTCGCCTCCCGGCGAGAGCAGCGACGACGCGGAGGTGGAGCCGACTCCGAGCCCGGCCCCGGCCGACGACCCGGCGCCGACGGGGACCCCCGGAGACGAGAACACCCCTGGGCAGGTCGTGATCGGTCAGGAGGAGAACGGTGACGACATCATCGTCGAGATCGAGGTGACCAAGGTCTGTGCGATCACGTTCCACACCCCGATCGACGACGACTCCCTGTCGCACATCGTCTGGAAGTACAACGCGCCCGGGCTCGACGACGGCACCGAGGTCACGCTGATCCTCTCGGACGGCACCCGAGTGCCGACCACCGTCGTCGACAAGGTGATCAGCATCGAGCAGGGCATCAGCTCCTATGGCAGCTATGCGTTCCCCGAGGTCGAGTGGGAAGAGGACGAACCGATCATCTCCACCATCACCCCCGACGGCGATCACGTGGTCGACGAACGGGAAGGGCTGCCGTCGGAGACCTGCCTGCAGTGAGCCGGGGGGTGCCGGCCTACGGTGCCCAACTGCGGCGTCGGGCCTCGTAGATCGCGATCGCGGTCGCGGCGGCGACGTTGAGCGATCCCACCTTGCCGAGCTGGGGGATGAACGCGACCTCGTCGCAGACCGCGAGGGTGGCAGGTGTGACCCCGCGGTCCTCGTGGCCGATGACGAGGGCGATGTCGCCGCTCAGGTCGGCGTCGGGCAGGGGAGTGGCATCGGTGGTGAGCTCGATGGCCACCACCCGGTACCCGTCGGCCTTCGCAGCGGCGACGGCGGCGGGGCCGTCGTCGACCTCGGTCCAGGTGAGGTAGCGCTGGGTGCCGAGTGCGGTCTTGTTGACCTTGTCGTGGTTCGGGGCCGTGCCCGCAGCGATCCAGACGTGGTCGACCCGCTCCGCCGCGGCGGTACGCACCACGGACCCGACGTTGAACGGGTTCTGCACCCCGTCGAGGATCAGCGCGAGTCTCCCGGTGGTGCGGCGTCGCCATTCGCGATGCAGACGCTTCATGCCGGTGCCGTCGAGTTGGGCCATCACGCAGTCTCTCGGGAATGGCCGTCGGTGCGTCGTACCTTGAGGATGCGATAGCCGGCACGGCTGGCGAGGCGGGTCGTGGGGTAGCCCTGCTCGGTGAGCCAGCGGGCCAGGGAGTCGCTTCCCAGGTGCTTCTGGACGACCAGGTGGGCGGTGCCGTCCGGGGTCAGGCGGGGCAGCCAACGCAGCAGCAGGCCGTGGAGCGCGGTCTTGCCGATCCGGATGGGCGGATTCGACACGATCCGGTCGAACACGAGCTCGTCCGGCACTTCGTCGGGCGGGGCCACACAGACCCGGTCGGCTGCGCCCATCGACGCAGCATTGGCGATCGTCAGCTCGCGGGCCCGCCGATTCACGTCGACGGCCCAGATGCGGGCGGTCGCGGCCCGAGCCGCCACCACGCAGGTGATCGGCCCCCAGCCACAGCCGATGTCGAGCACCCTGGCGCCGTCGTCGAACGGTGGCAGTTCGAGCAGCAGGAGCTTCGTTCCGGCGTCGAGACGATCGGCGGAGAACACCCCACGGTCGGCGGTCAGCGTGAGCGCCACGTCGGGCAGCGAGATCTCCACCGGGTGGGGCGACGACGCGATGTCGGCGTCATCGTCGAAGTAGTGCCTGTCGCTCACCGCCCCGACGGTAACCTGAAGGCATGTCCGGCTTCGACATCCGCATCATCGGTGATCCCGTGCTGCGGCAGACCGCGCGTGAGATCACCGACATCGACGAGTCGTTGGTCCGACTTGTCGACGACATGCTCGAGACGATGTACGAGGCGCCGGGCATCGGGCTCGCCGCCCCCCAGGTGGGGGTGCAGAAGCGGTTGTTCGTGTGGGACATCGGCGCCGGGCCCGAAGCGATCGTGAACCCCGAGATCGTCGACAGCGACGGGGAGTGGCTGTTCGAGGAAGGTTGCCTCTCGGTGCCCGGGCTCTCCTGGGAGATCGTCCGGCCCAAGGTCATCCACATCGTCGGGCGCGACCTCGACGGCAACGAGTTGTCCTTCGAGGCCGACGAACTCGAAGCCCGGCTCTTCCAACACGAGATGGATCATCTCGACGGCACCCTGCTCATCGAACGGCTCGACGACGACACCCGCAAGCAGGCGTTGAAGACCATCCGTGATCTGCAACTCGGCTCCTCGGAAACCCGTCGGTCCACTGGCGGCGGGCTGACCCTCCCGTGACGATCCCGCCCCCGGCGGAGATCCGACGCATCGCCTATCTGGGCACACCGGAGCTGGCCGTGGCGCCGCTCACGGCCCTGGTCGAGGCCGGCTTCGAGATCCCGTTGGTGATCAGCCGTCCCGACACGCGTCGGGGCCGGGGTGGGGCCCATCAGCCGTCGCCCGTGAAGGCCGCTGCGCAGGCCATGGGGTTGCGGGTCACCGACGACCTCGCGGATCTCGCCGAGGTCGACGTCGACCTCGGCGTCGTGGTCGCCTACGGGCGCATCATCCCGGCGACGGTGCTCGACCGGCTGGCCATGGTCAACATCCACTTCTCGCTCCTGCCGCGATGGCGGGGCGCGGCCCCGGTCGAACGAGCGATCCTGGCCGGCGACCCGACCACCGGGGTGTGCCTCATGGCCGTCGAGGAGGGGCTCGACACCGGCGCGGTCTATCGGCGCAACGAGGTGACCATCGACCCCGACGAGACGCTCGACGAGCTCCGCGCTCGCCTGGTCGAGATCGGTGTCGAGCAGCTGCTCGATGCCATGACCAACGGCCTCGGTGACCCCGCCCCCCAGGTCGGGGAGCCGGTCCACGCGGCCAAGCTCGCCAACGAGGAGCGTCGGATCGACTGGTCACGGGCGGCGCTCGACATCCATCGACAGGTGCGGGTCGGTGGGGCCTGGACGACATTCCGCGACAAGCGGCTCAAGATCCACCGCACCGCCGTGATCGACGGTGCCGGCGAGCCCGGATCGCTCGACGGCGAGACGGTCCATGCCGGATCGGGCGCCCTCGAGCTGATCGAGGTGCAGCCCGAGGGCAAGGGTCGTCAGCCGGCCGCCGCATGGCGAAACGGCGCCCAGCCGACCGCCGACGAGCGTCTCGTCTGATGAGCACCGACCCGGTCTCGGCCGATCCCCGCCGCATCGCGATCGATGCCATCGTGCGCATCGACGAGGGCGGTGCCTACGCGAACGTGGTGCTGCCGAAGATCCTGGCCGACACCGACCTCGAGCCCCGTGACAAGGGTTTCGTCACCGAGCTCGTCTACGGCTCGACCCGCCGGAAGCGGGCTCTCGACCATGTCGTCGACCGGTTCCTCGTGCAGGACCCGCCGCCGGCGGCGCGGGCGGCATTGCGCATCGGGGCCCACCAGCTCATCGAGATGGGCACACCACCCCACGCCGCGGTGTCGGCCACGGTCTCGGCCGCGCCGAAACGGTTCCGGGGAATGGTCAACGCGGTGCTGCGCAAGGTCGCCACGGCCGTCGACGACGGCGTCACCATGCCGTCGCTTGCCGTGGAGCTCAGCTACCCCGACTGGCTGGTTGCCCGACTGTCCGACGAGCTCGGCCCGGCCGAGGCCGAAGCTGCGCTGCGCACCATGAACGAGCCGGCGACGGTGCAGCGGCGCGACGACGGCTACGTCCAGGACGAGAGTTCCCGTCGGGTCGCGGCGTTGGTGCCGTCGGGAGCCGGCGACCTGGTGCTCGACATGTGTGCCGCGCCCGGCGGCAAGGCGACGGAGATCGCCGGACGAGGCGCCACGGTGGTGGCCGCCGACATGCGTCGCAGCCGGGTCGGGCTGGTGGTCGGCAACGCCGAGCGCCTCGGGCTCGACGGAGTGCTGGCGATCCAGGCCGACGGGACCACACCACCGTTCGCGCCGGCGACCTTCGATGCGGTGCTCGTCGACGCGCCCTGCTCGGGCCTCGGCGCGTTGCGTCGTCGGCCCGACGCCCGGTGGAGGATCTCCCCGGCCGACATCGAGGCCCTCGGCGCGCTCCAGACCGTTCTGCTGACGGCCGCGACCACGTCGACCGACTCACGCCGGGTCAGGGTGCAGACGCTGTAGACGAGCGTGCCCCCGGGCCGCACGAGCGGCGCCGCGGCGGTCAGCAGAACGGTCTGGAGCGCGCCGAGGGCCTCGATGTCGGCCGGCGAGATCCTCCACCGGGCGTCGGGCC
>JBDQKM010000191.1:0-6169 GCA_040263275.1 Acidimicrobiales bacterium
CGGCGAATCGGTCCGAGAGATCGCCTCGCCGGTCCGGCTGCGGAAACTGTCGCTCTTCAAGGGCTGGATGCACAGCGTGGCCAGCCCGGCGATGGCCTATCTGCTCTTCCTCATCGGGGTGTCGCTGCTGATCTTTGAGTTCTACACCGCCGGGATCGGCATCGCCGGCGTCGTCGGTGCGGTCTGTTTCGTGCTCGGTTGCTACGGCCTCGAGGTCCTACCCACGCGCACCTGGGCCCTTGCGCTGTTGGTGATCGCGATGCTCGGCTACGCGGTCGACGTGCAGACCGGCGTGCCCCGGGCGTGGTCGGCCATCGCCACCGTCTGTCTCGTCATCGGGTCGCTCTTCCTCTATGACGGCTTCTCGATCTCGTGGATCACCCTCCTCGTGGGCATCATCGGGGTGGCGCTGTCGATGATGAACGGCATGCCGTCGATGATCCGGACCCGCTTCGGCACCCCGACCATCGGTCGCGAATGGATGATCGGCATGATGGGCGAAGCCGCCACCGAGGTGAAGAAGGACGGCATCGTGATGATCGACGGCGCGCCGTGGCGGGCGATGGTCAATCGCACCACGCCGATCCTGGCGGGCGATCCCGTGCGGGTCGTGGCCATCGAGGGACTGTGGCTCGAGATCGAGCCGGAGGAAGGCGGTGCCCGTGACTATCGCGAGATGCGCCCCGGCACCGACGAAGACACCGACGAGCTCGAAGCAGCCGACGAGACGTAGTCAGCTCCCGGTGAGGCGCCGCTCCAACATCGCGGTGAGTTCGTCGACCGGCCCGCCCAGCTCCTCGAGCATCTCGTGACACTGCTGCATGGCACGGTGCGCGGCGGCGCGGTCGCCCCGTTGGAGGTGGCCGGCGACCAGTGAGCGGTGGGCCGGTTCGGACCAGGGCTCGATCTGCAGCGTGCGGCTCGCCAGTGCGATCGCCTCGTCGGCCCGGTCGTGCGCGAGCAGCAGCTCCGCACTGCGAACGGCCGCACCGACGAATCGGACATGGAGTCGTTGGCGCTCCAGGTGCAGCCACTCGCCCTCGACGACGCCGATCAGCAGGTCGCCTCGATACAGCGAGATCGCTTCGGTGAGACAGTCGAGAGCGAGGCTGGGTGCACCGTCGGCCTCGAGCTGGTCGGCCTCGTCGAGCAGGGAGTCGAACCGCCACACATCGATCTCGAGGCGGTCGTGGCCGGCGAGACGGACCCGGTTGCCGTCGGCCCGCACGAAGTAGGCGGCATCACCGCCGGCGCGGCCCTCTTCGAGGACCCCGAGCAGGAGGTTGAGGGTGGAGCGCAGACTCCGGCGGGCCGCTTCCTCGCTGGCCTCGGGCCACAGCGCCGCCATGATCGCGTCGCGCGTGGCATCGGGGTGGACGACCAGATAGCCGAGCAGCGACCGGACCCGTTCCCGGCGCCAGTCGTCGTGCTCGGACTCCACGCCGTCGATCTCGAGTCGCTCGGCACCGAGGAGCCGCAGCGTGCGCATTCCGACCGGAGGGAGGGGGACCGAGGCCAGGAGTTCCTTGGCCGCGGCGGCGACCTCCTTCAGCGGGTGGTCGGTGACGTCGCGGAATCGACTCCGGGCCGGATCGCCGATCACCTCGAGCAGCCATTCGGCCGTCGTCCGCGCCTCGGGTCGACCCGCAGCCCACGCGGCGCACACGAACTCGCACGATGTCCGCAGGAACAGCGACGACAGCAGCATGCCGGGGTTGTCGGGCCAGACCACGGTGCGCAGTGCGGTGAGCTCACCGGTGGTGTCCATCTCCCGCAGCGCGAGACCGAGGCTGGTGTCCCGCTCAGGCATGGGAACGACCTGGGTGTCGAACAGGGCGGGCCGGAACCGGGCGATCAGCGCCGCCGACCCGTTGTACGACAGCCGGGTGCTCGGGCCGAGCGGGATGCGATCGAGGAGGTCCTCCAGCATCGCCCGCGCCTCGTCGGTCCGCCCCCGTTCGTGTTCGATGAGCAGGGTCGGCAGGGCCAGCGTGATCTCGACTTGGGGTGCGTTGCGTTCCCCGGCGAAACGGCGGGCGAGTTCGAGATGGTCGGTGGCATCGGCGAGGCGCCCGGCGCCGGCCAGGACGGCAGCCATCCACGAGTGGCACAGGAAGCGGGCCCGGTCGGATCCCGTTCGGGCCGCCCATGCCGTGGGATCGGAGAGCAGCTCATCGACGCGGCCGGCCCGCCAGCGGGCGGCGATGGCGATCACCTCCGTGCCTCGGATCGCGCCGGCCCCCTCGAGATAGCGGTCGGCGAGGGCGACGTCGGTGTGGCCGGTGAGCTCGAGGGCCTGGAACTCGAGCCACTCGGTGATCGCCTCGAAGCGGCCGGTCATGCGAGCCCCCCGGGCGCGACGAACCGCGGCCAGGATCGCCTCGGGGTGGCCCTGGGCGATTCCGACGAAGGCCCGGGTGACGTCGGTGTACGGGGTGGCCGCGGCGACGCCCTGATCGGCGAGCTCCTGCATGCGGATCGCGACACCCATCAACTGCTCGCTGTCGCGGCGGATGTGGTGCCAGAACCCGATCTCGGCGATGGCGTTGACGAGGCCCTCGTGCTCCCCGAGCGCCTCGTAGCCGTCGGCGGCCTTCCCGAAGAGCTCGAGACAGCGTTCGGTGGTCGGATCGACGGCCTGCTCGATCAATCCCTCGATGTGGAAGGCCAGCGGATGATGGCGAACGTCGTCGGGGAGGAGCGGGAGCCAGCGGCGAAGGACGTCGACGTCCTCGACCTGGCCGGCGATCACGGTGGCGTGGAGGGCCTTGATCACCAGGTCGCTCTGTGCCGTTCGGCAGGCGAGGTCGACAGCACGGCCGGGTTGCCCGCCCGCGAGCAGGTGTTCGACGGCGGCGCGCTGGTGGGTCCGGCGGGCGGAATCGATCTGGTCGCTCGTGAAGACCGACGACCACAGGGCGTGGGCCTCGTACCAGCCGTCGCTCTGGTGGATCATCGGCAGGCCGCCGATGGCGACCGCGGCCTCGACCCCGGTGAGTTCGGTCAGGAGGGAGTCATCGGCGCCGCCGAGGGCCACGACGAGGGCGAGCACACGGCGCTGGTCGTCGTCGAGACTCGCGATCACCTCCTCGTCGAGGAACTGGCGGACCGGCCCGGACCGCAGGCCCAGCGCGACGAGCGCCGGCCAACCGCCGAGCGACTCGATGTCGGCGACCGGTCGACCGGCCCGCTCGGCGAGCGCGCTGAGCTCGGCCCGGTCGAGGGTGAGATCGTGTTCGTGGATTCGTTCGACGCGGCCTTGGGCCTCGAGACGGGCCAGCGACACGGGCGGATCGACGCGTCCCGCGAGAACGAGGTGTCCGTTGGCCGGAAGGTCGGCGACCAGCCGGCTGAGGAGGGTCGCGCCACTCGAGCCGTCGGGGATCTCGTGGGTGTCGTCGAACACGAGGCAGACCTGCGTGGGGGAGGCCCCGGCGACCGCGTCCGCGATCGTGTCGAGCGACGCATCGGCGCTGAGCCCGAGCGACTCGGCGATGCCGCGGCGGAGATGGTCGGCGTCGGCGTCGGCGGGTTCACAACCGATCCAGATGTCGCGACCCCGAGACGCGACATGGTTCTGGTCGACCGACTGGGCCAGGGCCGTGGTCTTGCCGAACCCGGCGCTGGCCCGGACGACCACGACGCGGGCCTCGAAGCGGGCCAGGAGACGTCGGAGCACCGCCGGGCGCAGAAGGGCATCGCCGATGTCGGGCGGCTGCGCGCGGAAAGGCCTGGTCATGCCGATGTCCATGTGACGGCGACGGTACCTCTCACCCACCCGAGGCTGCAGTTGCCGTGTCATCAGGGCGTCACCCGGTGCCGGGACACGGGACAACCGATCTGCGGTCAAGGCACTGGAAACAGCGGCCGATACAAGAAAAATCGGCGCAACATTGCGCAAAACCCACCAAATCTCACGCGCGGCGGTCGGTTTCGGAAAACAACCGCGGAGTGCGGTTGTGACATCCGTCTCAGGTCCGCTAAGCCAACGAGGGAGAAGGGGAGCGGATATGGGAATTCGGGATACGGGAATGCGGAATACGGGAACGCGTAGCGGAACGTCCGAGTGGCAGCTCAAGGCGGCGTGCAGGGGTCCTCAGGCCGCGGTGTTCTTTCCGCCGCCGAGTCCCGAACGTCGTGATGAGAAGCGCTACCGCGAACAGAACGCGAAGGCGATCTGTGAGACCTGCTCCGTTCGCGACGACTGCCTGTCCTACGCCCTCACGATCCGGGAGCAGCACGGCATCTGGGGCGGGTTGAGCGAGAGCGAACGTCGCGACCTGCTCACCGTCTGAGGTTCAGTCGAGCGCGGGCAGCCGCGGACCGGCGATTCGTAGATCGTCGCGCCGACGGGTGATCCCATTCTCGTCGAGGTGGGTCACCAGCGGGATCGCGTACTTGCGTGAGGTCCCCCACGCATCCCGGATGGTCGACACGGTCACCCCGTCCGGTTCGACCGCGAGGAGACCGGCGACGACACGCGCGGCGGCATCGACGGCCGCCGCGGCGAAATAGACCCCGTCGGCCTCGACGACATCGCCCCGGCGGACGAGCTCCCGGAGTTCGGCCCGGTCGATGTCGGTGGGTTGGGGTGGATCGAACGGCGACGCCTCGAGCTCGGCGACGTAGGGGTGGTCGGCGAGCGGGTCGACCGCGTCGGCAACGCGCGCGTGGCCCCCCTCGACGTGGTAGCCGTCCATCGTCTCCAGGACCGCTCGCTCGAAGTCGTCGAGGCCGGCGAGGTCGAGGCCCAGCGGGCCGGCGGCGACGATCGCCCGGTCGAGCGCGGCACGGGTCTCGTCGAGGGTCTCCGGCGCGACGGCCCACGTCCCGACGTCGGGAGCGCGCCGCTCGCCGGTCAGCCGGAGCAGATGGTCGACGTCGACCCGTCCGCGTTCGGCGATCACACGGTCGACCGACCGGTCGGGCACGGCGCGGGAGGCGGCAACGAGTGGGTCGATGTCGAGGATCTCCCCGCCGCCGAGCGTCTCGCCCCGTCCCGACTCGCGGAGGATGAAGCGGTCACCGGGCAGCAGCGGGAGCGCCACCGGCAGATAGACGCGAACCGCGCCGCGTGCGCCGGGTGGGATCTCGGCGGGTCCGAGCACCCGCACCCGGGCCGGATACTCGCCGGAGCCGATGTAGGCCACGTGGGCCCCGCGTCGGGTGACGGGGTGATCCAGGGCGTCGAGGACCTCGACGCGGCCGTCGAAGCGATCGGTGACGTGCCACTGGCGGGCGGCGACGAGCACGTCGCCTCGGCGGAGTTCGTCGTGACTCATGCCGGTCAGGTTCACGGCGACCCGGTTGCCGGGGCCGACCTTGGTGCGTTCGGCGTGGAGGCTCTGGAGGGCGCGGATCCGGACCGTGCGGCCGGCGGGCAGCGCGTCGAGCTCGTCGTCGACCCGGATGAGCCCGCCCGTGAGGGTGCCGGTGACGACGGTGCCCGACCCTTTCGCCGCGAAGACCCGGTCGATCCACAGCCGGGGCCGCTTGTGGTCCGTGGCCGTGGGCGTCGCGTCGAGCAGTTCGTCGAGCGCCGCCTGGAGGGTGTCGATGCCGAGACCCTCAAGGGCATCGACCTCGACGATCGGTGCGGCCTCGAGGAAGGTGCCCTCCACCCGGTCGGCGATCTCCATCGCGGCGAGTTCTCGCAGTTCGTCGTCGGCCAGCCCCACTTTCGTCAGGGCGATCAAGCCGTGGCGGATGCCCAGGAGGGAGAGGATGCGGAGGTGTTCCTCCGACTGCGGCTTCCAGCCTTCGGTCGCGGCGACCACGAAGATGCAGGCATCGACGCTGCCGACCCCGGCGAGCATGTTCTTGAGGAAGCGCACATGGCCGGGCACGTCGATGAAGGCCACGCCCCGCCCCGACGGCAACGCGGTGGATGCGAAGCCCAGGTCGATCGTGAGACCCCGCTCCTTCTCCTCGGCCAGTCGGTCGGGGTCTGTGCCCGTGAGGGCCTTGACCAGGGTCGACTTGCCGTGGTCGACATGGCCGGCGGTGGCGACGACGTGCATGCTCGTGGCCCGCCCGTTCAGCCGAGCACGTCGCGGAGGGCGTCGGCGACCTCGAGATCGTCGCCGGGGTCCACGGTGCGCAGGTCGAGAACGGTGCGACCGTCGACCACCCTCGCCACGAGAGGGCGGGGGCGTCGGCGCAGGGCGGC
>JBDQKM010000192.1:0-6116 GCA_040263275.1 Acidimicrobiales bacterium
GCCGGCGCCGGAGCCGCGGCCCTGTTCCGGTCCAACGCCCCCGCGTCGGGTCGCGCCGGCCTGGCCGCGACGATCGTGCTGGTCGAGGCGGGGTGGCTGGCCGTCAGCGCCTGCCGGCTCGGTCTGGCCGTCAGCGCCCTGGGCGTCTCCATCGAACCGACCCAGGCCGTCGCCCTCTCCGTGGCCGGCGCGCTGACCGTCGCCATCGGCTTCTTCCCGGGTGGCCTCGGCGTGCGCGAGGCGTTGATCGCCGCGCTGGCACCGCTCATCGGCCTCCCGCTCGACACCGGCGTGCTCCTGGGCAGCCTCGACCGCGTGATCTGGCTCGCCTTCCTGGCGCTTGCGGCCGCGCTGTTGGCCGTGGTCCGGCCCCGCCGGGTCAGGTGAGGCGAGCCACGAGTTCGCCGAGCGGCTCGCGGAAGTCACGGGTCTCGGGCAGCCCCGACAGCCGCAGGGCCATGTTGTCGAGCACGGAGTTGGCCGGCCGCGGGGCCGGATAGTCCATACCGAGTTCCTCGGTGCTGCACGGGTTGACGCGGGCCGGGTCGGCGCCGGAGGCCTTCGCCACCTCACGGGCGAATTCGAACCAGCTGACCGCGCCCTGGTTGGTCACGTGGAACAGGCCGGGACGCTTCGAGAGGGCCAGATCCCGCAGGACCGGAGCGAGGTCGGACGTGAACGTCGGATGGCCCACCTGGTCGTCGACGAACGTGAGGGTCTCGTGTTCGCCCAACAGCCGCAGGATGGTCTTGACCATGTTGTGGCCGTATTCGCCGCAGACCCATGCCGTACGCACCACGGTCGCCGCAGGACCGGCTTCGATCTCTCCGGCCAGCTTCGAGCGGCCGTAGACCGAGATGGGACAGGGCGTGTCCCACTCGACATAGGGGCTGTCCTTCGACCCGTCGAAGACGTAGTCGGTGGAGACGCTGGCCAGGTGAGCGCCGGTCTCCCGGCACCCCTCAGCGAGATGACGCACGGCCATCGCATTGACGTTGTAGGCCAGATCGACCTTCGACTCGCAGTCGTCGACCGCGGTGAAGGCCGCGCAGTTGATCACGACGTCTGGGCGCAGCTCGTGCATGGCGCCGAGCACCATCGCCCGGTCGGTGATGTCGAGCTCCGGGAGGTCGACGGCGGTGACCTCGTGGGGCTCGAGCAGCGGTTGGATCTCGGTGCCCAACTGTCCGTTGGCCCCGGTCAGCAGGATCCTCATCGGACAATCCCCTTCATCGAACCGACGCCGTGTTCGCCTTCAGGGGCTCCCACCACGCACGATTGTCGCGGTACCAGGCGACGGTCTTCTCCAGCCCCTCGGCGAAGTCCTGAGCGGGGGCCCAACCGATCGCCTTCAGCTTCGAACAGTCGATCGAGTAGCGACGGTCGTGACCCAGGCGGTCCTCGACATAGTCGATGGCCGATTCGTCGCGGCCGCAGAGCTCGATCAGGCGATCGGTGAGCTCACGGTTGGTGATCTCGTTGCCGCCGCCGATGTTGTAGATCTGGCCGGGCTCGGCGTTGCGCAGCACGACGTCGACGCCGGAGCAGTGGTCGGCGACGAACAGCCAGTCGCGGATGTTCATGCCGTCTCCGTAGAGCGGCACGCTCCCGCCATCGAGCAGGTTGGTCGTGAAGAGCGGGATGACCTTCTCGGGGAACTGGAACGGTCCGTAGTTGTTCGAAGCCCGGGTGACGATGACCGGCAGGTCGTAGGTCGTGAAGTAGCTCAGCGCGATCAGGTCGGATCCGGCCTTCGACGCCGAGTAGGGAGACCGGGGATCGAGCCCGTCGGTCTCCACCGAGGAACCCTCCTCGACCGAGCCGTAGACCTCGTCGGTCGAGACGTGGAGGAACTTGTCGACCTCGAGTTGCCGGGCCACGTCACACATCACGTTGGTCCCGTCGCAGTTGGTGTGGACGAAGGCGTCGGGCCCGCTGATCGACCGGTCGACGTGGGACTCGGCGGCGAAGTGCACGACCTGGTCGCATCCGGTCATGGCCGCCCGGACGGCGTCGCGGTCACAGATGTCGCCATGCACGAACGACACCCGGTCGCCGAGCACGTCCTCGATCGAGGCCATGTTGCCGGCGTAGGTCAACGCATCGTAGATCACGACCTCGTCGTCGCTCGTCTCGAGGACGTGGCGGACATAGTTGCTGCCGATGAAACCGGCGGCGCCGGTGACGAAGAGTTTCATGGGGGACTCCTTGGCTGCCGAAGCAGAGATCAGGTGGTACGCAACGAGTGGTAGGGACGGCGGTTCGCGGGAAGATCGGCCCGCAGCGGGTTGGCCTGGTCGCGGCCGGAGAGGATCGGGTCCTCGAGACCCCAGTCGGCGCCGATCTCGGGGTCGTTCCAGAGCACGCCGAGCTCGTCGGCCGGGTTGTAGTACCCGTCGACCAGATAGGTGAGCGTGCAATCGGTCAGCGCGGCGAAGCCGTGGGCCACGCCGGGCGGAATGTAGATGCCGTGGTGCACGTGGGAGTCGGCATCATTGTCTGATCCGGGAATGCCGCCGAGGTCGTAGACGATCGTTGCACCGTCGGTCGGCCCGCCCTCGCGCAGATCGTGGAGGACCACACGGACCTTGCCGTAGGGGCAGTACCAGTAGTCGCTCTGGTGCAGGTGGTAGTGGAGTCCGACCACGGCACCGCCCTGGCGGTCACCCCGGTTGCCCTGGATCATCTCGCGTTGACCGGGAAACCACGAGCGCCGGTAGGTCTCGATGAAATAGCCGCGCTCGTCGCGGTGGATGTCGGGTTCGACGATGTAGACGCCATCGATGACGTCACTCGGCGTCACGGTTGCCATGGGTACTCCAGGGGTGCTCGGTCGGAGGAATTCGGTTCGATCGCTATTCGATCGCGATGTGGCAGTGATCGCCCAGCATCACGCGGGTGGCCCGCGGGCGGGCGTCGCCCTTGGTGATCTCGGTGTCGCGGCCGACGAGAGAGTCGGTGAGACGGGGGATGTCGGTGACCGAACTGCGCCGCAGCAGCACCGAGTTGTCGATCTCGCTGTGGGTGATCCGACAGTCGATCGCAATCGAGCTGTAGGGCCCCACGTAGCTGTCTTCGATCACGGTGCCGGCACCGATGATCGCGGGCCCGCGCACGGTGGAGTTCACGATCTTGGCACCGGCCTCGATCACGACCCGACCGTCGATCGACGACCCGGCATCGACCTCGCCGGCGACATCGCGCTTCAGCGTGTCGAGGACGAGACGGTTGCACTCGAGCAGCGGGTCCTTCTTGCCGGTGTCGATCCACCAGCCGACGAGGACCTCGTGGTTCACGCGATGACCGTTGGTCACCAGCCACTGGATGGCGTCGGTGATCTCGAGTTCTCCCCGGGGCGAGGGTTCGATCGAGGCGACCGCCTCGTGGATCGTGGGGTCGAACAGGTACACGCCCACGAGCGCGAGGTCCGAGGGCGGCACCTCGGGCTTCTCGACCAGCTGCAGCACCTCGCCGTCGGGCCCGATCTCGGCGACGCCGAAGGCCGTGGGGTTCTCCACCTTGGCGAGCAGGATCTGCGCGGCGGGCGCGACATGGTCTGTGCCGAGCTGGGGCTCGGCGTTGCGAGCGCTCTCGAATTCCTCGACGAACTCCGTGAGCCGCTGCTCGAGCATGTTGTCGCCGAGGTACATCACGAAGTCGTCGTCGCCGAGGAAGTCGCGAGCGATCAGGACACAGTGGGCGAGTCCGAGCGGTTCGTCCTGCACGATCCAGGTGATCGACACGCCGAACTGCGAGCCATCGCCGACGTACTCCCGGATCTCATCGCCGGTGGCCGGCGCGATGATGATGCCGATCTCCTCGATGCCGGCGGCCGCCATGTCTTCGATCCCGTAGAACAGGATCGGCTTGTTGGCGATGGGCACCAGCTGTTTCGCGCTGGTGTGGGTGATGGGGCGAAGCCGGGTTCCGGCGCCGCCGCTGAGAATGAGACCCTTCACGGGAGACAAGGGTACCCAGGGTCTGTGGCGGTGTCTCTAGGCGCTACGGCCTAGTCGCCACGACCCTGGCTCAGCCCGGAACGACCGGGTCGATCGGGTCGCCCACGGGCAGGTGGTAGCCGACCGACCCGTCGTACTCGTAGCGGCGGATCTGGCTGCCGGCGGCGTGGTTGTCGGGACCGAGCGTGGCCACCGGCATGGCCGGAAGCGAGAACGTGCCGAGCGACTCGGCCGCCTCGACGAAGGAGTCGGGATTGAGGTCGACTCCCGCCGTCTCGAAGATGAGGACCATCAGCCGGAAGGCCCGACAGTGGTTGACCAACGCCTGGACCGTGGTCTTGGACTCGAGATCGATGGGCTCGTCGTAAAGGGAGTTGTACTCGTCGATGCACTGCTGGATGCCTTCGTCGGCGAGGGCCTCTTCCGGGGTCGGCTTGTTGGTGCTGATCCCGAACGTCCGTTCCGGGAGGGTCGAGTTCTCGCTCAACTCGGCTTCGGGGAAGATGATCTGGTCGGCGACCTGCCCATTGGTGAACCCGATCGTGCCCGAGAAGTTCGCGCGCTCCGCGGCTTCGGTCGGCGGGGTGATGTTGCCGAGCGAGAGGATGAAGTCGGCCCCCGAGGAGATCACACGTTCCATGCGCTGGTCCTCGGCGTTGTCGGACGCGATCTGGTCCTGGCCGAAGTCGCCGACCTCGACCTCGGTCACGATCTCGATGTCCGATGCCTCGAGCAGCGGGCGGACGAGATCGGCGAAGGCGACGTCGACGGGGTTCTCCCACCACAGCGCGACCTTCTTCCCGTCGAGATCGCCCTGGGCGATCATCTCGGCGACGCCGCCGTAGCGCTGGGCGCTGTTGGCCATCTCGGTCGCGATGAAGCGACCCTCCGACTTCTCGTCCCGCTCGTCGTTGAGCCCGAAGTGGCCGATGTACGGGAGGCCGTAGAGCTCGGTCACGCACAACGGGTTGTCGGCCAGGAACTGGCCGGTGACGGCGAACACCTCGATGTCCTCCGCGAACTCGGCGCAGATCTCGTCCGACGGCGCCGTGCCGATCGGAAGGAAGAGCCGCGTGTGGGGCACCAGGTCTCGCCCGAGCACACCACCGCGGTCGTTCTGCGCCTGTGTCCAGGCGACGTACATCTCCTCGACTGGTGCCGTCCCGAGATCGAATCCGAACGGGACCAGCGCTTCGGCATCGATGGCGGCGACGCCGAAGTCGATCTCGGTCTCCGAGACGCCCTGATACGACGAGAACAGGGGCACGTCCTCGACCGGAGGGTCATCGGTGTCGGTGCCGTCGGCGCCCTCGGTGTCGTCACCGTCGTCAGCCGGCGGGTCGTCGGTCCCGGGATCGGCGGTGGTGGTCGTCGTCGCGTCCTGCGTCGTGTCGTCGTCGCCACAGGCTGACGCAACCAGTACCAGGGCGAGCAGGACGGCGACGAGTCGCTTCACGGGGATCCTCCGGGGTCCGAACGGCGTTCTCTGTCTAATTCCTGACGTCGCTCACCGCCAGCACGCCGGCGTCACTGCGAGTTGCTGGCGACCCGCATGCGACCCGACCGGATGTGGACGGAGTACTCGTACCTGAGCAGGGCGGCCGTGACGAGCGACCCGGCGGTCACTGCGGCCACGAGGGCACTCTCGACCCGCAGGAACGGATCGTCGGCGAACTGGATCGCGATCGGGAACACCGCCATCCCGACCACGAACCCCACCACGGCCAGCTGGGTGTGGTCGAGCGCCACGAGGCCGAGCGACAACGAGAGCATGACCATGAGCCCGCCGCCGCTGGCCGACAGCAGCGCCATGTCGCGGGCACCGATCTCGTCGCCGAACAACGACTCGACGAGCCAGGGGCCGATGGCTGCCATCGCCACCACCGACACCGCCGCAACAGAGACGACCGCGCCGACCAGTCGGAGCTGGATCTGCCGAAACCCGGTGAGGTCGTTCTCGCCGGCCATGCGTGCCAGGTTCGGCAACAACGCGGCCTTCACGGCCTGGAAGAAGAAGAGCGGCACCCGGGAGATGATGAGGCCGTTGAGGAACACACCCGGGGCCTCCTCGCCGAGGTCGTCACCGACGATCTCGAGCGCCACCGGTCCGACATTGAGCATGAACGCCTCGCCGAGCGAGGCGAGCAACACCCAGCC
>JBDQKM010000193.1:0-5992 GCA_040263275.1 Acidimicrobiales bacterium
GTCCATGCCGCCGAGATCGACGAAGGCGCCGAAGTTGACGACCGACGAGACCACACCCGTGCGCTTCTCGCCCGGCTTGAGGTCGTCGAGGAACGCCTCGCGTTGTTCCTTCTGCGTCTCTTCGAGCCAGGCACGACGCGACAGCACGACATTGTTGCGGTTCTTGTCGAGTTCGATGATCTTGGCTTCGAGCTCCTTGCCCACGTAGGGCTGGAGGTCGCGGACACGACGCAGCTCGACCAGCGACGCCGGGAGGAAGCCACGCAGGCCGATGTCGATGATCAGGCCGCCCTTGACGACTTCGATCACCGGGCCCTTGACCATGCCCTCGGCTTCCTTGATCTCTTCGATCTTGCCCCAGGCCCGCTCGTACTGGGCCCGCTTCTTGGAGAGGACGAGGCGCCCTTCCTTGTCTTCCTTGGTGATCACGAGGGCTTCGATCGAATCGCCCATCGACACGACCTCGTTGGGGTCGACGTCGTTGCGAATCGAGAGCTCACGGCTCGGGATGACGCCTTCGGACTTGTAGCCGATGTCGAGCAGGACTTCGTCCTGGTCGACCCGCACGACGGTGCCCGTGACGAGCTGGCCGTCTTCCACCAGCACCATGGTGCTCGTGTAGGCCTCTTCGATGTCGACACCACCGAGGTCGGTGTCGATGATCTGGCGGGGGGTGTAGTTGCCTTCGGAATCGAAGGTGCCGAACTGGGTCTCTTCGGCCGCGGTGTCAGTCATGAATTCTTCTCGGGAATCGAGTTGACGCTCGGGTATCGGACCCGGGTGCCCTGTCAGGAAGACAGCGAAGCAAGGCTAGCGCTGGCGATAACAAGAAACTCCGGCGAGGAGACATCGGGCTCGCGGGGCTCCCACTTTCCCGGTTCGACGGCATCGATCGAGCGGACCTCGAGCCCCTCTGCCTCGCACATCAGCCGAAGCTCGCGCGGCGTGAAGCACGTCGTCCACAGGTCGGTGACCGCCACCGTGCCCTCGCCGTCGCGGATCTCGGTGGTCTCACGGTGGACACCCCGGACGGCGTCGAACTCGTTGCCGTCGAGCAGGTTGGCGACCTGGAGATAGGCGCTGAAGGCGGTGAACACGAGCGTCCCGCCGGGCTTCAGGGCACGGGCCATGCCGGCCAGGATCTCGCGATCCGGGTCGAGCCGCTCCCCTGCAGCCGGGCCGCCGGCCAGGCCGAACGCGCCCTGACAGATCGAGAGCACGAGGTCGAATTCGCCGCGAAAGGGCATGTCGCGGGCATCCTCGCGGCCGTAGGTCACGCCCTCCGGGGCATCGGCGCGGGCCACGTCGAGGAATGTCTCGCTGATGTCGACGCCGTGGACCTCGTATCCCCGGCGCCCGAGTTCGTTGGCGTGCCGGCCCGGCCCGCAGCCGACGTCGAGGACGCGGATCCCAGGCTCGAGTCCCAGGCGGGCGATCAGCGTGTCGATCTCGCGCCCGGTCCCTTTGGTGAACGAGTAGCGGAGATAGGCGGGACCCATGTGGTCGGCCAGGTCCTCGAACCAGTGCTCCATCAGCGTCCGCTCGGGGGCGAGTTGAGCGTGCCGTAGCGGTAGGCGCCGCTCTGCACGTCGCCGTAGCCGAATCGGTGGAAGGTCGCGTCGACGAGGCCGGTGGTGTCCTCCAGGAGCAGCCCTCCCCCGCCCAGACTCAGGACCTTGCCGTCGCCCAGATAGATGCCGGTGTGGTAGTAACCGGCCGAGTTGTTCCACGAGGCGACGCGGCTGGCACCGGTGATGACCTCGCCGCGACTGGCGGTGTCGCTGTCGAACGCCGAGGTGTCGGTGTTGATCTCGTCGACGAAGTTCCACGACGCGCCGTAGTCGTCCTCGAGGAACTCCTCACCCTCGTCGCCCCCGGTGCGCTGACGGACGATCTGGTCGCTCGCGATGTAGGCGCAGAAGTGCACGAACTCGTAGCAGGCCATCTTGCGCGTCTGCATGAACTCGTCGATGTGTCCGGCCGTGCTGGTCGGCGTCTCGCTACTGGTCGCGGTCGTCCATTCGAACCAGGGCTCGTCGAAGGTCGCGAGATGCCACGCCTGGAACTCGTGGAGAGCCTCCGCGACGCCGGCGAGGTCACCTGTTCCCCGCCATTCGGCGAAGATCTCGTCGAGATACTCCGCCCGCCGCAGTTCGTCGCCCGTCAGGCCGGACTTGTCGATCTGCATCGTGCGAGACCCGATGAACCGGGTGACGGCGGGCTCGGGAGCGACGGCCGCGGTGGCGGGGGTCGCGGCCGCAGTGGTCGTCGGGGCGGCGACCGCTGCGGCATCCGCAGTCTCCTGCGCAGCCGAGGCGACCGCGTCGGCCACGGCCCGGCCGATGCACTCCTCGTAGGCCTTCTTGGCCGCCTCGTAGGCTCCGCAGGATGTCGCCGCAGCCTTCTCGGCGGGCTCGACCTTGGCGCATGCGGTCTGCTCGTCGCCCCGCGCGGTGTGCAGATCGGCTTCCAGCCGGGTGGCTTCGGTCCGCTTGCGCTCGGTGCGCGCGCGCAGCTCGGCCCGGAACTCCGGCGTGTCGGCCCTCTGCCATTCGGCTTCGACCTCCTCCGCCGTCAACTCGCCGGCGCGGTACTTGTCCCAGACGGGCCCGAGTGCTTGGCGCCGGGCGTGCAGATCGGTGCTTGTGACGCGGTTGCCGTCGGCATCCTCGACCCAGGCGCCCGAGCCTTCCTCGAACGCGGGTGGCCACGATCGCCTCAGGGCGGCCAGCTTCCCCTCCAGCGCAGTGGTCTTCCTGCGGGCCTCGGCACAGTCCGCCGTCGCCTTCGCTGAGGCGGTGGTCGCGGTCTCGCAGGCCGCCTTGGCCTCGACCATCTTCTTGCGCAGCTCCTCACATGGATCGGCGCCCGAGCGGTTGGTGAGCCACATCCACAACCCGACGGCGATCGTGCCCCCGCCCAGAAGAAGGAGCAGCAACGGGAGCAGCGAGGAGTCGTCGTCGGTCTCCGGCGGGTCGGCAGGCGATTCCTGCGTGGGTGGCGCCTCGTTCACCGAGTCGACGGTCTCGTCGGTCGGGGGCTCGTCCGCCGGGGCCGGGTCGACCGGGGCCTCGACGGTGAACGCCTCGTTGATCGTCTGGGCCAGCGCCGGCTCGTCGACGGCGAAGGGCCGGGGGACGAAGGTTGCGAGATCGCCGACCGGCAACATGCCCGGCAACGACGGGAAGGCACTGCTGCCTACGGCGCCCTGCACCTGTTGGGGGCCGTCCTGCACGAACGAGGCGAAGCCGAACGACGCGCCGTCGAGCACCTGATGCGGCAGCTCGAAGAGCGTGACGGAATCGGCGACTGCCACGTTGCCGAAGGGTGGTACCTCGTTCCAGAAGCCGTTCTGGAACGAGAATCCGAACGTCTCGTGTCGCACCTCGGACGTGGCCGGATCTGTCTGGGCGCGGATCCCGAGGATCGTGTTGGCACCGTTGAAGATGTCGCCGGCGAAGCTGCCGTTGTAGGCCGGTCCTCCACCGATCGACTGGCCCGAGGGCAGGACGACGGCATCGGGCATCTGGAGGCGGATGATGTTTTCCGCCCGACCGCCGTCGCCGCCGGGAAGGAAGGGCTCGGCTTGTTGGACGACGATCACGTCGGCGCCCTGCGCGTAATCGGCCGGGAGGTAGGCATCGTCGATCTCGCAGTCACCCACCAGGAGGTAGCCGTCGAGGTCACCCTCGAACACCTCGGGCGAACTGAAGATCGGCTGACCGCCACGAGGCGCTCCGCCCGTCGGGTCGCCCGACAGGAGGAGTTGGTCGGCGAAGCGATCGAAGCTGGACTGGAGGTCTGCGTCGTCGGACATCAAGGGCTGGCCCGGGTCGACGAGATCGCCGAAGGTCCATGGGCCGCCGCCCGGTCGCTCGGTGAAGTACGGCAGCACCGCAACCGGATCGGAGTACGGGGCGTCGGCGGCCAACCCGGCGAGGTAGACCCCTCTCGTCGCCTCCTCGCTCAGTCCCCCGATCGGGGTGAGGGGGAGATCGAGTCCGACCACCCGGGCCATGGCCGGCCCGTCCGCGGCCAGCATCTCGACCGGGATGCGCACGCCGCCGTAGCCGATGATCGGGTTGCCGATGTCGGTGGGCGTGTTGGTGAAGTTGTCGAACAGCAGGGACTCGACCGGCTCGGCGGTGACGTTCTGTCCGAAATCGAACGCCTGCATCGTCTGCTCGATCGGCGCGGCGATGCCTCCCTGCGTGGGGGCGGCGACGGCCGAGACCGCCACGACGAGGGCCAGAACGGCGGCTCTTGCGGATCGCGTTCGCGTGATGCTCATTCGGCCAGTGTCGACGGATGGCGTCATCGGCGCATCACTCATTGCCGCCCAACTCATCGCCGCTCAGCCCTTGGCGTCAGCCCAGGTGTCGGCGACCTGGAGGTCGATTTCGAGAGGAACTCGCAGGTCGAACGCATCGCGCATCACCGAACGGGTCAGCTCCGAGGCACGTTCGACCTCGGCGTCCGGCGTCTCGAGGATGATCTCGTCGTGGACCTGCAGGACGATGCGGGTGTCGAGCCCTTCGTCCTCGACGGCCTTGTCGAGACGAACCAGCGCCACCTTGAAGATGTCGGCGGCCAGCCCCTGGATGCCGGCGTTCATCGCCTGGCGTTCGCCGGCCTGGCGCACCTGCCGGTTGCCCGACGACAGCTCGGGAATCTGGCGGCGCCGCCCGAAGAGCGTCTCGGTGTAGCCGCGCTCGCGGGCCTGCTCGACCGTGTCGTCCATGTACTGCTTCACCGAGGGGAACGCCTCGAAGTAGGAGTCGAGGATCTCGGCCGCCTCTGAAACCGCGATGTTGAGCCGTTGGGCGAGTCCGTAGGCCTCCATCCCGTAGGCGAGGCCGTAGGAGACCATCTTCGCCTTCGACCGTTCCTCGACGTGGACGTCGGCCGGGTCGATCCCGAACACCTTCGCTGCCGTCGCCGTGTGGATGTCGTCGCCGGCATCGAACGCCTCGATGAGCCCCGGATCCTCCGCGAGATGGGCGATGCAGCGCAGCTCGATCTGGTCGTAGTCGGCGATGAGCAGCTTGTGGCCGGGCGGCGCGACGAAGGCGGTGCGAAAGACCCGCCCGCGTTCGGAACGCACCGGAATGTTGTGGAGGTTGGGCTGGTCGGAGCTGAGCCGACCGGTGCGGGCCACCGTCTGGTTGAAGGTCGCCCGGATGCGGTCGCCCTCCCCCACCTCGGCGACGAGCCCTTCGCCGTAGGTCGAGCGCAGCTTCTCGATCTCGCGATAGGCCAGTAGGTGTTCGACGATCGGGTGCTCGCCCCGCATCTTCTCGAGCGACTGGGCGTCGGTGCTGTAGCCGGTCTTCGTCTTCTTGCCGGGCGTCAGGCCGAGCTCGTCGAAGAGCACCTCGCGGAGTTGCTTCGTCGAGTTCACGTTGAAGTCGTGCCCGGCGTCGGCGATCACGGCGTCGCGGAGGCCCTCGGTCTCCGCGGTCAACTCGTCGCGTATGCGGGTCAGTACGACGGGGTCGACGCCAATCCCACGATGTTCCATCCGGGCGAGCACCCGTACGAGCGGGACCTCGAGCTCGTCGTGGAGGGCAACCGAGCCCTGCGACGTCATCGCCTCGGTGATCGGCCCGACGAGTCGATCGACGGCGAGTGCGGCCCGGCAGGGCTCGGCGGCCGGGTCTTCCTGCTCCCCGTCGAGATCGAGCTGCCCGTCGGGCGGGCCCGATTCCGGAAGCTCGAGCCCGGCGTACTGGTAGAGCAGTTCGCCCAGGTCGTAGCGGTTGTCGGCCGGGTTGAGCAGGTAGGCGGCCAGACGGGTGTCGACCCGCAGATCACGCATGTCGACGTCGAAGTCGAGGAGTCGGCGTGCGGTCGCCTTGGCGCCGTGCATGGCGACCGGCCGCCCGTCGGGCCCGAGCAGCTCGCGCAGCGCATCGAGCACCTTGTCGTCGGTCAACACGGCTCCGGGAACGAAGCCGACCTCGGCCGCGGCGCCGTCGATCACGAAGGCCAA
>JBDQKM010000194.1:0-5986 GCA_040263275.1 Acidimicrobiales bacterium
ATCCAGGAGATCGACGACGAGACGATCGCGCTCCAGATCGCCACGTCGACCACCGCGTCGTTCCACTGTGCCCAGGCCGCCTTCCCGCATCTCCGCGCTGACTACGGATCCCTGATCCTCCTCACCTCTCCGGCCGGCATCGAGGGAAGTGGCCACCTCCCCCTCTACGGCACGGTCAAGGGTGCCCAACGAGGTCTGCTCAAGAGCCTTGCCCGCGAATGGGGCCCGGCCGGGGTGCGGGTCAACGCCATCGCGCCAGTGGCGTGGACGCCGGCGATGGACGTGGCCACCGAGGCGAATCCCACGCTCGAGGCCCGACTCAGGGGCCGCACGCCACTGCAGCGCATCGGCGACCCTGCAGACGACATCGGGCCCGTCGCCGTGTTCCTCGCCTCTCCACTCTCGCGGCACATGACCGGCCAGACCCTCGCGGTCGACGGCGGCCGCTACCTGGGCCTCTGATCCGCGCGGGCGGACCCACCATGCGCACCGTGCATCTCCTCATCAGCCCCGAGGCCGGCCGGGGACGGGCGGCCGGCGCCCGAGACGCCGTCCTCGAGACGATCCGCGCCGCGGGCCACTCCCCCGCTGATCTGACCGGCGACACCGCCGCGGCCAGCAGTGCGGCCGCACGAGCCGCGGTCGCCGACGGCGCCGAGCGGCTCGTGGTGGTCGGCGGCGACGGGCTCGTCCACCTCGCCCTCCAGACGGTGGCCGCGACGGACACCGTGCTCGGGATCGTCCCGGTCGGCACCGGCAACGACTTCGCCCGCGGACTCGGCCTTCCCGACGACCCCGTCGAGGCGACCCGGGTCGCCCTCGGCGAGCCCCGGGCCATCGACGCGATCCGCTCCGACGCCGGCTGGGTCGCCTCGGTCGCCACCGCCGGCTTCTCGGGCGACGTCAACGGCCGAGCCAACCGGCTGCGCTTCCCTCGCGGCCCGTCCCGCTACACCACGGCGACGCTTCTCGAGTTGCCCACGCTGCGGATCCGTCCCGTGACCATCACCGTCGACGGCACGACGCACGAGTTCGACGCCGCCCTGCTCGCCGTCGCCAACACCGGGTGGTTCGGCGGGGGGATGCAGATCTCGCCCGACGCCGACCCCGACGACGGCCGACTCGACGTGACGGTGGTCGGGGATGTCGGCCGCATCGAACTGCTCCGGTTCTTCCGGCTCGTCTTCGACGGCCGCCACATGACCCACCCGAAGGTGCACGGTCTGCGGGGACGCGAGATCAGGATCGAAGCCGACGATCTCATGCTGTGGGGCGACGGCGAAACCCTCGGGCGCACGCCGTCCAGGCTCGAGGCCGTGCCCGGCGCGTTGCGCCTGGCCCACTGACCGCGGTCATTCGAACAGGGTCACGATTCGGAGAACGCCACCCGGAAGCCCATGTTGCCCGTCGAGGTGTCGAACGTGTTCGACGAGCGGGCCCCGACGCGGTAGCGGTTGCAGTACGAGTCATGGCAGAGATAGCTGCCGCCGCGGATCACCTTGTGGTGGGGTCGGCCGTCGAAGTCGTCGGCGCACCACTCCCACACGTTGCCGGCCACGTCGTGCAGACCCCAGCCGTTCGGCGCGAACGCGCCCACGGGGCTCGTCCCGAGATACCCGTCGTCGAGCGTGTTGGCCACCGGGAACTCTCCCTGCCAGATGTTGCAGCGGTGGATCCCGTCGGGAGTGAGTTCGTCGCCCCAGGCGTACTCGGCCTGGTCGAGGCCACCGCGCGCAGCCCGCTCCCATTCGGTCTCGGTCGGCAGGCGGCCGCCGACCCACGAGGCGTAGGCCGAGGCCTCCTCCCAGGAGACGTGGACGACCGGATGGTCGCCGATGCCCTCGAGATCGCTGTGCGGCCCGAACGGGTGACGCCAGTCGGCGCCTTCCACCGCTCGCCACCACTCGGCCCCGACCACGCCGCGGGTCGGCGGGAAGTCATCGGGCAGGAGGCCACCGAACACGAACGACCACCCCTCGGTCTCGGCGATGGTCGTGAAGTTCGTGGCTGCCGCGAAGGCGGCGAAGTCGTTGTTCGTCACGAGATGCACGGCGATCTCGTACGCGTCGGTTCGCACGTCGCGGACGGGGCCCTCCCGATCCGCGGGGAACCGGCCGTGTTCGGTGCCCATCCGGAAGCTGCCCGCCTCGACGGCGACCACCGACGGGCGTGGCCCACCCACCTCGGTCGGGGGCGTGGCGGACGATCGTGGATCGCCGTCGCGGGACGGAGTGCAGCAGGGCCCCTCGCTCAGCGGCCGCTCAGACGTTCAGGACGCGTTGCGCATCGCGTCGCGAGCACGCTGCTCGGCGACCCGCTTGCGACCGATGATCGGCGTGGTGGGAGGGAAGCCGGCCTCGGCCCGCTCCGACTCGCTCTCGCCGCCCCAGAAGCCGAGTTCGCGGTTGGTCCGGGCGTATTCGCGGCACGAGGACAGCCCCACGCACCCGTTGCAGATGACGCGGGCCGCAGCCTCGCGTCGGACCCTCGCCTCGGGCCGCTCGGCGAACGGAGCGAAGAAGAGTTCGCTGTGGCCAGCACACGCCGCCACGTCCATCCACTCGGTCGACCCGACCGGTCCGTTCGGCGTCTCCGCCGGTTCGATGATCTCGAGCACCTGTCACACCCGCTTCCCTGGAGCCCTCCCCCACGCCGTTGGCGTGGTGGCGGTGCCCCGTTCGGCTACGAGAAGCAACATAGGAAACTGCCAGATGAAAGTCCCGTGAACGCTGATGATTGTTCGCGCTAGGCGCCATCGCAAAAAGCGATCGACCACACTACGTCGGTCTGTCGGACAGAATTCCGTCTGACGGTGTGTCAGTTCACGGTCGCGCCAAGTCGGGCTCAGGACGCGGCCGGAACGGTCATCACGAAGCGTGCGCCACCCCCGGGCGCATCGGCGACGGCCACCGTGCCACCCATCGACGCGACGGTGGCGGCGACCACCGCGAGGCCGAGACCGGCACCACCGGTGTCACGCGTGCGGGCCGCTTCCAACCTGGTGAACCGCTCGAAGATGCGAGCACGATCCGTTTCCGGGATGCCCGGACCGTCGTCGTCGACCGTGAGGGTCACCGTGCCGTCGGCGGTCGCCAGACCGACGGTGACTGCGGTGTCGGCATGACGCGCCGCGTTGTCGAGCAGGTGGACGAGCACCCGCTCGCAACCCTCCCGCGTGCCGCGGACTCGACCGGCCGAGACGGACTGCACGTCGACCGGGACGCGTCGTCGTCGCGCCGCCTCGGCGAGGACCACGTCGTCGAGATCGATGGCAATGGTGTTCGTCGGCGTCCGGGCCTCGTCGCCGCGGGCCAACACGAGAAGGTCGGCGACGATGCGTTCGAGGCGCAGGCTCTCGCCGAGTACGCCCTCGGCGAGCTCACTCGTCTCGACGGCCGAGTCGGCCCGCAGCGCGACCTCGGCCTCACTGCGCAACACGGCGACGGGCGAGCGGAGCTCATGCGACGCGTCGGAGACGAACTGCCGGAGCCGCTGGTCGTCCGCCTCCAGGCGATCGAGCATCGCGTTCATCGTCGAGCCGAGTTCCTGGATCTCGTCGCCGGTACCGGGCACCGCCACCCGCTCGTGGAGCGTGCCGCCCGAGATCACCCCGACCTGGCGGGTCATGCGCCGTACCGGCGAGAGGGCACGGCCCGTCAGGAACCAGGTCGCCGCCGCTGCGACCACGACCAGCAGCGGCATGGTCACCCACAAGACCGACCGGATCTTGTCGATGCTGCGGGTCACGTCGGCGACATCGGCGACCACGACGAAATCGAAGCCGGCGATCTCGGCCGTGCCCGTCTCGATCTCGAGTGCGGCTGCGGCGTCGTCGAAGCGCTGTTCGATCAGGTCGTCGAAGAGATCCTCGTCGAACTGCTCGTTGGCGGCGGCGAGCGCCAGCAGCTCCGCGTCGACCCCTTCGAAGACCGCCGACGCGAGGTCGTAGAGGTTGAATTCGAAGACGACCGGACCGTCGAGGTCGGCCGGATCGAACGACGGCGGCGACGACACCACAGGATCGAGACCGACGGTGACGACCCAGCCGACGCTCTGGAGCACAGGCAGTCCCTCGTCGCGGGACCGACCCATCTCCTTCAGCAGCTCGTCGATCACCCCGAACCGGTCGAGCTCTTCGACGACCTCCTCGAGGTCGTCGTTGACGAACTCGAACTGCTCGAAGAACGGATCGTCGCCGAAGGTGACCACCGCGTCGTCGAAGAAGGCGTTCTGGGCCGCGGTGTCGTCGATGACATCGGCGACCAGGCTCTCTCGGATCCGTGACACGCCGAGGGTCGCCGCGGCGAGCATCGCCAGCGCCGCAACTGCGACCACGAGACCCGTGAGCCGCACCCGAACCGAGCGCCAGTTCACGGATCGACCACCTGGTAGCCGAACCCGCGGACGGTCGCGATCGACGCCGCCCCGAAGGGCTTGTCCACCTTGCGGCGCAGATAACCGACATAGACCTCGACGATGTTGGGGTCGCCGTCGAAGTCGATGCCCCACACCTCGTCGATCAGGTCCTGCTTGGCCACGGCCTCGGGCGCGCGGCGCAGGAGCACGTCGAGCACCGCGAACTCCCGAGGGGTGAGATCGATGGAGGCCTCGTCGCGCCGACACCGCCGCGTGGCCGGGTCGAGACGGAGCCCACCCGCCTCCACGGTCATGGCCGGCGTGGCGGCCCCGCGTCGGATCAGCGAGCGGAGACGGGCGGTGAGCACCACGTGCGAGAACGGCTTGCGGAGATAGTCGTCGGCGCCGCACTCGAACCCCTCGGCCTCGTCGTACTCGCCGTCCTTGGCGGTCAGCATCAGGATCGGGGTCCACACGTCCTCTTCCCGCAGCGTGCGACACACCTCGTAGCCGTTGAGTCCCGGCAGCATGATGTCGAGCACGATGGCGCTGTAGGTGCCCTCCCGGGCCCGCCAGAGTCCGTCGTTTCCGTCGTGGACCACGTCGACGTCGAATCCGTCGCCTTCCAGGCCGCGGGCGATCGAACGCGCCAACCGCTGTTCGTCGTCGACCACGAGGATGCGCATGCCACGAGTGTGCCAGCCCGGGTCGATCAGAGGCTGAGAGCCCTCTCAGGCGTCTCAGGTCGATCTCAGGATCCGTCGTCCACCATGAGCCGCATCCGATCCCCCCAAACCCGAAAGCGAGACCGCAATGGAAACCCCCGACCACCCCGAGACGATCGAGGACCAGGCCCCCACACCGCCCCGGCCGACCTCGAAGCGCAGCGCCCTCCTCGGCGCAGTGCTCGGCATGACCGCGCTCGCCGGCACCATCGTCGGTGTCGGCGCGATCGCCAGCGCCCAGGACGAGCCGATCCCGGAGTCGAGCGCCGAACCTGTGGCCGACGATGGCGACGGTGCCACCTCGATGCTCTTCGACGCCGACTTCGAGGCGTTCGAAGCCTGCATGGCCGAGCAGTTCGGCGACCTGTGGCTCGAACCCGAGGTCATGTTCGGCGAGCTCGACGACCTCGAACTCGACGAGGTCGAACTGCTGCCCTTCGAGGAGGTGCCGTTCGACGAGTTCGACGAGCAGGCGTTCGTCGATGCCGAGCAGGCGTGCAACGACCTCCTGCCCGAAGAGGTGAAGGCCGAGATCGAGGCATGGCGCCCCTACAAGGAGTGCATCGACGGCCAGCTGGGCGACCTGCCCGACCCGTGGGAGGAGGGCGACGACGAGGCCGACGAGGCCGCCTGGGAAGCGTTCGACGCTGCGTGGGAAACGGCCGACGCTGCCTGTCGTGACCTGCTCCCGGACGACGCGCAGGCCGAGATGGCCGCGTGGGACGCCTTCGACGAGTGCCTGAAGGATGCCGGCGTGTTCGAGGAGGAGTTCGAGGGTGCCTCTGCGGTCCACATCGAGACCGGCGACGGGTTCCAGGTCGTCGAGTTCGGTGCCGCCCAAGGCTCGGTCACGATCAGCGGAACCGACGGCGACCTGACCGTCGTGGCGTCGGGCGGTGCGACGC
>JBDQKM010000195.1:0-5971 GCA_040263275.1 Acidimicrobiales bacterium
CATGTTGAGCCGTCGACTGGCGTTCCTGCTGAACTATGCCGGGATCGCCGGCGTCGTGCTGGGACTGTCCAAGGTGCATGCCACATGGCTCGCCGAGCCCGGCTACGACTTCACGCGCAGCTTCCGGCTCCCCTGGGCGGTCGTGTTCGTGGCCTACCTGTCGATCGCGGCCTACACGGTCGGCCTTCCCGACATGCCGCGCCGTCTGATGCAGCGCGTCGCGGCGGCATGCGCAGCCGTCGGCGCGGCCATCGTGGGCGTGTGGGCCTCACAGTTCGTGGTCGGGAGCGCGCTGATGCCCCGTTCCGTCATCCTCGGGTCGGCAGCGGCGCTCGTGCCCTGGTTCACGTTCACCTCGGTGATCGCCACCAGAGGCCGCCGGCGGGCTCGCCAGCTCGACCGGGCGGTCGTGATCGGTGCGCAGGAGGACAGCACTGCACTGATCCACGAGCTCGACGAGACCTCGGAACGGCCGGGCCGGGTGGTGGCCGTGTTGCACCCCGACGACGCCCAACCGAGCGAAGCCGACCGCGTGCCGGTCCGCACGGCCGTCGAGACCAACGAAGCGACGGTGGTCGTGCTCGATCGCGACGCCCAGTCCAGCCAGGCCATCGTCGACCAGTTGGCGCTCCTCCACGAGCAGGGGATCCGGGTCCGGACCCTTTCGCTCTTCTACGAGGAGTGGCTGGGCAAGCTGCCGATCGGCGAACTCGAGCGCGTGTCGCTGATGTTCGACATCGGCGAGATCCACCGACTCCGCTACGGCCGGCTGAAGCGACTGCTCGACCTGTCGGCCGCGGTACTGCTTCTGCCGGTGCTGGCTGTGGTGGTCCCCTTGGTCGCGTTGGGCAACCTCGTCGGCAACCGCGGTCCGCTCTTCTACCACCAGCCCCGGGTCGGCAAGGGCGGCGAGATCTTCCGCATCCACAAGTTCCGCACGATGCGCGCATCGGTGGAACCGGCATCCCCGACGCCGTGGACCGACGTCGACGACGACCGGGTCACCAGTTTCGGCGCGCTGCTGCGGGCCACCCACCTCGACGAGATTCCGCAGGTCGTCAACATCCTCCGCGGCGACCTGTCGCTCGTCGGTCCTCGCCCGGAGCAGCCGCACTACGTGGAGCAGCTGTCGGCGAAACTGCCGTACTACGACCTCCGCCACCTGGTGCAGCCCGGCCTGACCGGCTGGGCCCAGGTCAAGTTCCGCTACGCACGCTCCGAGGCCGACGCCCTCGAGAAGCTCCAGTACGAGTTCTACTACCTGAGGCGACAGGCGCTGGCCGTCGACCTCCGGATCCTGGTCCGCACCATGCGGACCATCGTCCCGAGGGGAGGCCACTGATGGCTGTCACCGACCACGTCCCCGCGCCGGCCGAGCCCGTCGCCGAAACCCGGCCTGCGGAGCCGGTGGTGTCGATCGCGCTGCCGATGCTGAACGAGGCGCGCTACATCCTCGCGTGTCTCGACAGCTTCGCCGCGCAGGACTACCCGCTGTCCCTGCTCGACGTTATGGTGATCGACGGCGGGTCCGAAGACGGCTGCCGCCTGGTTGTCGAGGCCTACGCGGAGAAGCACCCCTGGGTCCGGATCGTCGACAACCCGGTGGGAACGGCCTCGGCGGCGTTCAACGTCGGCATGAACCAGGCCCACGGCGAGGTGGTCTGCCTGTTCTCCTCTCACGGTGTGGCGGACTCCGACTACGTCTCCCGATCCGTGGCCGCGCTCCACCGCTCCGGAGCCGCAGGCGTCGGTGGTTCGTACCGGCACGAGGGCCTCGATCCGGTCTCGAATGCGATCGGCGCCGCCATGGTGTCGCGGGTGGGTATGGCCTCCCCGCACCGCTTCTCCGACGCAGCTCGGGACGTGGACACGATCTCCCACCCCGCGTACTGGCGGGACGCGATGCTCGACATCGGCGGCTTCGACGAGAGCCTGATGCGCAACTCCGACTACGAGTTCAACTATCGGATGCGGGAGGCGGGTCACCGACTCCACTTCGATCCCTCGGTCGGCTCGGTCTACCGTCCCCGCCCCAACCTCAACAGTCTCTTCCGCCAGTTCTGGTACTACGGCAAGTGGAAGGCCATGGTCGCCGAGCAACACCCCGCGTCGCTCCGGCCCCGGCACCTCGTCGCCCCGGCTGCAGCCGCTGGAGCTGCCCTGACACCGGCGCTCATGCTCGATCCCCGGACCCGGCGCCTCGCCGGAGCTGCCTGGGCCGCCTATGCCGCGGTGATTTCCTTTGGAGTCGCCTCGGTCGAGCGAAAGGAACGGGAGGTGTCGGTTCCGGCACTTGCCGCGGCGTTCCCCGTCATGCACATGGCGTGGGGTGCCGGGTTCATCAAATCGGTCGCGAGCCGAGTCCTCGGAGGGAACAAGAGATGAGCATCGGTGTCGCTGTCGTCGGCTACGGATACTGGGGCGTCAATCTGACCCGGAATGTCGCAGTCGCCCCGACCACAGAACTGATCGGCGTGGTGGACCCGGGCTCTGATCGTCGGGATCTCGCCGCGACCAATCACGCCGGCATCGACACGTGGGAGTCGATCCACGATGCCCTCGACGACGACCGTGTCCAGGCGATCGTCCTCGCAACACCGGCCAGCACCCATGTCGACCTCGCGCTCGCTGCACTCGAACGAGGCCGAGACATCCTGGTCGAAAAGCCGCTGGCAGAGACCAGCGCCGACGCGGCCAAGCTGCGCGACGTCGCCGCCGACAACGGCCTCGTCCTCATGGTCGGTCACACGTTTCTCTATTCGCCGCCCGTGCTCCGCTTGAAGGAACTGGTCGACCAGGGCGACCTCGGCGCCGTGCAGTACCTCTACTCCCAGCGGCTCAGCCTCGGGCGCATCCGGCGCGACTGCAACGCCCTCTGGAACTTCGCACCGCACGACGTGTCGATCATGCTCCATCTGCTCGAAAAGCCGGTCGTGGAGGTCACCGCGAAGGGGTTCTCCTTCATCGAGCCGGGTATCGACGACATCTGCTTCGCGAGCCTGACCTTCGAGAGCGGGATCGGCGCCAACCTCCACGTGAGTTGGATCGATCCCCGCAAGACGCGGCTCATGACGGTCGTCGGCGACGAGAAGATGGCGATCTACAACGACGTCTCCGTGGACCAGCCCCTCTGGCTCGTCGACTCGGGTGTGGCCAAGGACCGCGACCTCGGGGAGTACGAGAGCATGAGCGACTTCCAGTGGCGGACTCGTTCGGGCGACATCGTGATCCCTCGGATCGAGATGTCGGAGCCGCTCAAGAACGAGATCACGGCGTTCGGCGAGGCCTGCGCGACCCGCACCGCGCCACGCACCGACGGCGACCACGGTCTGGAGGTCGTCCGGGTGCTCGAGGCGATCGACCGCTCGGCACAAGCCAACGGCCGACCCATGGAGGTCCCCCGATGATGACCACGACCGAGACCGCCGCCCTCACGGGCATCGTCCCGTTCCAGGACCTCGGCCGACTCCACGAGTCCATCGCCGGGGAACTCAACGACGCCATCCAGGAGGTGATCGCCCGGTCGTCGTTCGTCGGCGCCGGAGCGGCACGCTCGTTCGAGACGGCCTTCGCCGCCGTCCACGGCGTCGACCACGCCGTCGGAGTCGGCTCCGGCACCGATGCGCTCGCCCTCGCGCTGCGCGGCCTGGGCGTCGGACCGGGCGACGAGGTCATCGTCCCGTCGATGACGTTCGTGGCCAGCGCCGAGGCCGTGGTGCACGTGGGCGCGGTCCCGCGGATCGTCGATGTCGACCCCGACACGCTCCTACTCGACCCCATCTCGGTCGCAGCGGCTCGCACCGATCGCACCGTGGCGGTCATGCCGGTTCATCTCTACGGCCACGTCGTGCCGTTCGACCTCATCCGCGGCTGGCAGGCCCAGGGGCTGAAGGTCGTGGAGGACGCCGCGCAGGCGCACCTCGCCACATGGCGCGGGCAGGGTGTCGGCACAGTCGGCGACGCCGCGTGCTTCAGCTTCTACCCCGGGAAGAACCTCGGGGCCATGGGTGACGGCGGCGCCGTGATCACCAACGACCAAGCCACCGCCGAGCGTGTCGCCAAGCTGCGCGACCACGGTCGCGAGTCGAAGTACCTGCACGACGAGATCGGGTGGTGCTCGCGGCTCGACGGGCTCCAGGCCGCCGTGCTCGAGATCAAGCTTCGCCACCTGCCGGAGTGGACCGAGAACCGCCGTGTGCTCGCCGATCGCTATCAGGAGCGCCTGGGCGGCCGTCTGGTCCCATGGGAGGACGGTGCCGTGCACCACCTGCTGGTGATCCGACCGGGCCGAGAACGCCGTGACCGGCTGCGGGACGGACTCGCCGAGCGCGGTGTGGGCGTCGGCGTCCACTACCCGGTGGCGCTCAGCGACCAGCCCTCGGTGGCGACCTACGCCATGGAGAGCCCGCAGGCGGAGGCCGGAGCGGCCGAAGTGCTGTCGCTGCCGATAGACCCCCTGATGAAGCTCTCGGAGGTCGAGTTGGTCTGCGACCTGGTCGACGAACTGTGGTGACCGCCTTCGCCTTCCAGCGGGGCCTCGCGCCGCTGCCGGGCGAGCACCGGGCGTTCGTCCACGAGTCGTCCTATGTCGACGCCGGAGCCGTGGTCGGTGACGGCACGCGAATCTGGCACTTCTCGCGTGTGCTGCGCGATGCGCGGATCGGTCACGACTGCAACATCGGTCAGAACGTGATGATCGGTGCGGCCGTCGTCGTCGGCGACCGCTGCAAGATCCAGAACAACGTGAGCGTCTACGAGAACGTCACTCTGGAAGATGGCGTCTTCTGTGGTCCGAGCTGCGTGTTCACCAACGTGATCAACCCCCGCGCCGAGATCGAGCGCAAGGACGAACTCCGTCCGACGGTGGTCGGGCGCGGTGCATCGATCGGCGCCAACGCCACGATCGTGTGTGGGAACGACATCGGCGCTTACGCGTTCATCGCTGCGGGCGCCGTCGTGACCGAGCCGGTGCCCGCGCACGCGTTGATCGTGGGCGTGCCGGGCCGTCACGTCGGCTGGGTGAGCCGCGCTGGTCACAAGCTCGACGATTCGCTGGTCTGCCCTGAGACCGGCGAGGTCCACCGGGCCGGACCGAACGGTCTCGAGGTCGTGGCGTGACGCATCACGCCGACGGGTGGTCGCACGGGGTCGTCAGGAAGATCTCGCAGCTTCTCTCCGCCCGGCTGGTCGCTCAGGTGATCGGGATCGGCTGGTTCCTCGTGCTCGCACGGGTGCTGGATGCCGGGGAGCTCGGCGTCCTCTCCGCCGGTCTGGTCGCATTCGCCGCGGTTTCCGTGGTCGGAGACCTGGGAACGACCTGGTCGATCGCCCGGATCGTCACCGCAGACCCCGAGCAGGCGTGGCCGATCTACCGGCAGGCCGTCGCCGTCCGGATGTCGGCGGTCGTGGTGATCGGATCGGCGCTCACCGCGGTGGGCGCCGTGCTCGTCGAACGCCGCGTCCTGCTGGCAATCGCGATCGGCGTCGGCATCGCGATCTTCTCCGGGCTCTCCGAGCTCGGCATGTCGACCCTGCGGTCGCTCGGCGCGATCCGCATGGAGTCACTGGCCTTGCCGGTCGAGCGCCTCACGTTCGTCGCGCTCGCCTCGATCGTGGTCGCCTCCGGCCGCGGGGCGAACGCGGTGCTGCTGGTCTACCTGTTCACCAACGCAGTCACGGCGGCCCTGACCTTTCGTCGTCTGCATCGCGACCTCCGACCGGTCTGTCCTGACGTCGCGGACCGGCTGTGGTCTGCGGAGACCCGCCGCGTGGGCGTCGCCTTCGCGGTTCTGGCGCTCGGGCCGCGCGCCAATGCGCTCGTGCTGGTGATGCTCGCCTCCCGCCTGGAGGTCGCGATGCAGACGACGAAAGGTCAGGGCCGCCGTGACTGCGTTGGTGAACAGGTAGACCAGCAGCACCGCGTTCGCCCCGCGGCCGGAGGCGACCACGATCGAGGCGAGCGCGACGAACG
>JBDQKM010000196.1:0-5966 GCA_040263275.1 Acidimicrobiales bacterium
CCGAGTTGGTGATCCGGTAGGCGTACCACTTGCCGGCGAGCATCAGCAGCCCGACGACGAGCGAGAGCCGCATCGCGGACTTCTGTTCGCGCGCGGCGGCGAGCCGATCGGCGCCGGTCGAGTCCGCACCGCCCACCCAGGTCGTGCCGGCGGTCGCCGTGCCCGCGTCCGAACCGCTGCGCTACGAACCGCCCAGGCGGCGCATTCCGGTCGGCGCCATCGTCGCGGTCGTCCTGATCGGTCTCATCGCCGCGCTCGGCATCGCCATCCTCGCCTTCGGTGACGACGACCCGGCTGCCACCGACACCGACCAGACGACCACCGAGCCCCCGTCGACGACGGCGGCGACGACCTCGACCAGCGAGCCCGCGACCACCACCACCGCCGGCCCGACCACCACCGCTCCCGACGAGACCACGACGACCTCGACCACGACCACGACGACCACTGAACCGCCCTCGACGACCACGACACCTGTCGCCGTCGGCACCCCCGGGGCGGTCACCCTCGTCGAGACCGGACTCCAGCTCGAAGGCGGGCAACTCGTGCTCTTCGATCAGCGTGAAGAGACCGTGTTCGCCGCACTGACCAGCGTCCTCGGCGACCCCGACAGCGACAGCGGATTCGAGGAATCGTCGTTCTGTTTCGGCGCTCGGAGCCGTTTCGTGCGCTGGGGTGAGCTCGAGGTCGTCTTCACCGAGGAAGAGCTCGACACCGGCGAAGCCCGGTTCACCCAGTGGTACGCGAGCGGCCACGAGGACCCGGAGGGACTCGTGACCTTCGCCGGAGTCGGCGTGGGCGCGACCGTCGGATTCCTCGAGGTGACCCTCGGAAACTCACTCCAACTCGTCGCTGCGATACCCGACGACCCCACCGGCCTCTTCGCCGCCACCAACCCCGGTTCGGGTGGGTTGCTCAACGGCACCACCAGCTCGCGGGACCCCGAGGGCCTCGTCACCAGCCTCTGGGCCGGCGACAGCTGCACCCGGATCTTCACCTAGTCATCCTGCGAGTTCGCCGCACTCCTTGCGGCTCATGCGCAGAATCGCCCGGGTCAGCCGGCGCTGCGGGCCTTGATGATGTTGAGGGCGCTCCCGGCCTTGAACCACTCGATCTGGTCCTCCGAGAACGTGTGGTTCGTCGGGAACGAGATCGTCTCGCCCGACGGCTTGGTCACCTCGACGGTGACCGGCTCCCCCGGGGTGAGGCCGGCGAGACCGCGCACGGCGATCCGGTCGTCCTCCTCGATCCGGTCGTAGTCGGCCGGATCGGCGAAGGTCAGCGGCACCATGCCCTGCTTCTTGAGGTTGGTCTCGTGGATACGGGCGAACGAACGGGCGATGGCCACGACGCCGTTGCGGAAGCGGGGCTCCATCGCCGCGTGCTCACGGCTCGAGCCCTCACCCATGTTCTCGTCGCCGATCACGACCCACTGCACGCCGGCCGCGTGGTAGTCCTTCGCGAGTTCGGGGAAGCGCTTGATCGAACCGTCGAGCTGGCTCTTGCCGTAGCCGACCTCGTACTCCGCCCCGTCGTCCTTGCGGAAGGCGTTGACGGCACCGAGGTAGAGATTGCCCGAGATGTTCTCGAGATGGCCCCGGTACTTGAGCCACGGACCCGCCATCGAGATGTGGTCGGTGGTGAACTTGCCCTGGGCCTTCACCAGCACCGGTAGGTCGGTGAAGTCCTCGCCGTCCCACGGCGTGAATGCCTCGAGCCGCTGCAGCCGGTCCGAGGTGGGGGAGACCCGCACATCGATCGCCGACCCATCGGCCGGTGGGGGGACGAAGGTGTCCTCACCGGGGTCGAAGCCGGCCTCGGGCAGTTCGATGCCGACCGGGGTCGAGAGCGACACCTCTTCGCCGGCATCGTTGGTGATCGTGTCGGTGAGCGGATCGAAATCGAGCGTGCCCGCGAGCGCCAGGGCGATCACCGTCTCTGGTGAGGTGACGAAGGCGAGCGTCTCGGGATCGCCGTCGTTGCGCTTCGGGAAGTTGCGGTTGTACGAGGTGACGATCACGTTGGGGGTGCCGCGCTCGTGTTCGGGCTCCTCCGATCGGTCCCACTGGCCGATGCACGGACCACAGGCGTTCGCCAGCACGACGGCGCCGAGCGCCTCGAAGTCCTGGAGGAGGCCATCTCGCTCGATGGTCGCCCGGACCTGCTCCGAACCTGGGGTGACCAACAGGCGCGTCTTCGCCGTGAGGCCCTTGGCCGTCGCTTCCCGGGCGATGGACGCGGCCCGGGTGATGTCCTCGTAGGACGAGTTCGTGCAGGAACCGATCAGGGCCGCGCTCACGTCGAGCGGCCATCCGTTCTCGCGGGCCTCGGCCCCGAGGGCACCGACCTCGCGGGCGAGATCAGGGGTGTGGGGGCCGTTGATGTGCGGCGTCAGCGTGTCGAGGTCGATCTCGATGACCTGGTCGTAGAAGTCGGCCGGATCGGCGAGCACTTCGTCGTCGGCGCGGAGGTGGTGGGCGACGGCGTCGGCGGCATCGGCGACCTCCTCCCGGCCGGTGCTCTTCAGGTAGCGGGCGATGGCGTCGTCGTAGGCGAACACCGAGGTGGTCGCCCCGATCTCGGCGCCCATGTTGCAGATCGTCGCCTTGCCGGTGCAGCTGAGGCTGTTGGCGCCCTCGCCGAAGTATTCGACGATCGCGCCGGTGCCGCCCTTCACGGTGAGGATCTCGGCGACCTTGAGGATGATGTCCTTGGGTGCGGTCCAGCCGTTGAGCGAACCGGTCAGCTTGACGCCGATGAGCTTCGGCCACTTCACGTTCCAGGGGAAGCCGGTCATCACGTCGACCGCGTCGGCGCCGCCGACACCCACGGCGATCATGCCGATGCCGCCGCCGTTGGGGGTGTGGGAGTCGGTGCCGATGATCATGCCGCCGGGGAAGGCGTACTGCTCGAGCACGACCTGATGGATGATGCCGGATCCGGGCTTCCAGAAGCCGCCGCCGTAGCGGGCCGACACCGACTCGAGGAAGTCGTAGACCTCTTCGTTGTTGTCGACCGCGGCCATCAGGTCGCGCTTGCCGTCGACGCGGGCCTGGATCAGGTGATCGCAGTGGGTCGTGGTCGGCACCTGGACCTCGTCGAGGCCGGCGGTCATGAACTGGAGCCACGCCATCTGGGCGGTCGCGTCCTGCATGGCGACCCGGTCGGGGCGCAGGTCGACGTAGGACTCGCCGCGTTCCAGCTCCTGGTCGGGGGAGTCGAGATGATTGATCAGGATCTTCTCGGCGAGGGTGAGGGGGCGGCCGAAACGCTTCCGGGCGGCGCCGATGCGCTCGTCCATGGTGGCATAGACACCGTTGATGAGTTCGATGGGGGTACTTGCCGCGACTGCCATGCGCTGTAGCATACAATTAAATACAAGTAAGAGACAAGTGTGCGTACTCCCCGATACCAGCTGATCGCCGACGACCTTCGAGACCGGATCCGAACCGGCGGCTACACCGCGGGCCGACTCCTGCCCTCCGAGGCGAATCTGTCCGAGGAGTTCTCGGTCTCGCGGGTGACCGTGCGCCGTGCCCTCGAGCAGCTCCGCGAGAGCGGGTTGATCGATTCCCGGCAGGGTCTCGGGTGGTTCGTCGCCGGTGACCCGGTCCGCCAACCGCTCGGCGAACTCGACACCCTCGAACAACAGCTCGCCGACGCGGGCGCAACGTCGACCCGCCAGGTGCTCGACTTCGCCTTCATCGACGCACCGGCTCGTGCCGCCGAGATCCTCGGCGAGTCCCGGGTCCTCGAAGTCCGCCGTCTCAACCTGGCCGACGGCGAACCGTTCGCCCGTGTCACGGTGTGGTGCCCCGAGGGGCTGGCCGCCCGCTTCTCCCGCCACGACGTGGAGTCGAAGCCGTTCTACGAGCTCCTCGACGCCGAGGTGAAGGGCGCGGAACAGACCATCGGGGCCAGTGCGGCCTCACCGGTCGATGCCGCCCTGCTCGACGTCCCCCCGGGTTCCCCGGTGCTCGTCTGCGAGCGCATCACCCGGTCCGACGACGGCACCGCGGTCCTGCTCAGCGAACACGTCTACCCCGGGCACCTGACCGTCTTCAGCGCGGAGCTCCCGGCGGTCGGCAACGGCGACGGACCGGCAGGCTTGAGATTGGTCGACTGACGCCGACGGGCACTCCATGAGCCCGTCCGGTCTGTCACGTCGCCCTCGGCGCGTGCTGTCCATCCTCCTGGTGGTGCTCGCCGTCGTGTCGTCGTCATGTGGCCGCTCGGTCACCCTCGGCCACGAGGAGGCGATCGAGGTCATGGTGCTCGACGGGGTCGACCGGGCCCGTGCGACGTGCGTCGTCACCGCGCTGGCCGGCAGTCTCGACCTCGAGAAGATCACCGGCCTCGAGGTCGACCTCGAGGAGGAAGAACTCGCCCTGCTGGCTGCTACGTCGTCACGCTGCGCGCCGGCGCTCGCCGTCACCGGCGGTGTGGTCGGCGGTTCGGGACTCACCGACCCGTCGCTCGTGGCGGACGGCGAGGGACCAGGCGACTTCGACGTCGAGAGCGCCGTCTATCGCATGGTGGAAGAGGGGCTCGACCCGGGCCTCGCCGACTGCCTGATCGTGGAGCTGCGGATCTTCCCCAGCCCCGAGGAGATCGTCGCGGACAGCCTTCGCCTCAGCGAACTCGTGGTGGACTGCCGCGACCCGCTCGGCTAGCCCCGGTACTTCGCGATGACCTCGTCGGCGTACCACTGCATGGCGGTCAGCTTCTCGTCGAGGGTCTGGGGGTCGGGTCCGGGCTGGTAGGCGTCGCGGAACCCCACGATGCAGTCGGTCACCCCTGCCTCGGCCAGGCGGGCCACCCCGTCCGGCGTGTAGGCGTCGATGCTGATGGCATGGACTTCGAACGGCTCGTCGGCCCGGCCGGCGTCGGTGCGGATCTCGTTGACGGTGGTCATCATCCGCGACAACTCGTCGGCGTCGCCGCCGGCGTGCATCCACCCGTCGCCGAGTCGACCGGCCCGTTCGAGCGCCATCTTCGAATGGCCGCCCACCAGGATCGGCACCTTCTGGTCGGGCACCGGGCAGAGCTGACAGGCCGGGAAGTCGTAGAACTCGCCCGAATAGCCGAACTGGTCACCCGTCTGGAGCCCGTTGATGATCTCGATGCACTCGTTCATGCGAGCGCCGCGCTTCTCCCACGGGATCTCGGTGATGCGATAGTCCTCGCGCCACGGGCTCGTGCCCACCCCGAAGCCGAAGCGGCCGCCGGTGATCACGCCGACCGACGTGACCTGCTTGGCCGTGATCACCGGATGGCGGATCGGAAGCTTGACCACGAAGGTGGTGAACCGGATCTTCTCGGTCACCGCGGCCAGTGCCGGGATCAGCGAGAACGGCTCGATGAAGGGCTTGCCCTCGAGGAACTCCCGGTTGCCGTCGGCGTTGTACGGATAGTTGCTGTCGCCCTCCTCGGGGTAACAGATCGAGTCCGGCACCACGAAGGAGTCGTAGCCCGCCGCTTCGGCGGCCTGCACGAGCGGGGCGTACATGGACGGTTCGATCATCGACTCGGCAAGGGAGAAGCGCATGCCGCGAACCTTACGCAGTGCGCCGGTGTGCTCGGGAATCAGGCGAGGGACGCTCAGACGTCGGGCCAGCGCCGAGTGCGTCGCTTCGCACCCCGGGAGCGGTCGCCGAGCGCCCACGCCCGACGCCACTGACCGCTGTCGGGCCCGGTGAGTCCGGGGCTCTCGCCGGCATGGGCGCGAAGCCGCGCCCGGTACCAGTCGGACGACGCCTCGTCGGCCAGCGCCGCGACCTCGGCCTCGAGTCGGGCGGCGAAGCGGGTGGCGTTCTCGTCGTCGCGAGGGGTGAGAGGGCGCCCGAACGTGACCGACGTGGTCGACGCCCGGGGAAGGGAACGACCCTTGCGCAGGATCCGGCCCGTGCCCTCGAGATGGATCGGCACGACCGGCCGGCCGGTCTTCTGGGCGAGGTCGGCGGCGC
>JBDQKM010000197.1:0-5933 GCA_040263275.1 Acidimicrobiales bacterium
ACACCCACCACACCCCCGGCCACACACCCGGGTCGATGTCGTTCAGTGTCGAGGGCACCCCGCTGCTGTTCACCGGCGACACGCTGTTTCCCGGCGGGCCGGGGGTGTGGTGGGTGTGGATCCGGAGACGGCCGATCTCGATCACCGATTCGTCTTCGAGGAGATAGTCGTAGCTCGGCAGCATCTCGGCGTCCTCGGCCGTGATCCCGACGCGATAGCCGGCCTCGCGCACCGCGGGCACGGCTTGGATGTGATCCCAGTGTCCGTGCGTTTCGAGCACCGTACGCACGTCGAGTGCTTCGCAGAGCTCGAGCAGCCGCTGGTGTTCGTTGGCCGCGTCGAGCAGCACCCCCTCACCCGTCTCCCGGCAGCGGATGACGAAGACATTGTTGTCCATGGGTCCGACGACCACGCGGTGGACCTCGACTCGGCTGTCGTTCCAGTGAAGGGTCATGGGTCGAGCGTAGTCAGATCGAGGGTCGCCGTCGGCAAGAACGTGCGCTGACATACTCGCCCGGAGTCCGCACGGCCCCGACAGGAGTGAGAGTGCGTCACGGGATCGTCGCAACGAGTGTCCTCGCGCTCACCCTGACCGCTGCGAGTTGGATCGCGGGTGGCGCACCGTCGGCCGAGCCCGGGCCGGTCCTCGCGGCGACGTCCGGGAGCGCCGAGGTCCGAGTGCCGGTGAACACCACGGTGCCGGCCGATCGGTCGGCGAACGTCTCCACGATCGAGTCCCCGGCCGTCGAGGCCGACCCGTCGTCGGCCGACGCCGCCGAGTTCCTCGCCGCGATCAACGGGCGCCGGGCGTCCGAGGATCTCCCGCCCCTCGAGCGGCACGTGGAGCTCGATCGCCTGGCCCGGTCGTGGGCGGCGACGATGGGCGGCGACGGGTCGCTGCGGCACAGTGAGCTCATCTACGACGTGGTCGCGGGCTCCTGGACCGCGGCGGGTGAGAACGTCGGGTACGGCCCCTCGGCCGCGATGGTCTTCGGTGCGCTCGAAGCCAGTCCGAGCCACCTCGCCAACATGCTCAACGCCGACTACACGGCGGTGGGCATCGGTGTGGTGCGGGTCGACGGCGTCGTGTGGACGGCGCACCTGTTCGCCGGTTGAGCGTCGGGCGTGGTCGACCGGGTCAGGCGGCCGGCTCGTCCTCCACGACGCGCACCTCGCCTCGTGGTTGACCGGGGTCGCCGCAGACCCAGCAGGCGTCACCTTCGACCCCGCGCCAAGCGACGTCGCACCGACTGCACCGCAGCGGGTGCGCGGCGCCGCTCTTGACGGGGTGGGGTGCGGTCGTCTCCTGCACGCGAATCACCCTATGCACCGGGGAATCGCCGACGGGGTGATCCCCTCCCGTCTGCCGTAGCCTTTCCCCGGTCCGGACGCGAACGCACCCGGTCTCATGAGAGGAACACAGATGGCCACCCCTTGCCCCAACGCCGACGGTTCGAGCCCGCAGCAGCGTGAGTTCGACGAGGCGCCGGAGATGTGCATCGACCCGTCGAAGCGCTACACGGCGACCATGACGACGACGCTCGGCGAGATGGTCATCGCCCTCGACGCGGCCGCTGCGCCGAAGACCGTCAACAACTTCGTGACGCTCGCCCGCTACCACTACTACGACGGCATCATCTTCCATCGCATCATCAACGGCTTCATGTGTCAGGGCGGCGACCCGACCGGTACCGGCCGTGGTGGCCCGGGCTACCGCTTCGAGGACGAGCTGCCGGCTCCCGGTCGCTACGAGATCGGCTCGTTGGCCATGGCCAACGCGGGTCCCAATACGAACGGAAGCCAGTTCTTCATCGTGTCCGGCGCGAGCGGCGTCGGTCTCCCGCCCCAGTACTCCCTCTTCGGCAAGGTCGTGAAGGGCCTCGAGGTCGTCGACGCGATGCAGCAGGTCGACACCGACCGCAGCGACCGCCCGGCAACCGACGTGGTCATCGAGTCGGTCACCATCGAAGAGGCCGACTGAGATGTCAATCGACACGCTGGGCATCGTGGGCGCCGGTGCCATGGGGAGCGGCATCATCGAAGTCGCCGCGAAGTCCGGCGTGTCGGTGGTTGCCCGCGACATCAGTCCCGAAGCCGTCGAAGCGGGCCGTGCCCGCGTCGAGGGTTCGATGAACAAGGCCGTGGATCGGGGCAAGCTCGACGCGGCCGCGCGTGACGCCGCGCTCGCCTCGATCACCTGGACCACCGACATCGCCGACATGCGCGACTGTCAGATGGTCATCGAGGCCGCCCCCGAGATCCTCGAGCTGAAGCTGTCGATCTTCGCGGAACTCGACGCCGCGCTCCCCGAGGGAGCCGTGCTCGCGACCAACACCTCGTCGATTCCGATCATCGACATCGCGATGGGGACGGGTCGCCCCGAGTCCGTCTGCGGAATCCATTTCTTCAATCCCGCCACGGTGATGCAGCTCGTTGAGGTGATCGAGACACAGCGAACGTCGCCCGAGGCACTGGCCACGGCTTCTACGTTCGCCAGCGACGTGCTGGGCAAGCGCGTGGTCGTCTGCAAGGACCGGTCGGGCTTCATCGTGAATGCCCTCCTCGTGCCGTTCCTGTGCCAGGCGATCGCGATGTTGGAAGCCGGACACGCGTCGGCCGACGACATCGACGAGGCCATGAAGCTCGGTGCCGGCCACCCGATGGGTCCGCTGGCCCTGAGCGACATGATCGGCCTCGACGTGATGTTGTCGGCGGCCGAGTCGCTCCACGCGGAGTATCAGGAGCGCTTCCTGGCGCCGCCGCCGCTCCTGCGGCGCATGGTCAGTGCCGGCCAGCTCGGCCGCAAGACCGGCCAGGGCTTCTACACCTACTGAGAAGCTACGGGGGTCTGACCCCCGTACCTTCTGGGGTCTGACCCCCGTAGCTTCTCAGGAGCGCGGTGGATTGACCGTTGCCGAGTACGGGCTTGTCGGCGACGGGGTCGGCGCGCCGGCGGAGGGCGCATCGGGGAACCGGATCGCGCCCGCGGTGGCGATGGCGATGACCGCCACCACCGCGGCGATCGTGAACACCAGCAGGAACCGCTCCGGTGACGAGTTCTCGGTGACGAGGGCCGACAGGAGACTGATCCCGGCGGCCGCGCCGATCTGACCGGTCATGTTGAGCATGCCGGTGCCCACGCCCATGTCGCGTTCGCCGACCGCTTCGGTGAGGGCAGCGATGATCGGCGGTCGGGCGACGCCGCTGCCCGTGCCGGCGAGGGCCACCCCCAGGATCACGAACGCGAGCCAACCTTGGACGGCACCGATCCCGATCGACGCCAGGCCGAGCGCGATCCCCAGACAGCCGAAGACCACGACGATGCGGCCACCAATGCGCGTGACCAGTCGGTCGGCGAGCCAGGCCCCGACCGCGAACATGATGGGACGCGGCAGGATCAGGAGCGAGATCGCGGTCGTGCTGTAGGCAAACGTCGAGTCGGCCCCGAGCATCAACGACGTGATGACCAGGCCGGCCATGTACGGGCCGTTGAGGAACAGCTGGCTGACGAGGGGAAGCGACACGTTGCGTTCCGCGAGCACCGGCAACTCGATCAGGGGATGGGCGGTGCGTCGTTCCCACCACACGAAGAGGGCGAACGCGACCGGCGCGAGGAGCAGCCCTCCCCAGATGACCGGGTGATCCCAGCCGAGTGACCCCGCCCGGTTGAGGGGGATGAGCACGGCGGCGATGCCGACGGCGAGGAAGAGGCCGCCGAGGAGGTCGAACGTCAGGTCGTGGCGGCGTTCGCTCTCGGGGAGCACCCGGGTCGAGGCGACGACCGCGACGAGCATGCCGATGCCCTGGATGACGAACAGGGTGCGCCAGCTCGTGGCGTCGATCAGCGGTCCGCCGATCACGACACCCAGGGCCGGTGACGCGGCGAGCACGGCACTCCACACGCCGGCAACCGGCGTGCGTTCGTCGTCGGGGAAGGCCTTCATCATGATCGCGAGCGCCGACGGGCCGGTGGACGAGGAGAACGCCTGGGTGACGATCCGCGCCGCGATGAGGAAGCCGGCGTTGGGCGACAGCGCGGTGACGAACGAGCCGATCGCGGCGGCGCTGAACCCGACGAGGTACATGCGGCGGTGGCCGTAGAGGTCGCCGAGCTTTCCGGCCATCGGGGTGAAGACCGCGAAGGCGAGCAGCGGGCCGGCGATGACCCACGTGATGGTGCCGGTGGACGAGCCGAGGTCGTCGGCGATGTCGGGTAGGGCCGCCGACAACACGGTGATGGTGAAGGAACTCGCCGCGACCCCGATGAGGGCCACCACTTGGATCACCCGCGGCGAGTACTGCCGGTCCGGGGGATCGAGGAAACTCATCGGAGCGAGGGTACGGGCGCGGCGGCCCGGCGGCCCAGTCGTATGACGACGGTCACCGCCGGATGAGTCGGCTCTTCTTCCAGATAGCGGCTTCGGCTCGCGCCTCGACCTCGGTGGGAATGGCGAGATAGGCGCGGCGATGGTTTCTCAGGCGTACGAGACCGCGTGCGTAGTCGACGAGATAGCGCGCGAGGAAGCGCACTAGTCCCGCTTCGGCGTATTGGCGCACGTGGACGAGTTCGTGGGCCAGCAGCTCCCGATTGCCGCTGCGGTCGACGTCGGAGGTCAGGAAGACGAACCGTCCGATGGTCATCCCCGATGTGCCCGGGGCGAGGACGGGGACCCGGATGATGCGGACGCGGGCGGCGAGGGCCGGCTCGAGATCGTAGGCGGCGATCTCCGGACCCTCGAGCCGTCTCATCGGGGCGCCTCATCGGGCGGCGGGAACATGAGCATGAACGTGAAGGCGTCGCGGCTCGGTCCGTCGGCCGTGAGCCGGGCGAGCCGTTCTTCGGCCTCGGCGATCGTCGGCTCGTGTCCGGCCGGGATCCACCAGAGGACGAGGTGGCCGCCCTCGCGGGGTTCGAACCATTCGAGGCGCCGACGCAGGAAGTCGACGTGGCCGCTCCGGTAGGTGTAGGCGCGGAGGGACTCGACCGACTCCCACACCGAGAGGTTGAGGATCCGCAGGGGATCGCCGTCGCGGGCGAACGACGTGGCATTGCCGTGGTCGTCCTGCAACCGCCAGACGAATCCGGGGGTCTCCTCGGCCAGCTCGTTGATCGGATCGAGATTGTCGGCGAATCCGGCCGAATCGGCATGGTCGATCGGGGCCCGGAGCTGGCCCACGTTGAGCTGGGCGAGATGCCAGGCGGTCATGTCCACTCCTCGATGAGGGCGGGAAGATTCCGCAGGTGTTCCAGCACGGGCACATCGTGTCCGTGGTCATCGTGGTGGACCTCGTGGGTCCAGGTGACGTGATACGGCACGTGCACGGCGCGCCCGCCGAGCTCGATGACGGGCAACACGTCGGAGCGCAGCGAGTTGCCGACCATGACGAAGTCGTGGATCGGCACCTGGTGGAGCTCGAGCACACGGGCGTAGGTGGCCACGTCCTTCTCACCGACCACTTCGATGCGCCAGAAACGATCGGCCAGCCCGCTCTCCGCGATGCGGGCGTGTTGGGCGTAGAGATCGCCCTTGGTGATCAACATGAGGGTGTGGTGGGCCACCCGGTCGAGCACGTCGACCACGTCTTCGAGGAGCTCGATGGGCCGATCGAGGATCGCGTGGCCGAGTTCGATGATCCGACCGATGTCGGCTCCCGAGATCTCGCCGTCGGAGAGGTCGATGGCCGTCTCGGTCATCGAGAGCATGAACGACTTCGCGCCGTAGCCGTAGCGGGCCAGGTTGCGCATCTCGGTCTCGTACAGGCGGGCGTCGACCGCCTCGGCGGACGCCCACGGCGCCAGCAATGCCTCGAACGCCCGATGGGTCGAATCGAACTGGTCCTCGTTGTGCCAGAGGGTGTCGTCGGCATCGAAGGCAACGATCATCGGACGCCGATCGTACCCCTCCGGGCTGTCCACCGGTTGGGGTGTGGCC
>JBDQKM010000198.1:0-5928 GCA_040263275.1 Acidimicrobiales bacterium
GAAGACCTCTTCGCGCTGATCCACATGACCATGACCGAGCCACGCGTCGACGAGGTGGCGCTGCGGTCGGCCACGCGGGCAGCAGAGGACACGCTCGAGATCGCCGAGACGAACCCCGACCTCCGGGCGAACGAGTTGCTGTCGGCCCTCTTCACCGGCAACGACGAACGGTACGAGTTGATCCACCGAGCCGAAGAGATCGCCGCCATCGACGGTGAGGAGCTGCTCGACGTCTTCGAGAGCCGGTTCGGCAAGGTCGACGATCTCCATGTCGCCATCGTCGGCGACCTCCCTGCTGCCGACGCGTTCGAGCTCTCGGCCCGCTACCTCGGCACACTCCCCACGGGCGAGGCCGACAGCTGGGTCGATCTCGGTACCGATCTGCCGACCACGGCGGTGAGCGGCGAGGTCGAGCTCACCACGGGCACGGCCGACGGCGGTCTCCAACGAGTCGACTGGGTGATCGGTCATGGTCATGTGGATCAGCGCGAAGAGGTCTTCGGCGTCGCCCTCGGCGGCCGAGCCGCTGATCGACTCGCTGTACTCGTCGATCGAGGCATCGATCCCGACGGCGCGGCTCTCGAGATAGCGCTCGAGCGTGGTGGGGGAGTGCGGGCCCACCCCGCTCTGCAGGACCGCGTCGACCGCGATGCTCGCGAGTGACGCATCCGGGGACTCGAGAGTGCTCCAGCCGCCGGTGGACTCGAGCACCACGAAGAAGCTTCCGTCGCTGATCTCGGTCTGCTGGTGCGAGACGACGACGCCGTTTTCGAACGTCCACTCCTCGACCTCGCCGTTGAAGGTGGAGCGGCGACGCTCGTCGGTGGTCGAGGCCTCGTCGGGTGCCGGCATCAGCTCGTCGATGGTCACCGCGACGTCACCGCCCACCGCCGGGCGAGCGTCGTCGAGCACCGCACGCAGCTCCTCGGGGGTCGGGAGTTCTGCGGCGTCGTCGCCTATCGCCACGACCACCGGGCCGCTCGTCTCGAGGACCCAACGCCAGAAGTTGGTGAGCTCCTCGGCGGTCAAGGCTTCGATGACCTCTCGCTGCCGGGCGATCCGCCGCTCGTCGGCGTCGACGGGTCCGCCCGCCAGGAAGTGGTCGGTCAGCGCAGACGCGTACTGGGAGTCCTGCTTCGACGCCAGAGTCTCGAGCTCGTCGTCGAGTCCGGCCACGAGGAGTTCCTTCACCCGAGTGGCGTCGTCGTCGGTGAACCCCTCGAGGGCGGCGAGGAGAAGCTGGCCCATGAAGTCGTTCAGGGCCGTGTCGAGTTCGGGTCCCCGCACGTTGGTGCCGTAGTAGCGCAGTCCTCGATTGAGCCCGAAAGCGCCGAAGTACGGCTGTTGGTCGAGATCGAGGTCGCCGCGCTGGAACGCCTCGCCGAGGCGGGTCTCGATCATGATCCCCACCGCCCCCTCGACGATGGTCATGCGTTCTCCGCCGACGGTCCCGGTCGCCCAGACGGGGATCGGGATGTCGATCGAGAGGTTGTCGGTGCCGTTGTCGGGGTGGACGATGACCTCGGTGACCGGTTCGGCGTCGAGCTCGATCTCGACATCGGCGCGTTCGAGCGGGCTGTCGGGGTTGGTCAGCCCCTCGAAGCGCGAGCGCACCTCGGATTCGAGTTCGTCGAGGGGGAGATCCCCGACGACGACGACCGCCATGTTGTCGGGTCGGTACCAGCGCTCGTAGTAGGCCCGGAGCGTTTCGGCTGTGGTCGCCTCGACCAGGTCGGCATCGCCGATGACGATGTGGTTCTCGTAGGGAGTACCCGCCGTGTAGATCTCCTCGAAGCGGGTGAAGACGAACCCGTCGACGGTCTCGCGACTCTGGCGCAGTTCGTCGCGCACGACCCCGATCTCAGCCGTCACCTGGGCCGGTTCGATCGTTGCCCGCGCCGCCCACTCGGCGAGGACGTCGAAGGCGATGTCCGGGGCGACCGGATCGAATGTGGTCGCGCCCAGGAGGTAGACGGTCTCGTCGTAGCTCGTGTAGGCGTTGATGTCGGCGCCGAAGCGGATGCCGAGACGCTGGAGTTGTGCGGTGAGTTCGTTGCCGGGGAATCCCTCGGTGCCATTGAACAGCATGTGTTCGAGGAAGTGGGCGCTGCCGTCGTTGGGCGTCTCCTGTTGCAGCGAACCGGCGTTGATCGCCAGTCGCAGGTCGAGGCTGCCGATGCGGTAATCGTCGTCGACGGGGAGCGGCGTGTCGTCGATCACCGGCGGTGTCGCGGCGGGGATGACGAACGGGTCCGACTCGTCGGGTTGTTCGGGCTCATCCGGCTCGGCGGGATCTGCCTCGTCCCCGGTTTCGAGATCGTCGATCAGGTCGTCGACGGCCGGACCCTCGGAACAGGCTGTCGCGATCAGTACCGCAGCGAGCAAGAGAGCGAGAAGGCGCAGGAGCGGGATCCTGATCATGGGGGACCTTACCCTTCCCGTCGAAGCCTCCCCGTGGTCTCAGACCGAAGGTTCGAGGGCCCAGGCCTCGAGGGGCGCATAGCGGGGCTTGATGACCTGTTCGATGATCTGCAGGCGCTCCCGGAACGGGAGGAAGCTCGACTTCATCCCGTTGACCGTGAGCCAGCGCAGGCGGTCCCAGCCGTAGTCGAACGCGCCGGCCAGCGCCTCCATCTCCGACGACATCGTCACGCCGGACATCAGGCGGTTGTCGGTGTTGACGGTCACCCGGAACCGGAGATCGATCAGGTCGGCGATGGGGTGGTCGGCGATGTCGTCGACCACGCCGGTGTTGACATTGCTCGTGGGGCAGACCTCGAGCGGAATCCGCAGGTCTCGGACATAGTGGGCGAGTCGACCGAGCTCTCGCTCACCGTCTTCGGCAAGCGTGATGTCTTCGATGATGCGGATGCCGTGGCCCAGCCGTTCGGCCCCGCAGTACTGGAGTGCCTTCCAGATCGACCGGGGCCCGTAGGCCTCGCCGGCGTGGATCGTGATGTGGAAGTTCTCGCGATGGCAGTACTGGAAGGCGAGGAGGTGATCGTCGGGCGGGAACCCGTCTTCCGGACCGGCGATGTCGAACGCCACCACGCCCTCGTCTCGCCAGCGCACGGCGGCCTGTGCGACCTCGAGCGAGTTGTTCTGGTGCCGCATCGCGGAGCAGATCGCGCGAATGGTGAGTGCGGTGTCGGCGGAGCCTGCGGCGAAACCGGTGAGCACGGCTTCGATGGCGTCGTCTATGCCGAGGTCCTCGGCGCACTCGCGGGCCACCCGCTCGATGCCCTCCCGGGTCTGCATCACGGCGACGGTGTGGGCGAACGTTTCGAGATAGAGGGTCAGGTCCTTGCGGTTCGCCCCGCGCCGCATCCACGCCGTCAGCTCGTCGGGGTCGGTCGCCGGGAGATCCGTGTAGCCGATCTGGTCGGCGATCTCGATGATCGTCTCGGGTCGCAGGCCGCCGTCGAGGTGATCGTGGAGCAGCACCTTCGGGGCCTGACGGATGCGCTCGAGTGTCGGGGGGCCGACGTCGGGAATGGCACGCACGGGGCTGGGCATACTCCAGGCTACGCCGGGTCGCGAACCATGGGGCGCAGGGCCACACCGGGAGCGAACTCGACCCCACCGACCTCGACGAAGCCGTGGCGGGCATAGAGGCCGGCGCTGCGAAGCGTCGACGCCTCGAGATAGGCGGGGTGTCCTTCGGCGTCGCAGATCGTCGTCACCCTCTCGAGCAGGACACTCCCGAGTCCTTGACCGCGGGCACGATCGCGGGCGCCGATGAGATGGAGATAGAAGTGCGGCTCGGTCGGCCGGTACTCCTCCATCTCGATGAACAGCGGAATGGCGGTCTCGACGAGCTCGGGGGCGACATGGGCGCCGAACGCAGCGGCCAGGGCGTCGTCGTTGGAGCGGATGCCCGGTGGTGTCCAGAGTGCAGCCGCCCGGTCGTCGATCAGGTGGGTGTGGCCGTGCTGGACATAGGAGCCGACCTCGGCCGTCATGACATCGTGGAGGGCGGGCTCGCGGGCATAACCGGCGCGGTCGGAGTCAGGAAGGAAGTGCACCCAGAAGGGATCGGTACGGAAGGCCTCGACCAGGGTGGCGACGAGCGTGTCGTCGTCGGCCGGAGTCGCGTGGCGGGAAGGGGCGGCCATCAGAACCCTCTCAGGGGCATGTCGGGTGCTCGCTGCAGCCAGTTGTCGTCGGGGTAGTCGGCGGTGCCGTCGATGAGGTGCAGGGTGTAGGCGTGCCGGCTCCGCTCGGAGGTGTTGGGGGCAGACCAGTGGGGGAGCGTGCCGTGAAGCACGAGCAGCGTGCCCTTCTCGGCTTCGACGGGGACGAGATCGCCGGTCGGCCACGGGGCCGGATCGAGGAGATCCATCGTGGTGCCCGACCCCTCACGGCGGAATCGGGTGCGGACCGGTTCGCGATGCCGCCCCGGGGCGACCCAGAGGCAGCCGTTCTCCACCGTGGCGTCCTCGATGGCGAACCAGAAGCCGATCACGGTCTGGGGTTCGGTCCACAGGAAGGTGTGGTCACAGTGGCAGCTCACCTCACCACCGATGCCGGGCTGCTTGAAGATGTACATCGACTGAAGGAGGCGGGGGTCGCGCAACCCCACGTCGGCGGCGAGCTCGGCCAGCATCGGTGTGCGGCTGAACCGGTCGAACTCGGGGTCGAGGTCGTGCATCGCGTGGCCGAGCTTGTTGACCGCGAGTTCGAGAGGGCGGGTCAGTCGGCCGTCGGCGACAGCGCCTTCCTCGAGGAACCAGCGGACGACGTCGCCGGACGTGAGGAAGTACTCGTCCTGGGCGTGGCCCTGTTCGGTGGTGTCGAAGACGGTCAGGCTCGAGTTGGCGGCCGGGTCGGCCTCGGCCAGTCGAGAGACCACATGGGCGCGCAACCGGTCGCAGGCCCTCGGCTCGACAGCCCCCGGGAGGACCAGGAAGCCGTCGCGCTCCCAGTCGGCGAGCTGCTCGGCGCTCAGCACTCCTACGCCTGGCCCTTGTGGTACGGCTGGCCGTCGGCGGCCGGCATACGCAGTCGCTGGCTGTAGAAGATCAGCACGGCCAGCACGACGATGAACGGTGTGAGCTGTGGGAACCACGTGGGTACGGAGTCGGTCGTGAAATACCAATACCCGACCCCCGTGGCCAGGAGGCCGGCCAGGATCGCGTCGCCCCGGTCGTTGCGCCGGGCGGCCTGGATCGAGACCGCGGCCAGCACGATCGCGAACACCAGCAGGAGCGCGTGGGTCGCGTTGCCCTGGAGGTCGCGCAGCTGGAGTCCGTCGGGGTAGCCGAACAGGAGCGCGCCCATGAGAATGCCGCCCGGCCGCCAGTTGCCGAAGATCAGCGCGGCCAGGCCGATGAACCCGCGGCCTGCGGTCTGGTTCTCCTTGTAGAAGCCGGTCAACTCGAGGACGATGTAGGCACCGCCGAGCCCGGCGAGCGCCCCGCTGATGATCACGGCGATGTACTTGTGACGGATGATGTTGACGCCCAGCGACTCGCCCGCGGCCGGCCGCTCGCCACAGATCCTCACCCGCAGCCCGAATCGAGTGCGCCAGAGCACGAACGCCGAGATCGGGACGAGCGCGATCGCGATGATCGTGAAATAGGAGAGGCCGGTCAGGAGCCCACGACTGAAGCTCGCGACGTCCGACAGGTAGAACCACTCCTTCTCGGACACCCATCTCAGGAAGTTCGGTGAGTCCCATCCGAAGAAGTTGCCGCCGGCCAGGACCGGCATCGTGAAGTCGCCGAACTCCTCGACGCGGGGCGAATCGCTGATCGACCCGCCCTCGTAGCCGACGAAGATCTCCGACGACATGTATCTCATGGCTCCGGGCGCGATGAGGTTGATCGCCACGCCCGACACGATGTGGTCGATCCCGAACCCGATCGTCGCGATGGCGTGGACGAGCCCGCCGGCCGCGCCGCCCAGCGCGCCGAGCAGGAGACCGCC
>JBDQKM010000199.1:0-5906 GCA_040263275.1 Acidimicrobiales bacterium
GTTTCGTCGCCACCGGCGGCGAGGGGGATGGGTGGCGCACCTTCGGCCCCGGCGTCGAGGTGCTCGAGCCGGGCGTCGACCACGACGGCATGTGTCGCGCCCTCTTCGAGCGCCGCTGACCCCACTCGCTATCGTCGACGCATGGCCCACGGACACCAGCACGACCCCGGCGACGACGCTGCGCCACTGCTCGTCAAGATCCTCACCGTTTCCGACGGGGTCGTGCACGGCACCCGCGACGACAAGTCGGGTGCGATTCTCGAGGTGCACATGCGCGAGGCGGGGTGGGCGGTCGCCGAACGGGCGGTGACCGAGGACGGCGCCGAACCCGTCGCCCAGTCGTTGCGCTCCCTCGCCGCCGGCTTCCACGGCCTGATCGTCACCACCGGGGGCACAGGATTCGGGCCCCGGGACCGGACCCCCGAGGGCACCCGGTCGGTCATCGACCGGGAGGCGCCGGGGCTGGCCGAAGCGATGCGGCTCGTGAGTCCGCTGGGGCGGCTCAGTCGTGCGGTGGCGGGCACGCTCGACACGACATTGATCGTCAACACTCCGGGCTCGTCGAAGGGCTGTGTGGAGACCATCGATGCGGTCCTCGACGTGCTGCCCCACGCCGTCCGACTGCTGGTCGACAACGCCGATCCACACCCGAGCGCCGACGCGCCCCACCGCCCATGAGCGCCGACGTGTCTCCCGTGGTCGATCGCGACCGCATGATGCGGGCGATCGACGTGGCCGGCCGTGCCCGCCACCGTGCCTCCCCCAACCCCTGGGTTGGGGTCACGCTCGTGCAGCTCGACGGCACCATCGCGTGGGGCGCCACGCAGCCGCCCGGTGGGAACCACGCCGAGATCGAGGCCCTGACATCGGCCGACAACACCGTCGGGTCGTCGGTCTACACGACGCTCGAACCCTGCAACCACCACGGCCGAACGGGTCCGTGCACCGAGGCGCTGATCGAGGCCGGTGTGGCCCGGGTCGTGATCGGGATCGAGGACCCCGACCCCCAGGTCGCCGGGACCGGTGTCGCTCGCCTGCGCGAGGCCGGCATCGAGGTCACCGTCGGCGTGGCCGCCGACGAGGTCGAGCGCCAGCTGCGGCCCTACCTGCACCATCGCCGAACCGGACGTCCGTGGGTGCTGCTGAAGCTCGCCGCCACGATCGACGGCCGAGTGGCCGCCCCGGATGGCTCGTCACAGTGGATCACCGGCGCGGTCGCCCGAGCCGACACCCACCGACTACGGGCCGAGAGCGACGCCATCCTGGTCGGTGCCGGCACGGTGCGGACCGACGATCCCTCGCTCTCCGTCCGCGACTGGCCCCCGCCCGAGCTGAGGATCGATCCGGGCGGTGTGCGCGATCCGCGACGGATCGTGCTCGGGTCTGCCCCCGCCGAGGCCAGGGTCCACCCGTGCCTCGAGTTCGACGGCGAGCTCCCCGATCTCCTCGATCAGCTCGGCGGCGACGACGTCGTCCAGCTGATGGTCGAGGGCGGCCCCCGAGTGGCCCACGCGTTCCATCACCAGCGCCTGGTCAACGAATACGTCGTCTATGTCGCCCCCGCGCTCTTCGGCGGGAGCGACGCGGCCGGACTGTTCGCCGGCGCCGGCGCGATGTCCCTCGCCGGCGCATGGCGCGGCCGGTTCGACGAGGTGGTCACGCTGGGCGACGATCTGCGCATCACGATGCTGGCGGCCGACGAGGCGCCGGTCGAGGGATAGACGGCCGCAGGGATAGCCTTCACGCCCATGCTGAAGCTGGTTCTCCCCAAGGGGTCGCTCGAGAAGGCGACACTGGAGCTGTTCGACGCGGCCGACCTGCCGGTCGAACGCTCGTCGTCGGTCGCCTACAAGGCCACGATCGCCGACCCTCGCATCGAGTCGGTGCGGATCCTGCGCCCCCAGGAGATCCCCACCTACGTGGCCGACGGGTTGTTCGACATCGGGATCACCGGCCGCGACTGGATCGAGGAGACGAGCAGCGCCGTCGAGTCGCTCGGTGAGATGAAGTACTCGAAGGCGACGGCGAAGCCGGTGCGCATCGTCATGGCCGTGCCGGGCGACTCGCCCTGGCAGTCGGTCGCCGACCTGCCCGCCGGGGTGCGGGTCTCGACCGAGTATCCCGAGATCACCCGCCGCTTCCTCGAGAACGCCGGGGTCGAAGCCGACGTCCGGCTGAGTTACGGGGCCACCGAGGCGAAGGTTCCCGACATCGTCGACGTCGTGGTCGACATCACCGAGACCGGTCGGGCCCTGAAGGCTGCGGGCCTGCGCATCATCGACACGCTGGTCACGTCCTACACGGAACTGATCGCCAACCCCACCGCCTATGCCGACCCCGACAAGGCCCACGCGATGCGACAGATCCATACCCTCCTTCAGGGAGTGCTCGACGCCCGCGGCAAGGTGTTGGTGAAGATGAACGTGCCGACCGACGCGCTCGACGCCGTCATCGGCCTGCTCCCGTCGATGAAGGCTCCCACGGTCAACGAACTGTTTCGCGGGGCGGGCTACGCGATCGAGACCGTGGTGCCGAAGAACGAGATCAACATCCTCATCCCGGCCCTCCGCGATGGCGGGGCCACCGACATCGTCGAGCTGCCGATCGCGAAGATCGTGCCGTGAACCGGGTCTCGGCCCGTCGACGTGGTCGGGTGACCGACTACGACACCGCTGCCGGCTACGGCTCGGTCACCGATGACCGGGGCGAGTGGTTCTTCCACTGCACGGCCATCGCCGACGGGTCGCGGGTGATCGACCCCGGCACCGAGGTCGACTTCGTGCTCGCGCCCGGTCACCGAGGGCGCATGGAAGCGCGGGACCTCCGCCCTGCGGGCTGAGGAGCCCGCGTTACTCCGGGCTGCCCTGGCTCCTCAGCTGCACGAAGACCATCCGCAGCTGCTCGAGCGCTTCGTTGAGCGTCGGCTCGGCGTCGCCGAGGCGACCTTCGAGTTTCTCGACGAGCGCGGCGAGACCGTCGATCGCGACGGTGGCCTCCGCGAAGTTCGGCGTCTCCTGGGAGAGGTGGAGCGCCGCGAGTTCGTAGAGGCCCATGCCGTGGTTGGCGACGATCATCGCTGCCGGCGTCTCGAGCAGTCGGCCTCGGGCTTCGGCCATCTCCCGCACCATCTCCTCGGCCCGGGCGCGTTCCTCGGGGCTGAGATCGTCGAGGGTGACCCCTTCGGGCAGGGCGGCCGCGATCTCGTCGTCGAGCGACGGATCGGCCGTCGGCGCGTCGGCCGGGGGAGGGGTGGGGGCGGAGCGATCAACGGGGTGTTCGCCACCAGGTGTCCAGAGAGAACTCATGGCTGGTACCCTAACGGTCACAATTGAATGGCAAGCGGGGTTCGCCCCCACCCGGCCATCCGGTTCTTCGGAACCACAGTGCGCCCGGGTCGACCACACGGCAGAATCCTCGGATTCTTACGCGGACGTCGGCTTGCCGACGTCCGTTGTCTCGTTTTGAGGCAACGGGCTCACGCCAACCAACGGAGGTTCCGTGCTCACGAGGAGTACAGGGCGATAGCACCGCCAAACGACGAGCCAAGGATCAATGACCGGATCCGGGCAAGAGAAGTTCGACTGATCGGCCAAGACGGCGAGCAGATCGGAGTGAAGGCGCTTCCCGAAGCGCTCAACATCGCTCGCGCCGCAGGTCTTGATCTTGTTGAAGTCGCCGATCAGGCAAACCCCCCGGTTTGTCGGATCATGGACTACAGCAAGTGGAAGTACGAGAACAACCAGCGCCTGAAGGAGTCGAAGAAGAAGTCTTCGAATCTCTCGGTCAAGGAGATGAAGTACCGGCCCAAGATCGGACCGGGCGACTTCGACACCAAGACCCGCAAGGTCGAGGGTTTCCTCGGTGAAGGCCACAAGGTCAAGGTCACGATCATGTTCCGTGGTCGAGAGATGCAACATCCGGAGCTGGGTCGCAAGATCCTCGACCGGGTCGCCGAAACGGTCGATCATGTCGGCAAGGTGGAGTTCCACCCCCGCCAGGACGGCCGCAACATGGTGATGGTGCTCGCTCCCGACAAGCAGGCACAGGCCCGTCACCAGAAGCAGATGGAAAAGGAAGCAGCCGAGGCGGAGGCCGCCGAGGCGTCGGAGTCCAGCTCCGAATCCTGAGAAAGCACACAACATGCCCAAGATGAAGACCCACAAGGGTGCGGCCGCTCGCTTCAAGCGCACCGGCACCGGCAAGCTCAAGCGCCGGCACCAGAACAAGAACCACATCCTCGAGAAGAAGAGCCCCAAGCGGAAGCGTCAGCTCCGCCAGACGGCCATCGTCTCGAAGGCCGACGAGAAGAACCTGCGCGACCTCGGCGTCTGAGCCGGTCCCGCACATCCAGATACACGCACTGAAAGAAGGGGAGCTCCAATGGCACGCGTCAAGCGGTCTGTTCACTCCAAGAAGCGCCGCCGGGTAGTACTCGAGCGGGCCAAGGGCCACTACGGCAACCGTTCACGGACCTTCAAGTCCGCCAACGAGTCGGTCATGCACGCCGGCAACTACGCGTTCCGCGATCGCCGGGCCCGCAAGGGTGAGTTCCGCAAGCTGTGGATCCAGCGCATCAACGCCGCGTGTCGTGAGAACGGCACCAGCTACAGCCGGTTCATCGCCGGGCTGAAGGCGGCCGAGATCGAGGTCGATCGCAAGATGCTCTCGGAGACGGCGATCCACGACCCGGCCGCGTTCAGCGCCCTGGTCGAGGCCGCCAACGGGGCGCTCGCCGACGCCTGATGGCTCCTGCTTCCGAGTCGCATGTGCTCGGGGCACAGAATCCGAGAATCGCTGAACTGCGCCGCCTGATCGGGCGGCGCAGTTCGCGTTCCGCCGAGATCGTGATCGAGGGCCCGCGCACGGTCCGCGAGGCGCTCGAGGCCGGCCATCTGCCGTCCACGGTGATCGTGCCGGAGTCGGGCGACGGTCATCCGTTGCTCGACGAGCTTCCCGGGTCGGTCGAGATCGTGGTCACCCGCGACAAGGTCTTCGACCGCCTGGCGCCCTCCGTCTCGCCGCAACCGATGCTCGCCCTGGTGCCGCGGCCGGTGAGCGACGTGCCCGCCGCCTTCGGCGCGGACGATGTCGCCCTGGTGCTCACCGAAGTGAGCGATCCCGGCAACGTGGGCACGCTGATCCGGGTCGCCGACGCCGTCGGTGCGCTGGTCGTCGTGTGTGTCGGTGGCGCCGACCCGTGGGGTCCGAAGGTCGTTCGCTCCTCGGCCGGTTCCGTGCTTCGCGTGCCGGTCGTCCAACTCGACGGGGTCGACGCGGCGAGCGCCGCGCTGCGTGCCGCCGGCGCTCGAGTGATCGGCACCGACGTCCGTGAGGGGGAGCCGCACGACGGGGGAGTGCTGGCCGGTCCGGTCGCCATCGTGCGCGGATCCGAGCCCCACGGCCTCGACCGTGACGCCGTCGACGTCGATGCCTGGGTGCGCATCGACATGCCCGGCAACACCGAGTCACTCAACGTGGCGATGGCCGGCACCCTCCTGGCCTACGAGGCCCGCCGCGGCTGACGGGCGCGGGCCCGGGGGGATTCAGCCGACGAGGTCGGCGTCGTCGGGATGGTCGCGGATGAAACCGGCGGCGAAGGAGCAGAGGGGCCGGATCGTGCGTTCGCCGGCGCGGAGATCGTCGAGCATCCCCCGCATCAGCCGATCGGCCATGCCCTGTCCCCGCATCTCGGGGTCGGTTGCGACATGGGGCACGACCAGCGTCGTGCCATCGAGGTGGTAGTCGGCGATCGACACGATGCGCCCCTCGACGACCAGCTCGTACCGGCGGCGGTCGGGATTGTCGCGGACGGTGTGGGGGATCTCGTCGTCAGGCTTGATCACCCACGCAGTCTCGCAGGCGCAACCGTCGGATATGTGAACGGGTCGACGCCCCCGACCCCCTAA
>JBDQKM010000200.1:0-5876 GCA_040263275.1 Acidimicrobiales bacterium
CTACAGTGCAAGTTATTCATGGTACACATCGGGAATCGCAAGGCAAGGCTTCATCAACACCTGCGCCGAGACAGAGAGAAGAAGTGGAAACCAAAACAATGATACGATTGAGATTACCACATTCCAGACCACTCGTCCAGCAATTGAGCACTCGATTGTTCCATCTGCATCTGATGCTAAGGGATTGCGCAGGACTACTATTCGAGAAGTTGCCGAAAAGGTTAACCACATCCATTATGATAGTATCATATTTCTCACTGTCACCCACAACAAGACATATAGTGGTGTTGCAACAAATGTTCTTGTCGAGGACGACCAGGGTGGGGTTGCCCGCGGCCCGGAGCACCAACGCATCGAGCGTGTCGACACCGAGCTGACGGGCCGCCACGTGATCGACGTCGTCGTCGCCGTCCGCCCCGGCGAGTTCGACGACGTGGACACCACCGGGGAACTCCGACATCAGTTCGCGAGCCATCGTCGTGGCCAGGGTGGTCTTGCCGAGGCCTCCGGGCCCGTGGAGCGTCACCAACGGGTGGTCGACGACCAGCTCGGGGATGGCGGCGATGTCGACGGCCCGGCCGATCAGATCCTCGATGCCCCTCACGGTCGACAGTCTCGCACGCGGGCTCCCGCCCGGACATCCAGGAAACCGCCGGAAATCATCGTTATGTCAAGTTATGGGTGCGACACTCGAGATGCTGCTCAGGTCGACTACCCCGATGGCCGATGACATTACGAACGGGTTACAGGCGTCCCCGCGTGTGCGGGAAGATCCACAGGACCAGGTCGTCATGTTGAAGTCGCGCCATGCCACCCGCCGCCCCATGCGCCTCACCGTCGCGCTGGTGGCGCTCATCGGGGCGACGAGCCTCACCTTCGCCGAGCAGGCCGGAGCCGACGACCCGGCGCCACAGACCCTGCTGGCGCCGTTCGCCTGCGGGACCGAATGGCAGGGCACCACGTACTCTGGTCACGGCCAGGGCAACCTCACGCTCGACCTGAACCGGACGAGCCTCGTGTGGCCCGACCCGCTCCACGACCTCGGTCAGCCCATCCTGGCCCAGGGCGACGGCGTGGTCGTCCACGTGGCCCAGACCGGCTGGAACAGCGGCGCCGGCACCTACATGGAGGTCGACTACGGCGACGTCACGGTGGTCTACGTCCACCTGGTCGAGAACTCGATCGCCGTCGATCTGTACGACGAGGTCACGACCGGCCAGCTCATGGGGCTCCTCGGCAACACCGGCAACATCGTCTCCAGCACCGTGGAGAAGCTGGCCCACCTCCACATGGCCTACTGGGACAGCTCGGCCATGGAGAACGCCCGGGCCTACCAGCTCAGCACGCAGATCCCAGTCAACATCGAGGGGGTCGACTACGTGGCGACCGCCAGCCCGCGTACCCCGTCCGCCGCCTTCGTCTCGACCAACTGCGACGGCGACCCGCCGGCCCCGACCACCACCACCTCGACGGTGCCTCCGCCCCATCCGTTCGCCGACGTCGACCTCGATTCGTTCGCCTACGACGACATCCATCTCCTGTTCTCACTGGGGATCACCACCGGGACCGGTCAGACCACCTACTCCCCCGGCGATCCCGTGAGCCGCGAACAGATGGCCGCCTTCCTCAACCGACTCCACGACCTCCTCGACTCGGCCGTCGAAGCCGGTCCGGAGGCAGCAGCCGCCGGCCAGGATCCCGACCACGACCACGACCACGACCACGGCGACTTCGCCTACCCGTTCGGCGATGTCGACCCCGACTCGTTCGCCTACGACGACATCGCCCGGATCCACCAGTTGGGCATCACCACCGGCACTGGCGAGGCGACCTACTCCCCCGCCGACGTCGTCGACCGGGAGCAGATGGCGGCCTTCCTCGCCCGCGTCTACCGACTCCTGGGACCAGTCGCCGCGTCCTGAACCCCGGTTGCACCACTCTCCGTGGGGTGTGATGATGGTCACATCCAGGTTACCAAGCGGTCGCTTACCACTCCCCTTCTGCTCGTGCTCGCCCTACTCGCAGCAGCCTGCACCGTCGATGTCGGTGCCACGTCGCTCACGGTCGTCCAGGCCCAGGAGGACGGGTTCCTGCAGAACGGTGACGAGCCCTATGTCGCTGTCATCAAGTGGCGGGTCATCCCCGGCACCGCCGGCTCCGCGTCGGCGGAGTTCATCGGCAATCTCCAGGAGCTCGGGAGCGGGGCCGACGACGGCGCGGTGCTGAGCATTCCCGCCGCGATGGGCGCAGTGACGTTCGACAACGTGCAGCTCTCCACCTTCGATGCCCTGCTCACGCAGGGACTCGTGCCGGAGCTGGTCGGGACCGTGATGGTGGTCATGGAGAGCGACCTCACACCGTGGAGCACGATCAACAACCTCATGAACGACGTCGAGGCGGCCCTGCAGGCCGAGCTCGTCAGCCAGATCGAGCCGTTGACCATCGCCCAGCTGACGGACCCGCAGGCGATCGCCGACGCCCTCAGCGCGGCCGCGGCCAATGTGGAGGCGGCGGTGACCCCCGGCGTGTGGGACTCGATCCTGCTGTTCCTCGGTTCCCTCGGAAACCCCGACGACCCGATCGACGTCGGGTTCACCGTGTGGGTCGCGGCCTACGGTCCGCTCGGCCAGCTGATCGAGTCCAGTCTGGTCTCGGCCCTTCCCGACGGCGCCGCCGGCGGCGTGTGGTGGAACACCACCGACCCGATCACCACGACAATGCGGTTCAGCGGCGACGGTGCCATCTACGACGTCGACATCACCGCCATGACCGGCCTCTGACCGACGCGCACCCATGTCCGAGCACGTGCGGTTCCCCGACATCAGCCCGACGACGTGGGAACACCCGACCGATCGCGCCGCACTCAACGCCCTCCGCCGGATTCCCGGCTTCGACGTCGTGCTCCGCAAGCTCGTGGGCATGTTCGGCGAGAAGTCCATCCGCCTCACCTTCAAGGCCAACGCCATCAAGGTCGGCGAGCACCAGTACCCGTGGATCCACGAACGCCTCCTGAAGGCGTGCGACACCTTCGATCTCCACGAGATACCCGAGCTCTACGTGTCGCAGACCCCACTGGTCAACGCCGGCGCGATCGGCTTCGACAAGCCGTTCATCGTGTTGAACACGTCCACGATCGAGATCCTCCACCGCGACCAAGTCGAGGCGGTGATCGCCCACGAGGTGGCCCACATCATGAGCGGGCACGCGGTGTATCGCACCATGCTCGCGATCCTCATGCAGCTGGCGCAGACCCGCTACCCCTTGGCCGGTATCGCCGTGCGCCCGGTCCTCTACGGACTGCTCGAGTGGTCGCGCCGGTCCGAACTGTCGTGTGACCGGGCCGCCCTGCTCGCCACCCAGGACCCCGAGGTGGTCATGGGCGCCCTGATGCGCATCGCGGGCGGCAGTCGCGGCGAGGACCTCGATCTCGACGCCTTCATCGCCCAGAGCGACGAGTACCGCGACGACAAGGACACCATCGCCGGCATCTACAAGGTGCTCGCGGCCCTCGGGTCGACCCACCCGTTCGCCGTCGTCAGGGTGGCCGAGCTCCGCGACTGGATCGAGAGTGGGGACTACCAGCGCATCGTCGACGGCGACTATCGCACGCCGGAGGTCGACGACCAGACGCCCTACACCGACGATGTCGGCGACGCCGCGGCCGGCTACGCGGGCGGCGCGCGCAAGCTCGTCGACGAGGTCGGGGCCAAGGTCGGCTCGGTCGCCGACAAGGTCTCGACCGCGTGGCGCAACGAACGCGACGCCGTCGACTGACCTGAACCGGCGACTCATGCGGCCGATCTACACCAGCGCGGGTTCGCGCGACATCGCATAGCGTCTGAGGGTGTCCGTCGACTTCGCCGCGCTCCCCTCCCCCGGTGACAAGCGAATGGCGGCGCGCGTCACCAAGGACGCCCACCGACACCTACGCCGCGGTCACCCGTGGGTCTACGACGAGTCGATCACGTCGTTGTCGCACGAGGGCGAGCCCGGCGACCTGGCCGTGATCTTCGACGACGACCGCAAGTTCGCGGCCATCGGCATGTGGGATCCGTCGTCGCCGATGCGCATCAAGGTGCTTCACGCCGGCAAGCCGACGACCATCGACGCGAACTTCTGGGACCGTCAAGTGGCCGAGGCCATCGAACGCCGACGCCCGCTCCGCGACCACTCGTCCCACACCGCGTACCGCCTGATCCACGGCGAGAACGACGGCATGCCGGGCATCGTGGTCGACGACTACAACGGCGTCGCCGTCGCCAAGATCTACTCCGATGCCTGGATCCCGCACCTCGCCCGACTCGTGCCGGTCCTGGTCGACCGGATCGAGCCGACGAGCCTGATCGTCCGTTTCGCCCGCTCCGTCGAGCAACGACCCGAACTCGGCCTCGTGGAGGGCGCACCACTGCACGGCCCTCCACCGAGCGAACCGGTGATGTTCCTCGAGAACGGGCTCACCTTCGAGGCCCACCCGACCACCGGCCAGAAGACCGGCCACTTCCTCGACCAGCGCGACAATCGGGCGATCGTGCGCGATCTCACCGCGGGGCGTCGCGTGCTCGACGTGTTCAGCTGCACCGGCGGATTCTCGGTACACGCCGCCGCCGGCGGTGCCGACGAGGTCCACTCGGTCGATCTCTCGAAGCCGGCGATCGATGCCGCCATCCGCAACATGCAGCACAACGTCAGCCTCGCTGCCGTCGCCGCCTGCACCCACGTGGGACATCACGGCGATGCCTTCGAGGTGATGGAGGGCATGCTCAGGCGCAACGAACGATTCGATCTGGTGATCATCGATCCGCCGTCGTTCGCCCAGCGTCAGGCCAGCGTCGACGGGGCACTCGCGGCCTACGAGCGCCTGTCCCGGCTCGGGCTCGCCCTCACCACCGACGGCGGAATCCTCGTGCAGGCGTCGTGCTCGAGCCGTGTGCCCGCTGACGACTTCTTCCATCTCGTGCACTTCACCGCTCGGCGCGAGGGGGTCGAACTGCGGGAGTTCGAACGCACCGGCCACCCCATCGACCATCCGATCGGGTTCGCCCAGGGCGCCTACCTCAAGGCGCTCTACGCCACCGTCCACCACTGACCCTGACGGACGGTGACGACGGCTACGTTGGGCCCGTGGACGACGGCACGCGCATCGAGCTGACCCTCCGGCTCTGGGGGACGGGAGCGCCGGAGGTCTTCGACCAATACGTCGACAAGCTCGTGGCCCTCCTCCCTCGCAACCACGGCGTCCTCGAACGCCGTGCCGCCGAGGTCGACGCGGGGCCCGGCTCGCCCGACGCCCTACTCGTGATGTCGTTCCCCGATGCGGCCTCGGTCGACGGCTTCATGCGCGACCCGCTGCGCCGCGACATGGGGGATCTCGCGGCCGCCGCGATCAGTCGTTCGATCATCCTCGATAGCCGACATCGCGGCGAGCCCGACGCCGATCACGACGCCGACGTCGTGGCCTTCCCGCCCGGCCACGACGCGTGAACGACCTCGTCGAGTCTCGCCCCTCGCCGATCCACGGAACCGGGGTGTTCGCCCGGGTCGACATCGCCGCCGAGACCCACATCGGCCGATACGAGGGCAGCCCGACCGACACCGACGGCACCTACGTGCTCTGGGTGGAGGACGACGAGGGCGACTCCTGGCACGGCATCGACGGCACGGGGGTGCTGCGGTTCCTGAACCACAGCCGCACACCGAACGTCGAGTTCGACGGCCCCGAGCTCTACGCCCTGTGCGACATCGAGGCCGGCGAGGAACTGCGGTTCGACTATGGCGCGGACTGGGCCCACGTGCCCTGAACAAAGGGCGTTACCCGCCGGCGCGGCGATGGGAGACCGGGCCCACGACCGGTGCGACGGCGCCGACTGGACGTTCGC
>JBDQKM010000201.1:0-5859 GCA_040263275.1 Acidimicrobiales bacterium
CCTCTATCAGCCGATCGTCGCCCTGCGGACCAGCCGCATCGTCGGCTGCGAAGGCCTGCTGCGCTGGGACGACCCCGAACGCGGCATGATCCCGCCCGGCGACTTCCTCTCCTCGCTCGAGGAGACAGGGCTCATCCTTCCGGTCGGACGGTGGGTTCTCGAGGAGGCGTGTCGTCAGGCTGCGGTGTGGGCCGGCCAGACGCCCTCCGGGCAGACGCCTCTCCGGGTCACGTTCAACGTCTCGCCGCGCCAGCTCGGCCAGTCCGACTTCATCGACGACCTGAGCAGCGCGATCGACGCCAGTGGCGTCGACCCGACGCTCCTCTATCTCGAGCTGACGGAGACCTCGCTGATCGCCGACCCCCGGGCTGCGTGGACCGCGCTCTCGGCAGCTCGGGAGCTGGGTGTGGGCATGGCGCTCGACGATTTCGGCACCGGATACTCCCAACCAGTCGTCTGCGGAACTTCGACTTCGAGCTGTTGAAGCTCGACGGCACCTACGTCAGTGGCCTCGGCGAGCGATCGACCGACGAGGCGATCGTTCGCCATGTGGCGTCGCTGGCCCGGGCGCTCGGCATCGCCGCCGTCGCCGAGGGCGTGCAGGACGCCAAGCAGGTGGAGCGGCTCCTCGAGATCGGCTGCGAACTCGGGCAGGGCTACTTCTTCTCGGACCCGCAGCCCCCCACGATCATCGGCAGTCTGCTGCATCGCCAGTACGAGGGTTCGGCGTCCGAATCGCCTCCGCCCACGCCTTCGCCGGCTACGCGCTCGCTCGGTGCCCCCGCGCCGGCGGAAGAAGAGGCCGCGCCGGTCGTGTTGCCGAAGCTGCGGCAGACCACGCCGGTCGCGCCGGACTGAGTCTCAGCCCTCGACGTCGTCGGGTGGCGGGCCGTAGCGGCCTCGCAGATGGTCTCGGACGGCTTTGAGTCGTCCGGCCGGCGACCAGTGCAGGCCCCGTGACGGCACGTGCACCATCCCGACCGGGATCTGGATCAGGGCGACGACGATCCGGAACCACTCGTTCTTGCGGCCGAAGTGCTCCTTCAGCATGAGCAGCGTGTTGCGGAGCTGGAGGTAGGCCACGCGTTCGATCGACGCGCTCATCCCCGGGTTGCGGACCATCGCCCCCCGGATGACCCCGCAGGTCCAGCCGGCTCGCGCGGCGCGGATGGCCAGCTCCGATTCTTCGCAGTAGGCGAAGTAGCGCTCGTCGAAGAGGCCGATCTCCTCCAGGCAGGAGCGCCGACACATCATGAGGGTGCCGTGGGGGTAGTCCGCGGCATCGAAGCCCGACTCGACGGTGGGCGCGGCGTCGATCGTGCCGAGATAGGGCTGGATGATCGGCCGCATGCCGTCGCCCACGTCGGCGCTCATGAGCCCGACCTCGGGGCGTGTGGACACTTCCTCCAGCATCTTCTCGAGGGTGTCCGGATCGGGCAACGCATCGTGCGGAGCGATCGCCACCCACTCCCCCACCCCGTCGGCGAGGAATCGCCGCAGGCCGACGTTGCCGCCGGGTCCGAAGCCGAGGTTCTCGCCGGTGAGGATCACCTCGGCGTCGCCGACGAGCGCGGGCAGGCGCTCCTGGGTGTCGGGTTCGGATCCGTTGTCGACGACGAGGATTCGTGTGGCGACCGTCTGGTGACGGAAGGCGTCGACGGTCCGTCCCACCGCGTCGGGACGGTTGCGATGGATGACGACGACCGTCACGGGGGTGGTGGACATGCGGGCGAAGTGTGCATCCGGTGGTGATCGCTCGGCAACCCGGCCGCTAACATGCGCCGGTGCAGTCGGTCGGTCCCCGCGAGAACGAGAACCGCGAGAATCCTCGCAAGCTCGGCGATCTCGTCGCCGAGTCGGGCCTGCGCCGGGTCCACATCCTCGCGTGGCGCGATCTGGCCGACGTGGAAGCCGGCGGATCCGAGATCCACGCCTCCACCGTGGCGTCGCGCTGGGCCGATGCCGGCGTCGAGGTCACGATGCGGACGTCCTTCGCGCAGGGCTCACCACCCGAGACCGTGCGCGACGGCTACAAGGTCGTGCGGCGAGCCGGCCGCTATCTGGTGTTCCCCCGAGCGGTCGCGGCCGAGATCACCGGCCGCCACGGACCCCGGGACGCCCTCGTCGAGATCTGGAACGGGGTCCCCTTCTTCTCGCCCGTCTGGGCCCGCGGACCCCGCGTCACCTGGCTGCACCACGTGCACGAGGACATGTGGCCGATGGTGCTGCCGCCGGGCCTCGCTCGGGCCGGGCAGCTGCTGGAGCGGCGTATCGCTCCCCCCTTCTACCGAAGGACGCCCGTCATCACGCTCAGCGAGTCGTCCCGCGATCATCTGCTCGACCGGCTTCGTCTCCCGGCCGACAACGTCCATGTCGTGCCGCCGGGTATCGACTCGAGGTTCCGGCCCGCCGACCGGCGGGCCACGGAGCCCACGGTGCTGGCCGTGGGTCGACTCATGCCGACGAAGGCCTTCGACGAGTTGATCGATGCCATGGTGGCGGTCCGGCGCGAGGTGCCGGCTCGGCTGCTCGTCGTGGGCGAGGGCTATGAGCGCGATGCGCTGGAGCGGCAGATCGCGGCCCTCGGCGCCGAGGAGTGGTGTGAACTGGTCGGACGCGTCGACGAGGACGAGCTCGTGGGCCACTATCAGCAGGCCTGGGTGGTCGCGAGCGCGTCGCGCAGCGAAGGGTGGGGAATGACACTCACCGAGGCGGCCGCGTGTGCGACCCCGGCGGTCGCGACCCGGATTCCCGGCCACCGCGATGCGGTCCGCGACGGCATCGGCGGACTCCTGGTCGAGTCCTTCGACGAGATGGTGGCCGCGCTCACACGGGTGCTGCGTGACGACGGCTTCCGCGCCCGACTCGGTGACGGCGCTCGTCGCACGGCCCAGGAACTCACGTGGGACCGAACCGCCTACGAGACCTTCGCCGTGCTGGCCGCCTCGCGGAACTCCGGCTGACGCCGAGCCCCGATGATGCGTGCGCTCCTGGCTCGGGTTCGCCGTCACTCGATCCTGATCACCGCGGCACTGGTCGCCTACGTCCCGATCGTGTTGTCGAGTCCGGGGGTGGTCGGAGCCGACACCAAGACCTATCTCTACCTCGATCCGGGTCGCGTCCTGCGCAACGCCACGAGCCTGTGGGACAGCGACGTCGCGCTGGGCACCGTCACCCACCAGAACATCGGCTACCTGTGGCCGATGGGGCCGTTCTACTGGGTGTTCGAGACAATCGGCAGCCCCGACTGGTTCGCCCAGCGGATCTGGTTGGGCACGCTGCTCTTCGCGGCCGGAGCCGGGGTGCGCTATCTCCTGCGGACCCTCGACTGGGAGGGGCGCGGGATGATCGTCGCCGTGCTCGCCTACGAGCTGAGCCCGTATCTCCTCGACTACAGCGCACGGATCTCCGCCGTGCTCCTGCCGTGGGCAGGGCTCCCGTGGATGATCGCGCTGACGATCCGTGCGGCCCGCTCCCAGTCGTGGCGGCACCCGGCGATGTTCGCGCTCGTCGTGCTCACGGTCGGGTCGGTCAACGCCACCTCGTTGCTGTTGGTCGGCCTCGCGCCCGTGGCCTGGTTGGTCCATGCCCGATGCAGCGAGCGCTCGCTCAGCACTCGGCATGCCGTCGCCGCCGCCCTGCGCATCGGGGTGCTGAGCCTCGGTGTCTCCGTGTGGTGGATCGCCGGGCTCGTCCTGCAGGGTGGCTACAGCCTTCCGGTCACCCGCTACACGGAGACCTACCAGACGGTGGCATCGGCCTCCACCGCGCCCGAGGTCTTCCGCGGTCTCGGCTATTGGTTCTTCTACGGCAACGACAAGTTCGGCCAGTGGATCGAACCCAGCATCGAGTACACCCAGGGGGTCTGGCTGCTGTTCATCAGCTTCGGCCTTGTGGTGCTGTCGCTGTTCGGGGCGGCGCTCGTGCGGTGGCGTCATCGCAGCTACTTCGTCCTGCTGATCGTGCTCGGTGGCCTGATCGCCATCGGTGGTCACCCGTTCGACGCCCCGTCGCCGCTGGGCTCGTTGTTCAAGGACTTCACCGGGACCGACGCCGGTCTCGCCCTCCGGTCGACCCCCCGTGCCCTGCCGATGCTGGTGCTGGCCACCTCGGTGCTCCTCGGCGCCCTGGTCAACGCCCTCGATGGGCGTTGGCCCACGTTCACGAAGGGGTTCACCGTCGTGGTGCTCGCCGCCATCGTGCTGAACAATCCCGCGATGTGGCGGATCCGGATGATCGAGGAGCATCTGCAACGAGACGAGGAGATCCCCGAGTACTGGCTCGAGGCCATCGACCACCTCGACGGGGTCGACCGCGACGGGCGGGTGATGGAACTGCCCGGAAGCGACTTCGCGTCGTACCGGTGGGGCAACACGGTGGACCCGATCACGCCGGCCGCTCTCGACCGGGGGTACGTGGCCCGAGAGCTCGTTCCCTTCGGGTCGCCCGAATCGGCCGATCTGCTCACCGCCTTCGATCGTCGATTCCAAGAAGACTCGGTCGACCTCGACTCGATCGCGCCGATCGCCCAGCTGATGTCGGTCGACGACGTCGTCCATCGCGCCGACATGACGTTCGAGCGCTTCCGCACGCCGCGGCCCGAGCCGACGGCCGATCTCCTCGATCGGGCGCCGGGTCTGGTGCCCGACGAGCAGTTCGGACCCGTCGGCGCGAACATCGCGGGGCCCCAGCAGACCCTGCTCGACGAGGTGCACCTGGCGATCGACCCGGCCCTGCGGGACCCGGCGGCGGTGGAGAACTACGCGGTATCCGGGTCGCTGGACATCGTGCGGACGAAGTCGCTCGAGGGCGCCCTGGTGGTGGTCGGTGACGGTGCCGGTCTCGTCGACACCGCGGGGGCCGGCCTGCTCGATCCTCAGCGGCCGATCTGGTTCGGGGCCGACCTGGCGGCCGACGACGAACTGCGGGCCGCGGTGCTGGCCGAGCCGGCGACGGTCGTGGTGACCGACACCAACAAGCGGCGGGCCCGGCGTTGGGGCACGTTGCGCGAGAACCTGGGCTTCACCGAGCAGAGCGGTGAGAGCCCGCTGATCGAGGATCCCACCGACAATCGACTCGAACTGTTCCCAGGGTTGGCCGACGGCGGTGTCGACCCGGACGACGCGATGACCGTCAGCCGCCAGGATGCGCCCTTCGTCATGCGTGCCTCGAACTACGGCAACCCCGTCACCTACACCAACGACGATCGTCCCGCGCTCGCCATCGACGGCGACGCGGACACCGCCTGGTCGGTGGCCGCCTTCGCAGAGGCACGGGGAGAGTGGCTCGAGTTCGTCTACGCGGAACCGACGGCGATCGGCTCGATCACCTTGCTCCAGGCGCAGGCCGAGGCCAATCGGCACATCACCGAGGTCGCGATCCGGGCCGACGGCACGGAGATCGCGGTGGTGTCGCTGGGAGAGGAGTCGCGCCGGGGTGTCGGCCAGACGCTGCTGTTGCCCGAGCATCCGCCCGCCCGGACGTATGAGATCGAACTCACCGACCTGACCCTCGGGCGTCAGCCCTCGTACGGCGGTGTGTCGCCCGTGGGATTCGCCGAGGTGCAGATGGGCGATGCAGCCGCCGTCGAAGAGTTCCTCCGGCTGCCGGTCGCCTTCACCGACCGGGTCGGCGACGATCTCGACCGTCACGACCTCGCCGTGGTGATGACCCGGGAGCGGTCGAACCCGCAGGAACCGGTGCGCGTCGACCCTGAGGCCGAGATGCGCCGCATCGTGGAGATCGAGGGTGAGCGCTCGTTCGAGATCGAGGGCGCCGCTCGCTTGTCGGCCGGGGTCGATGGCCACGTCGTCGACCGCCTCATCGGACGCGACCGGACGCTCGATGGCGTCGGGGTCA
>JBDQKM010000202.1:0-5814 GCA_040263275.1 Acidimicrobiales bacterium
GCGGGCGAGGCCGTCTTCGTCTCGCGGGCGTTCGGGCGACGTCCGCTCACTGCAGCGGTCGGGGTCGGGGTGGTGCTGGCCGGGGTCGTGGCGTGCGCGTCGGTCACCGACGCGTTCGCGGGCTACGTGGCGGACATCACCGATGGCCCCAAGTGGTTGCTCAGCGTCGGCTTGATCGTCGTGCTGACCGGCCTGGCGGTCAGCGGCGCCAAAGAATCGGTCACCGCCGCGGCGACCTTCACCATCATCGAGATCGGTGGCCTCGCGCTGGTGCTCTGGGCGGGGCGCGACAGCGTCGGAGAGCTGATCACCCGAGCCGACGACCTACTCGCACCGCCGACGAGTTTCTCGGGCTGGTCGGGGGTTCTCGGCGGCGCCTTCCTCGCCTACTTCGCCTTCCTCGGCTTCGAGGACATCGACTCGGTGGCCGAGGAGACCGACAACGCACGGGTCAATCTCCCCCGGGCGATCCTCATCACCCTCGGCGTCACCACAGTCATCTATCTCACGGTCGCGGCCGTCGCTGTGCTCGAGGTCGCCCCCGAGCGTCTGGCCCTGTCGGACGCGCCCCTTGCCCTGATCTACGAGGAGGCCGGCGGCAACCGCGACGTGATGGCGTTCATCGCCGCTCTCGCGATGGTGAACGGCGCCCTCGTGCAGCTCGTGATGGTCCCCCGGGTCGTCTACGGCCTCAGCCGCCTCGGTCTCGCCCCCGCGGCGATCGGCGCGGTGTCGCCGCGGACCAACACACCGGTGCGGGCCACGCTCGTCGCAGCCGCGGTGGTCATCGTGCTCACCCTGAGCCTCGACATCGAGTGGCTGGCCCGGATCACGTCGGCCGTCACCATGTCCATCTTCATCAGCGTGAACGCGTCGCTCATCGCCATCAAACGCAAGGATGGCCCGACGACGAGCTTCATGGTCCCGGGTTGGGTGCCGTGGTTCGGGATCGTGGCGTCGGTCGGGATGTTCGTCACCGAGGTCTGGCGCCTCGTCGACTGATCGACGCTCGGCCGCTACTTCGGCTTGGTGACGATCCACCCCCGCCGGCGGACCTCGAGCACGAGCGATTTCGTCGACGCAGTGCGCACGGCTCGCTCCATCTCGGTCAGCGGCTTCTTCTCGGCGGCGGGCTCGGCTTCGGCGGGCTTGTCTTCGGGCGGATCGGCAGAGGCGCCGCCCGCCTGCGCGGCCTGGTGCTCGGCCTCCTGCAACTGATCGATGAGCTCGGCGGCTTCTTCGGCGGTGAACTTGCCGCCGGCCTGACGCTGGTTGAAGCCCATGGGCCCCCGGGCATCGCGGAAGTCGGCATGGCCCGCGTTGTTGAGCAACTCGAGGAGGTCCTTCACCTGCCGGCCAGTTGCCGGCGGTCCTGCGCTCTGCCCGAATGCCACACCGCAGTCTGGCCTGTGGGCCGCCGCCGCGGGTCGCAAAGCCGGGGCATGGGCGCGAAACCGGCCGTTAGGCTCCGCCAATGCGTCCTCATGCAACCGTGCGATCCCGCATGCCTCGCCTCGTCCTCGGCCTCTGGATCTTCGGTGTCGGCATCGCCATGATCCTGCTGGGCGACTTCGGCGCACCCCCGTGGGACGTGCTCCACGTCGGTCTCGAACAGCAGACGCCACTCAGCATCGGCACCGCGACGATGCTCGTCGGTGCCCTCCTGGTGCTGGTCATGGCCGTGCTGCGCGAGCCGATCGGGGTCGGCACCGTCGCCAACGTGATCGTGATCGGCCTGTCCGTCGACGTGACCCTGTGGCTCGTCGACGACCCCGCCTCGACCGTGGCCCGCGCCGCCCTGACCCTCGGCGGCCCCGTGGTCATCGCCCTCGGGTCGGGTCTCTACCTCGGCGTCCGCCTCGGCTCGGGCCCCCGCGACGGCCTCATGACGGCGCTGGGCCGCCGCGGCGTCACGATCTGGAAGGCCCGCATGGGGATCGAGGCGACCGCGATGGTCGCCGGGCTCATCCTGGGTGGCGCGGTCGGCTGGGGCACCGTGTGGTTCCTCGTCTCCATCGGACCGATGGTGCAGGTCGCGCTCGCCCGCCTCTCGATGCCGGACCCCGTACGAGCCGCGACCTGGTCGCGCTGAATCGGGCAGCCCGCCTCCGGTCACGAAAGGGCGCGCAGCACGCAGAACTCGTTGCCCTCGGGATCGACCATCACCACCCACGAGTGGTCGCGCTGTCCGACGTCGGCCCGAGCCGCGCCGAGCCGTTCGAGCCGTTCGACTTCTGCGGCCTGATCATCGGGCCGGAAATCGAGGTGCAGCCGGCCCTTCTCCGCCTCGAGGTCGTCGACCGCCACGAAGAGCAGCCCCGGCATCCGGTCGGCGGATTCGCGGATCTCGAACTCACCGGGACCCTGGTCCACGACCACCCACCCGAGCGCCTCACACCACCAGCGCCCGAGCGCTTTAGGGTCGCGCGCCTGCACGATCGTCTGCTCCCACAACAGGCCCATGCGGCCACAGTACGGCTCGCCGGCTACGAAGTCGGACCCGTTCAGTACCCGAACTCGGCCAGCAGGTCGCGGAGGTCGGCCTCGTCGGTGGCGCTGACGAGCACGGCACACGTCCCGAGCGCGAACGACGCTCCCGTCTCCGCATGGTTGTTTCTCAGGAGTTCGACCTTGACGCCCGCCGCGGTCGCCTCCTGGACGATTCGCTCGCCCTCGATCAGAGAGGATCCGAGTTCGATCCGAACCACGTCCGCCATGCCGCGACCATACCCTGCGACGCCAGACGAGCTCAGCCTGTCGTCGATCATCACGAACCACGGGATCCCGTAGCCTTGCCGTCGGAACACTCGATGAACCGGAAGAGCACATGTCGCATCCCGCAGTCCATCCGATGGCCCAGGACATCGCCGCCGACGCCACGTCGGTGACGGTCGAAGGCGTGGAGTTGGCCGTGCCGCTCGATGTCCAGGCCGCCACCTCGATCAGCGCTTCGTATCGGGTCGATCCGGCCGTGAGTCAAGCGATCATCGCTGAGTCGGGCTTCACGATCAGGACCGGTGACGACGGACTCGCCGGGTTCACGGTCGTCGGCATCTCGTATCTGCAGTCGGTCTTCGGGCGCTACAACGAGGTCGGCCTCGTCTTCGACGTCGAGCCACTGGGCGCCGACGACAGCGCCAGCTACATCCAGTGGCTGCCGGTCACCGACGAATTCAGCTGTGCGATGGGTCAGCAGGTGTGGGGGTTCCCCAAGTGGGTGACCGACCTCCGCTACACGATCTACGGCGAGGAAAGCCAGGTCGAGTGGTTCGAGGACGGCGAACTCGTCCTACGACTGCGAGTCGGGCCGGGAGGCGAGGCCATCGGGGATGCCGACATCCCCGTGTTGTCCTACAGCCAGGGGCCCAACGGCGCCCAGTGCACCCAGGCCCAGATGCACAACTCCGGGATCGTCATCGGTGCGCCCTCCTCGCTGGAGATCGGGCCCTCGTCGCATGCCGCGGCGCAGGCGCTGCGCGATCTCGGGGTCGCCACGACCGAGCCCGCCCTCGCGACGAGCGTCCGCTTCTCGAGCAGTTCCTGGGGCGTGGCCCAACCCCGCTGAGGCCGGCTAGCTCGTGAAGTCGGCGCCGTGATTCGCGGCCATGACCTCGAGAAACGACTGAGGGAACTGGCCGACGAAGTTGTTCACGTCCCAGAAGTCGCTCCACTTGATGATCTTGCCGTCCTGCAGTTCATGCATCGTCGCGAAGCGGTGTTCGACCGTCTCGCCGGTCTTGAAGATCCACTTCTCGGTGTGATCGAGGAAGACGATGTCGCCGTCGGCCGCGATGCGGTGGGTCGTCTGGATCTGCTCGGTGATGTGATCCCAGGCGACCGAGAGCCGGGCCACGACGTTCTCCGGACCGACCGCACCGGCATCGGCCGTCGGCACGTCCTCGTAGTGGACATCGGGGTGGAGACAGCTCTTCAGGGTGTCGAAGTCGAACTCGCTGAGCGCGGTCCACATCTTCTGCACGGTGGCCTTGTTCTCTTCGCTGAGGGTGGTCATCACACTTCCGTTTCGTTCTTGAGGAGGAGTCGAACCGGTGCCCGGGGTGAGATTTGAACTCACACGCTCCCTGAGGAGCCGGGGGGTTTAAGCCCCCTGCGTCTGCCGATTCCGCCACCCGGGCCCGAGGGCACCGTACCGGTCAGAAGAGCGTGGCGACGTCGTGGTCGGTGCAGGCCAGCGCAAAGCGTTCGACACTGGCGTTGATGATCTCGACCGGCTGCATCTGGGTCGGGCACAGGAACCACAGGAGTCCGTGGAGGAAGTGCCGCCGGTAGGTCAGCCAGGCTGCGTCCCAATCGGGGGCATCGGCTCCGGCAGCGGCCAGCCCTCCCAGATAGCCCTCGAGCAGTTCGACCTCGTGATCCCGGCGGTCGTCGGGACTCAGGGCCCCGGCCAGGAAGTAGCAGACCTCCCGAGCCCAGTGTCCGGCCTTCACTCCACCCCAGTCGAGAAAGGCAGCGCCCCCGTCGGCGGTCACGAACGTGTTGCCGAGGTGGGCGTCGCCGTGACAGAACGCGAGCGGACGCTCCGTGTCGAGCTGCCACAACGCCTCGACCATCGGCCGGGTGCGCTCGCGGTCGCGGAAGGCTTCGGGCACGTGGATGCCGGTCGGCCCGGCCACGCAACTCTCCCAGTAGCCCTCGGCCATCAGGATCGCGCCGAGCGCGTTGGACCCCTCGAAGTCGGGGATCCCGGGCACTCGCCCGTCGCCCCACCACCGGCCGTGGAGGCTGGCCAGCTGGGCGAGACCATCGGCCACGAGATCGACGGTCCACGGCGTGACCGGGTCGGTGATGGTCGCCCCGGAGGCGACCACGTTCTCCATCACGACCACGCCGTGGTCCTCGTCGTGCACCGCCGCGTAGGGCTGGGGCGTCACCACGTCGACCTCGGGCTGGCCGAGGTCGTAGAACACCGCCTCGGAGCGGACCGACGTCGGGATGCCGTGGTCTTCCCAGGCGGCCTTGAGGTAGAGCGAGCCGGGGATGTCGTGCGGGTTGGCGTCGTAGTCGACCGCCAGGAGGACCTTGGTGAGCGACCCGTGGATCACATCGTCGACGCGCACCTCCGACACCACGGTGCCGGGTTGGCGCACCACCAGTGCGTCGGTCAGCCAGGCCGGGGTGACGCCATCGAGACTCGTGGGAACAGAAACCATCGGCCCATCGTGGCAGCCAGGGACGAACGGCGTCGATTCACTCGGTTCGTGGCGGCCCCGACCCCTGGACGATCAGCACCGACGCGTCACACTCGGTGAGCACCTGCTCGGCTGTCGGGCCCAGTTCGGCGGACCCGGCCTTGGCCTCGCCGGCCCCCATGACCACGAGGTCGACCCGGTAGAGCGACGCCAACGCCACCACCGAGCGCCCTGGACTGCCATCGACGAGATGCACGCCACCGCGGTCGATACCGTCGCCGACCAACTCGTCGATCGTGGCGCGATACGCGGATTCGACCGCCAGCACGAGCTCGGACTCCGCGTGCCGGTCGAGCGGTGCGCCACCCATCCGATTCAACACGTCGAGGTGGCCGACCTGCCAGGCGTACATGACCCGCACTCGACCCCCCTGGATCTCGGCCTGTGAGCGAGCGAGATCGAGAATGAGCCGGTTGCGGTCGGGGTCGGCATCGAGATCCAACGCGGCCAACACACAAGACCCCTCGAACCCCGGACGCACGAGCCAGACGGCACACGAAGCCGCCCGCACGATCCGCCGCGACGCCGCCGCACTCTCGGGGTTCCGGTCGGCAGCGACCATCACCAGATCGTGGCCGCCGCTGTCGACCGCCTCGGCCAC
>JBDQKM010000203.1:0-5701 GCA_040263275.1 Acidimicrobiales bacterium
GCCTGGGGCAAGATCGAAGAGATCAAGGAAGCCGAGGGCATGGTCAAGGGCCCGGTGATCGAAGTCGTCAAGGGCGGCCTCATCATCGACATCGGCCTCCGCGGCTTCCTTCCGGCGTCGCTGGTCGAGCTGCGTCGTGTGCGCGACCTCCAGCCCTACGTGGGCAAGGAGCTCGAAGCCAAGATCATCGAGCTCGACAAGAACCGCAACAATGTCGTGCTGTCACGTCGGGCCTGGCTCGAAGAGACGCAGAAAGAACAGCGCGAGGCGTTCCTCGACGACCTCAAGCCGGGCGAGAAGCGCACCGGCGTGGTCTCGTCGGTCGTCAACTTCGGCGCCTTCGTCGATCTCGGCGGCATGGACGGCCTCGTCCACGTGTCCGAGCTGTCGTGGAAGCACGTCGACCACCCGTCGTCGGTCGTCACCGTCGGTGACGAGATCGAGGTCGAGGTGCTCGAGGTCGATCTCGACCGTGAGCGGATCAGCCTGTCGCTGAAGGCCACCCAGCAGGATCCCTGGCAGGAGTTCGCCGGTTCGCATCGTGTGGGCGAGCTCGTCTACGGCCGGGTCACCAAGCTCGTGCCGTTCGGCTCGTTCGTCCAGGTCGGCGACGGCATCGAGGGTCTGGTCCACATCTCCGAGATGTCGGCGCACCATGTCGATCTCCCCGAGCAAGTCGTCACTCCCGGCGAGGAGCTCTGGGTCAAGATCATCGATCTCGACCTCCAGCGTCGCCGGATCAGCCTGTCGATCAAGCAGGCCGCCGAGGGCGGTCAGGTCGCGGCCGAGTACCAGGAGCACTTCGGCGACCACGCCTACGACGCCGAGGGCAACTATCTGGGCGAGGACTCCAGCTCCGAGGGCCAGCAGGCCTGGGAGGAGTACTACGCCGAGGCCGGCGAGGATGCGCCGGTGCCGGGTACCACCGAGGTCGCCGAAGACGGCACCGAGTACGAGTACGTCGAGGAAGAGGTAGAGGTCGAGGAAGAGGTGGAGGTCGCCGCCGACGGAGGCGAGATCGCTGCCGAGGCCCCGGCCGAGGAAGCCCCCGAAGAGGCCTGATCCTCGGGCCTCACTCGGCCCCACACCGAAATAACAAGAAGGAACGGGCGTCCCGCAAGGGGCTCCCGTTTCGCGTTCGGCATCAAGGAGCGGCAGAGGAACGCCGTTGATGGAGGAGTCCTCCGGACGTCTGACGCGCAGCAGGACCCAAGTCCCGGGTCAAAGGCCTCAACAACGAGGCCGCGCTTCCGACAGGGGGATCGCAGAAGGTCACTCTCCCCAACGAGGTTCCCGTGAGTTCCCGCAAGACACTCATCCTTATCGCTGCGATCGGCGTCGGCATCTTCGCCGGCATCGCGTTGCTCAACTATGTGCGGGGCATCGAGCGCGATGTCTACGACGACGCTCAGCCGGTCGAAGTGCTGATCGCTACGGCGGACATCCCCAAGGGAACCCCCGTTGCGCAGGCGCTCGAGTGGGTCGAGCGGAGCGAAGTCCCGCTGAAGATCCGTCCGTCGACGTTCATCTCGCCGGACAACACCGATCCGATCACGGGCCTGGTGGCGGGTGGCGACATCCCCCGCAACCAGATCATCGTCGCCGGTCTGTTCATCGACCCGACGGTCCTCACCCAGTCGCTGCGTGACCAGATCCCGTCGGGCAACGTCGCCTTCTCGATGGAGGTCGACACCACCCGAGCCGTGGGCGGCTACCTCCAGCCCGGTGATGAGGTCAACCTCATGGTCAACCACAGCGGTGAGTGCGACCTGGAGTCCGAGGAAGCTCAGGACGAGATCGTCGAGCAGTTCGTGGAGGACCTGGGCGTCGACGCGGAGAACTCCTTCGGCGGAATCGTGAGTGCCGAGATCTACTGCTCCTACACGCAGCCGGCCCGGTACGTCTACCAGCGGGTCGAGATCCTGGCCATCGGCGCCCGTCAGCAGCTGCAGACCGGGGCCGACGGCACCGCCACGGCGCTGACCCCGCAGGGCGGCACCATCACCTTCCTGGTGCCCAACGAAGCCGCGCAGCTCCTTGCGTCCATCGCCCCCGAGGACGTCTACCTGACGCTCCTCCCGGACGACTACGAGCTCGAGCCGCTGCCCGCACTCACGAACGAGCTGATGCTCAACCGCACTCCGGCCGAAATCGCCGGCTGTGGCACCCCCTACGGCCCGAACGGGTTCATCGAGGGTGACAGCGAAACCGTTGACGACGTCGTCGACCCCTTCACGGACTTCATCCGTGGCCACTGCGCCCCGATCTGGGCCGAAAGCGGAGAGTGAACCAAATGTCGAGCTTCTTCACCGACGACACCAGCGCCGACGCGGCTCCCGCGCTCGGCGGTGAGGGCGAATTGTTGGTGCCGGACACCGCTTCGGCGGGTGGGTTTCGGGGCTCGACCGCTACTCCCACTGTCAACCTCGTGGTCATCGATCCCGACGACGTGGCCCGCGGCCGCCTCGTCGAGACCCTCGGCAACGACGTGTCCAGCTTCCCGGTCGTCGACGACCTGGTTCCCTATCTGAACGGCGAGGCCATCGTGGTGGTGCTCGGTCCGAGCTGTGCCGTGGACGGCACGCTGAGCTCGGTCGAGCGGGTCATCCAGGCCCACCGGGAGATCGGGGCCATCCTCGTGGCCGAGGAGCTGACCACCAACCTCCTGCAACAGGCGCTCCGCTCGGGCGTCAAGGACGTCCTGGCCTCACCCGCCGACGCCCAGCAGCTCAACGAAGCCATCGGTCGGGTCACCTCCACGCTCACGTCGTCGCCCTCGGCACCGACCGGCGTCGAGGAGATCTTCGAAGACGACGGCGAGCTCGGACAGGTCATCACGGTCTTCTCGACCAAGGGTGGCGCCGGCAAGTCGATGATCGCGACCAATCTCGGCGTGACGCTCGCCCAGCGTTCCGACAAGCCGGTCTGTCTCGTCGATGCCGACCTCCAGTTCGGCGACATCGCCGTGATGCTGAAGCTCTCGCCGCAGCACACCATCGTCGATGCCGTCAGCTCGTTGGACCGGCTGGACGCCAGCCTGCTCCAGAACCTTCTGGTGACCCACGAGTCGTCGGGTCTGCTGATCCTCCCCGCACCGCTCGAGCCGGCCTTCGCCGACCAGATCGGCGCCACGGAGATGATGCAGATCGTCGAAGTGCTCCGCCGCTTCTGCTCGTTCGTCATCGTGGACACCCCCGCCTACTTCAATGACGTGGTGCTCGGGATGATCGAGATCAGCGACGAGGTGCTCCTCGTGGCCGGTATGGATATCCCCAACATCAAGAACGTGAAGATCGGACTCCAGACCCTCCGTCTGCTCAACACGCCGATGGAGAAGCTGCACCTGATCCTGAACCGGGCGAACTCCAAGGTGAAGCTCGATGTCGCCGAGGTCGAGCGCACGCTCCAGGTGAGCGCCGACGTCCTGATCCCGAGCGACATCGTCGTCCCGCAATCGGTCAATCGTGGCGTGCCCGTTGTCCAGAGTTCTCCACGATCCGGCGTGGCCAAGTCGCTGGAGGAGCTCGCGAGCATGTTCACCCCAGCCGTCGCCGGTAAGGGCCGCAAGAAATAGTCGCACGATCCGGACCGGCCTGACCCGCCGGCTCCAACTGAATCCCCGCTCAGCAGAGCCCGCTCAACAACCAACCCCACGGTCCGAGGCTGCTCGGAAGGAATGCAACAACCATGAGTCTCTACAAGCGTCTCCACGAGGTCCAGCAGGGTGCCGAGGCCGAAGCGGCCGAAGCGCCCCCTGCCGCGGGAAGCCTCGCCGCCGCGACGGCAGCGGCCAAGGCCGGCGGTGCCCAGGCCCGCCGCGACCCGGTGCTCGACGAGCTGCGCCAGCGCATTCACCATAGCCTGATCGAGGAACTCGGCCCGATCCTCTACGACAGTCGTCTGTCGGAGGAGGACCTCCGCAAGAAGGTCCACGAGCAGCTGCACCAGGCCCTCGCCCTCGAGCGGGCGCCGCTGTCGGCCTCCGACAAGGCCCAGCTGATCCAGGACGTCTCCGACGACATTCTCGGATACGGCCCCATCGACCCGCTGCTCCGCGACGACGACGTCTCGGAAATCATGGTCAACGGTCCCGACTCGGTCTACGTCGAGCGGGCAGGCAAGCTCACCAAGGATCCGGTGACGTTCGTCGACGAATCGCACCTGCGACGCATCATCGACAAGATCGTCGGCCAGGTCGGCCGCCGTATCGACGAGTCGACTCCCATGTGTGACGCCCGTCTTCCCGACGGCTCCCGTGTGAACGCCATCATCCACCCGCTCACCATCGGCGGACCCTTCCTCACCATCCGTAAGTTCAAGGCGGACCCGCTTCAGGTCGACGACCTGATCCGCTTCGGCACGATGGACGCCAACGCCGCCCGCTTCCTGCAGGCCTGCGTGGTCGGACGGCTCAACATGATCGTCTCCGGCGGTAGCGGTACCGGTAAGACGACGACCCTCAACGTGATGTCGTCGTTCATCCCGGAGACCGAGCGCATCGTCACGGTGGAGGACGCCAAGGAACTCCAGCTGCACCAGGACCACGTCCTCTGCCTGGAGACCCGTCCGCCGAACATCGAAGGCCGTGGCGCCGTCACCATCCGTGACCTCGTCAAGAACTCGCTGCGTATGCGCCCCGACCGCATCGTGGTCGGTGAGTGTCGTGCCGGTGAGGCCCTCGACATGCTCCAGGCCATGAACACGGGCCACGACGGTTCGCTCACCACGGTCCACGCGAACACGCCGCGGGACACGCTCAGCCGTCTCGAGACGCTGACGCTCATGGCCGGCTTCGACCTGCCGGTGCGAGCCATTCGCGAGCAGATGGCATCCGCCATCGACGTCATCGTGCAGATCGCTCGTCTGCGTGATGGCTCCCGCCGCATCACCCACATCACCGAGGTGCAGGGCATGGAGGGCGACGTGATCACCCTTCAGGACATCTTCCTGTTCGATTTCTCTGCAGGTGTCGACGACAACGGTCGATACCGCGGTGTGCTCAAGCCCACCGGTATCCGCCCGAAGTTCGCCGAGAAGCTCACCGCCGAAGGCATTCGCCTCGGCCCGGAGACCTTCCAGCCGAACGGCGGAGGCATGGCGGCACAGTGAGCCACTTCCTCCACCTCCGTTCGGGCCGGACCCCGACGCGCGCGCTGGCCGCACTCCTCTCCGGAGTTCTGCTCATCGCCGGCGTGCTCCAGGTCTCCGTTGCTGCGGCACAGGACGACACCGAGACGGTGGCGACCGCCCCGCCGGAGCTCCTCCTCGTCGACACCGTCGACGACGCTCGGCTGATCGTGCGCTCGGGCACGGAGCCGACCGACATCGCCATCACCATCGGCGGCAACGATGCAGACGTCGACGCTCCCGTCGCCCTGGCCGAGGCCGATCTGCCCATCCAGACCGCCATCGTCATCGACAACAGTGCGGCGGCCGAGGCCCACCTCGATTCGTTCCTCGCAGCGGCGTCCGCGTACATCCGTGACGCCGGTGCCGACGAGGAGATCCAGGTGTGGACCACCGGTGGCGCGGCTCGCCTCCGGGTCGGTCTCAACAACGATCACGAGCGCACCGACGGGATCGTCGGCAGCATCGTCCTCGCCGCCGGCGCGAGCAGCCTCTACGACTCGATTCGTGGTGCGGCGCTCGAGCTCGACGGCACGGGTCCCGGCACGACGAACATGATCGTCTTCGCCGGCGC
>JBDQKM010000204.1:0-5694 GCA_040263275.1 Acidimicrobiales bacterium
CGATCACCACCACGGACTCTTCGCTCACACTCGCTCGTTTCGGTCGGTCGCAGACACCTTGCCCGCTGTTCTTCACTACGGATGCTGGATCACAACTGTGAGGAAAGCATGATGCGTTCTGGGGTGCTCCGGGCATCTAACCTCCCACGGTGGCTAAGGACCGGGCAGCGCACTACGAGATTCTCGGGGTCGATCCGTCGGCGTCCGTGACCGAGATCCGACGTTCGTACCTGCGCTTGGCCCGCGACGCCCATCCGGACTTCCACAACGGGAGCGATCGAGATCGGCGCGCCGCGGAGGAGCGGATGCGGGGAATCAACGCCGCATGGGCGGTGCTCGGCGATGTCGACGCTCGCTCCGCGTACGACCGCGAACGGCTCTCGGGGCAGGCGCGACCGCCATTCCACGCCCACCGTCACGGCGCCGTCGACGAGCCGGACCCCTGGCGGCCGTTCGACACCGGGCCCGACGCCGAGTTCGACGATCGCGACGATCGACCCATCACCAACAGCCAGCTGCCCAGCTGGATGAAGACCGCCCCCGCGCTCGGCGTGCTGTTCGGCCTCGCCGCCCTGATCTTCGGAAGCTTGATCGGCCTGGCCGGTGTGGCGCGCATCGGCATGCTGGTGATGTTGCTCTCGGTGATGCTCTTCCTGTCCGCGCCGCTGGTGGCCCTGTCGATCAGCAGCCGAGAGGACCATCGTCCATGACGGATCGGGTTGTCGCCGCAGCGCCGTGACGCTCTAGAGTCTCGCCATGTCAAAAGTCTCGCTCATCGCCAAGCTCCCCTTGAAGGCCGACAAGAAGGCCGACTTCCTCGAGAAGTTCGACGCCATGATGCAGGCGGTGGCCGGCGAAGACGGCACCGAGATCTACATCCTCAACTTCGAGCAGGCCAACGAGAACATCGCCTGGATCTACGAGCTCTACACCGACGCCGAGGCGATGGGAATCCACTCCGGATCCGACGCGATGGCCGACCTCATCGGCGCGATGGGCGACATCCTCGACGGCGCCCCCGAGATGATCATGACCGTTCCCCACGTGGGCAAGGGCCTCTGAGCGCCACGTATCTCGACCGGATCCTCGAGGCCCACCGCGCCGCGGCGGCCCTCGACGACCGGTCGACCGATGATCTCGTCACCCGAGCCGTCGCGGCTCCGCCCGTGCGCGGCTTTCGTGCCGCGCTCGCCGGTGCCGAAGGTATGGCGGTCATCAGCGAGGTCAAGCGTCGCTCGCCGAGCAAGGGCGCGCTCTTCCCTGATCTCGATCCGGCACAGCTCGCCCGCCAATATCAGGCCGGTGGGGCCAGCTGCCTGTCGGTCCTGACCGATGTCGATTGGTTCGGCGGGTCCGTCGCCGACCTCCAGGCCGCCCGCGCCGCAGTGTCGCTGCCGGTGTTGCGCAAGGACTTCACCGTCCATCGCCACGACGTGCTCGACGCACGGATCATGGGGGCCGACTGCGTGCTGCTCATCGCAGCCGCCCTCGACGACGCGGAGCTGGCCGAGTTCCACGGCCTGGCCACCGGTGTCGGACTCGACGTGCTCGTCGAGATCCACGACGAGGCCGAACTCGAGCGGGCCCTGGCCGTCGATGCCACCCTCATCGGCGTCAACCAGCGCGACCTGGTCACGTTCGAGGTCGACACCGATCGGGCGGTGCGCATGGCGCCGCTGATGCCCGAGGGTGTCGTTCGCGTGGCCGAGTCGGGCGTGCGCGACGCAGCAGACGTCGGCGTGCTCGGCAACGCGGGCTATCACGCCGTGCTGGTGGGGGAGTCGCTGGTGAAGCACGGTGACCCCGAGGCCGGCGTGGCCGAGCTGCGAGCCGGCTTCACTGGCTAATCACGCGGGGACCGTGCGCTCGGGGCGGTAGATTCCCCTGGGTGTTCGTGAAGATCTGCGGGATCACTACGGAGGATGACGGCCTGCTCGCTGTCGCCCTTGGCGCCGACGCACTCGGGTTCGTGTTCGCGCCGTCGCCACGCCAGGTCGCGGTCGACCGGGCCCGCGACATCGTCCGTCGCCTGCCGGCCGAGATCCTGACGGTGGGCGTCTTCCGCGACGAGCTCCCCGAACGGGTGGTCGAGATCGTGCAACGGGCCGGTCTCGGTGCGGCCCAGCTCCACGGCCACGAGTCGGCCGAACAGACCCGCCAGGTGAGGGCTCGGCTGCCGCTGGTCATCAAGGGGTTCCCGGCCGGACACCCTGGTCTGTCCAACATCCCCGACTACGGCGCCGACGTCGTGCTCGTCGAAGGCGAGCGTCCGGGCAGCGGGGAAGTGTTCGACTGGCGTCTCGCCGAGGACGCGCCTCGTGCGGGCCATCGTGTTCTGCTCGCCGGTGGCCTCCATGCCGGCAATGTCGCCGACGGCATCCGTCAGGTCCGGCCGTGGGGGGTCGACGTGTCGACCGGCGTCGAACGCGAGCCCGGGCGCAAGGATCCGGTGAAGCTGCGCGAGTTCATCGACGCCGCCCGCGCCGCCGGCGAAGAGATTCGTCCGGAGGCCTACGACGACGAGGGTGCGCCCTACGACTGGCAAGACGACTTCTGATGTCATTCTCCCCCCACCACGAGGTTCCCCAATGGCCATGACCGACCCTTCGAACACCGGCCGCTTCGGCGATTTCGGTGGCATGTACGTTCCCGAGACGCTCGTGCCGGCGTGTCAGGAGCTCGACAAGGCGTTTCGCGAGGCCTGGGCCGACGAGGCCTTCCGGGCCGAACTCCACCGCCTCCTGACCGACTACGCCGGTCGCCCGTCGCCCGTCACCGTGTGCGACAACCTGAGCGAGGAGCTCGGATGCCAGGTCCTCCTGAAGCGGGAAGACCTCAACCACACGGGCTCGCACAAGATCAACAACGTGCTCGGGCAGGCGCTGCTCGCGAAGCGCATGGGCAAGACCAAGCTCGTCGCCGAGACCGGGGCGGGGCAGCACGGCGTGGCCACCGCCACCGCAGCCGCCCTGTTCGGGATGGAATGTGTCGTCTACATGGGCACCGTCGACATCGAACGCCAGAAGCTCAACGTGTTCCGGATGAAGCTTCTCGGGGCCGAGGTGCGGGCCGCCGAGTCGGGCTCGCAGACGCTGAAGGACGCCGTCAACGAGGCGATGCGGCACTGGGTGGCCGTCGTCGAGAGCACCCACTACTGCCTCGGCTCGGTGATGGGTCCGCATCCCTATCCGTGGATGGTGCGCGAGTTCCACCGAGTCATCGGCGACGAGGCCCGTGAGCAGTGTCAGGCGCTCCTCGGGGGGACACCCGACGTGGTCGTCGCCTGTGTCGGTGGTGGATCGAACGCCGCCGGCATCTTCAGTGGCTTCGCCGACACCGACGCGATGCTGGTGGGAGCCGAGCCTGCAGGCGGTGCCGCCGTGGGCCGGGCCGTGCCGGGCATCGTCCACGGATCGTTCTCCTACCTCATGCAGGACGAGTGGGGCCAGGTGCTCGAAGCGGAGTCGATCTCGGCCGGGCTCGACTATCCCGGGATCGGACCCGAGCACGCCCACCTCGCCGCCATCGGCCGGGCCCGCTACGAGCCCGTCACCGATGCCGAGGTCGTCGAGGCGTTCCAGCTGCTCTCGCGCACCGAGGGCATCATCCCGGCGCTCGAGTCGGCCCACGGACTCGCCTGGATCAGCCGGGCCCGCGAAGAGCTGGCCGGCAAGACCGTGCTGCTCAACCTCAGCGGCCGCGGCGACAAGGACGTCGGTCAGATGATGGACATCCTCGGATGAGCGGTGCGCTCGAAGTGGCGTTGCGGGCCCGGCGGGAGTCGGGCGGAAAATGTCTCGTGCCGTATCTCACCGGTGGGCTCGGCGATGACTGGATCGAGACGATGCAGGCGGTCGCGGCGGCCGGTGCCGATGCCATCGAGATCGGGATCCCGTTCTCCGACCCGGTCATGGACGGGCCCACGATCCAGCTGGCCAACGACCACGCCCTCGAGGCCGGAGCCTCGCCGCAGTCGATCCTCGACCGGGTCCGCGGCGCCGACATCGGCGTACCGACCGCGGTCATGACCTACGGCAACATCGCGTATCGCATGGGATGGGACCGGTTCGCAAACACGCTCGCGGATGCCGGCGTGAGCGGCTGCATCCTCCCCGACATCCCGCTCGAGGAGAGCGGCGTGTGGACTGACGCGGCCGATGCTGCCGGCATCGAGACCGTCATGCTGGCAGCCCCGACCGCACCCGACGAGCGGCTCCCCCGGATCTGTGAGCGATCCCACGGCTTCGTCTACGCCGTGGGGCTGCTCGGCATCACCGGCGTGCGGGCCGAGTTGGCCGACATCGCCAAGATCATCGCCGCACGCGTCAAGGACGTCACCGACAAGCCGGTGCTCGTCGGCGTCGGGGTCGGCACGCCGGCCCAAGCGGTCGAGGTCAGCGAGGTCGCCGACGGCGTCGTCGTCGGCTCGGCCATCGTCCAGCGCATGCTCGACGGCGGCGGACCCGAGGGGGTCGCCGAACTCGTGGCCGAATTCCGGGCCGCGCTCGACGCCTGACGCCTCCCCGGGTATTCCCCCAGGCCGGTTTGGGGGGTTCACCCCACAGACAGCGCTACGGCTGACCGGTTCAGTGGGGGGCATGCAGACGAAGAGCACGTCCGACCTCGCGACACTGGCCGCCGAGGCCAAGACCGATCGAAATCGCGCCGTCGACGCGTATCGAGCCATCGCGATGCTCGCGGTGGCTGTCGGTCACTGGGCCGCGGTCCGTGGCCCTCGACGACGATGGCGCGCTCGTTGCCGGCAACGCCCTGGCGGAGGCGCCTCGGCTCGGCTGGATCACCTGGTTCCTCCAGGTCATGCCGCTGTTCTTCGTGGTCGGCGGGTTCTCGTCGGCCATGTCCCTCGATGCCCACGTTCGAGTCGGCGGCCGGGAGGCCGATTGGGTCGCGGCGCGACTTCGGCGGATGCTCGCGCCGGCCGTGGTGCTCGCGGCGACCTGGCTCGCGGTCCTGGCCGGCGGCCTCGCCATCGGCGCGGGGGCGGTCGTCGGGACGGCCGCCGTCGCCGGCGCCATCCCGCTCTGGTTCCTGGCCAACTACACGATCGACACCGCCATCGCCCCGTGGGTGCTGCCGGCATTCCGCCGGCGGCCTGCCCTTGTCGCGGGAGGCGGGTTGGCCGTGTTCCTCACGATCGATGCGCTCGCGAGCTCCGGCGTGTCCGCCATCGGGCAGCTCAACTGGGTGCTCGGTTGGTTGCTCTTCCAGGTCGCCGGCTTCGCGTGGCGTGACGGCCTGCTGCCGTCCGGTGCCGCCCTCGTCCGATGGGCCGTTGCGCTCTGGACCGGGACCGTCGCGCTCGTCGCATTGGGTCCGTGGCCGATCACCATGGTCCACCACGAAGGGCTGACCCACTCGCCGACCCACCCGCCGTCCTCCGCGTTGCTGGTCTTCGGCGCCGCCTATTCGGCGACGGCGGTGGCGGCGGCTCCGGCGGTCTCGCGAGCCCTGGCCCGCTCGCCGCGGGCCTGGGCTGCGGTGGTTGCCGGCAACGCGATTTCTCTGACCGTCTACCTCTGGCACTTCAGCGCGTTCGTGGTGGTCGGCGCGGTCGCCTACGCAGCCGGGCTCCTGCCCACGGCTGAGTTGGCGACCGGTGCCTGGTGGCTCCAGAAGACGCCGATGATGCTCGGCGCCACCGTCGTGTTGGCCGCCATCATCGCGGTGGTGAGC
>JBDQKM010000205.1:0-5692 GCA_040263275.1 Acidimicrobiales bacterium
CCCGACCGCGACGTCGACGGCCACCGACGGCGCACCGATCTGCTCCGTCCACCCTCAAAGCCGGGCCGCCACCGCATCGACCACCCGGTCGTGGAGGTCGCCGACACCGGCCGCTTCAGCCGCCTGGCGCTCGACCTCGCTCCACTGGTCGAGGTGACCGATCATTCGCACCTCGGCGCCCGACGCCTCGGCCAGCCGCACCGCCTCGATCAGTGCCGGAGGGGGCTCGGCCGCTCCCGTCACCGGCACCACAAGGATTCGTCGAAACCGTCGCATCGTCCTCCTGCTCACGGTCACCCGGCTTTCGGCAGAATACCCGGCGAACTCAGATCCGACGGAGAGAATCCGAAGCTGTGGTGTGTCCTTGATCACACGAGCGCGGGAATGGCTCCGCCCGAGCCTTCCCGAGATGACTGCGGAGGTGCGCGCCTCGGTCAACCGGACCCTGGCCGACACGGCGATCCGGCTCAACCTCGTGGTCGCCGCGCTCGCGCCTCCTACGGCGCTGAGTTGGATACTTCTCCTCTGGCCCCACGCCGACCACCCCAGGCTGCTCGCGTGGCTGGGTGTCGTCACCACGACCTCGACGACGATGCTCATCGTCGTCGCCCGCTACCGGAGGAAGCAGCAGCAAGCCGAAGCGATCGCGACCGAACTCGCGATCGTGCTGTTCTTCGCCGGCTGTGCGTGGGGCTCACTCGGCGCCATCGTGATGCCCGACACCGACGCCTGGCGTGCCGTCATCGGGATGATGTTGCTTTCGACGATGGCGGTCAACGCCATCTTCGCCGCATCGGTACCCCGCATGTTCTGGGCGTTTCAAGTACCTGTGACCGCCATCGGTGCCATCACCCTCTTCCAGCAGGGCGGGTCGGTCAGCAGGGCGATCGGACTCGTCGTGCTCTACGCGCTCCCGTTCAGCGCGATCCTGGCGTGGATCAACCGGGGGGCGAACGAAGGCGCCGCCTACTACGCCGAAGCCAACCGCAAGACCAACGAACAGCTTCACCAGCTCAATGCTCGTCTCCGCCACGAGGCCTCGCACGACCCCCTTACGGGAATCCCCAACCGCCAGGAGTTCACCCGCCGCCTCGACACGGCGGTGGCGGAGTATTCCCCGAACGTCGCCGTGCTGTTCATGGACCTGGATCGCTTCAAGGCCATCAACGACCAGTTCGGCCACGCCACCGGCGACGCGGTGATCGCGATGGCGGCCCGACGCATCCTGCAGCGCCTCCGACCGCAAGACGTGCTCGCTCGCCTCGGCGGCGACGAGTTCACCGCGGTGCTACCCGGCGTGTCGTCGAGCGCGGACGTGGAGCGGATCGCCGCGAGGATCCTGGAGGGATTCGACGCGCCGTTCGAGTTCGCGGGACGAGAACACGACTTGGCGATCAGCATCGGGATCGCTGCGCCCGGCGCCAGGAGCGGGCCGGCAGAGCTACTCCACATGGCCGACGCCGCGCTCTATGAGGCGAAGCGGTCGGGTCGTGGACGCTTCGAGACGTATCGGTCGGGAACGGCGGCCGGCGCTCGTCCGTTCGACTGACCATCGGCCGCGCCGGGATCATCGACCGCCAGCCACAGCGCCGCTCGGGCGCGGTCGGCCTTGGCCCCGGTGAGTCCGTTGGCCGCCACCACGCCCTCGATCATGTCGGCCACGACCGCTGACCACGGCCGACCCTTGAGCCTGACGGCCACCGACGGGACGCCGCGCCGCCGCCGCAGGGTGCGGGAGACCCCGTCGATACCGGGCGGCGAGCGAAACCCGGGCACCACGAGATCACGAAGCCGCGCGGCCTGCCCGAGGCTCCGGGCGGCGTTGGCGAACTTCAGTGACGTGGCCTCCATGACGCACATCCTGCCGATCCCCTGTGACAGTCACGAGCAGTAGTCGCAGTCGCGCGGTGCGGGTCGAGACGTCCCCGCGGAGACGCCCCGACCTGTGCAACAGTGCCCCTGTGGAGACCCCGGTCGAGCTGAACCCCGCCCAACAGGACGTGCTCGCGCAGCTCGGCGCGAACCGCGACGAGCGGCCCCGCTTCGACGCCGTGCTGCGCCACCAGCTGCGCCGAGAACTCGACGACGGGCTCGAGCCGTTGATCGAGTTGATCGATCAACGCAAGGACGCGAAACCCGGCGACAACATGTTCGTCTCGAAACACATGCTCGGCCGGGTCATGGGGTGCGAGCGCCGGTTCCTGGCCGAGGAGGCCGAGGAGTTCGCCTGGTCGGTCCCGATCGCCCGCGGCACCATCGCCCACAAGGCCATCGAGCTGAGCATCCACTGGCGCCGCGAACCCGAGCCGCTCGTCCTCGTCGACGAGTCGATCAGTCGGCTCTCCGAGGGCATCGACGGCCTGGCCGACTGGCTCCAACAGGCCACCGAGGTCGAGCGGGCCGAGCTGCGGGCCGAGGCCAACGACCGGGTGGTGAAGTTCCTCGAGTGCTTCCCCCCGCTCAAGCCGGGCTGGCGGCCCGCCACCGAGAGTCGGCTCCGGCTCGAGATCCACGACCGCTTCGTGCTCAGCGGCAAGGTCGACCTGGCGCTCGGGCAGGCCGAGGGTGACCTCGCCGGCAAGGTGCTCATCGACCTGAAGACGGGCGGATTCGCTCCCCAACACCTCGACGATCTGCGCTTCTACGCCCTGCTCGAGGCGATCCGTCTCGGCACGCCACCTCGCCGGCTGGCCACCTACTACCTCGACCAGGGCCGCTTCCTCCCCGAAGACGTGACCGAGAACCTGCTGTTCTCCACGGTGGCCCGGGTGACCGATGGCGTGGCCCGCGTGCTCGAGCTCGCCTCGGGCAGCCGACCGGCGACCACGGCGCCCGGCCCCGCGTGTCGATGGTGCCCGGCCAAACACGACTGCGAGACCGGCCAGCGTTACCTCAGCGACGAGGACGACGACCCCGACTGGTAGTGGGCCCGCATGGCCTCGCGTTCATCGGCGTCGTGGAAACGCTCGGCGTGGAAGCGCAACGCGCACCCGGTCTTCGCAGGGGAAAGGGCGACCTGCACGGTCGCCGGATCCGCCCGGTCCGCCGGCTGCCAGGTGAGTCGTACCCGGTCACCGGGACGGATGCTGCGCACCTCGCCGATCGTGCCATCGACGGTCTCGTAGGGCGCGCCCTTGACGAACGGCACGTCGGCGACGTCGACGGCGATCGTGCGCGACACGCCGATCTGCCAACCGGCGTCCTTCGTCTTCCCGACCGGCGACCCGGCCCTGTCACGGCGGCTCACTGCCTCATCGTGGCAGCCGGTTCGTGATCCCCCACTTCGATGTCGAGGGCCCGCAACCGGCCGGACACCACCAGGACCACGGAGACAACCACGAGCACCACACCCGAGACCACGAAGGTCTCACGGGGCCCGAACCGGTCGATGGTCTGACCGAGCACCAACAGACCCAGGGGCGTCGCCAGCAGCAGGGTCGTGATGTAGACGGACAACACCTTGGCCCGCACCGTTTCGTCGACCTGGAGCTGGATCGCCGTGTTGAGCGTGGACGCCGACGCGATGTGGGCCATGCCCATCGTGAACATGCCGACCAGCGCGAGGAAGAACGTCGGGGCGATACCGGCGAGCACGATCCCGCCGCCGTAGAGCACGAGCGCGTACTGCTGGATGATCGAACGGCGCACGCGGTGGGCGGCCCATGCGATCAACGGCGACGCGGCGACGGCGCCCAGCCCGGCGGCGGTGAGCATCATGCCGAAGCCCGTGTCCGGCCGGTCGAAGACGTCCTCGGCGAGCGTGACGGACATCGCCTGACCGGCGAGTCCGAAGAACCCGATCAGGGTGACCGTGGCGATCGCGGTCACGATCCCCGGTCGGGTCCGCACGTAGCCGATGGTGCTGATGAACTCCCGAATCGGACGCATACGACCGTCGGGGGGCTGATGGATCCTCGGCATCGACACGAGCACGAGCGACACGATCACCGCGAGATAGGTGACGGAGTTGATCGAGAACGCCCAACCCGGGCCCCACTCCCGCACCACGATGCCGCCCATCAGCGGGCCGAGCAGGCGGGCGACGTTGAACTGGGCGCTGTTGAGCGTGATGGCGCTCATGAGGTACTCGCGGGGCACGAGCTCACTGATGAACGCCTGCCAGGCCGGAAGGTTCAGCCCGGCGGCGACACCGGTCCCGACCGCGGCGATCACGTAGGCGCCCGGGGAGCGGATCCCGGCCGACCACATGACCACGAAGGCCACACTGGCGACGGCCTGGAGGCTCTGGGTCACGATCAGGATGTTGCGGCGGGCGTAGCGATCGGCGAGGGCGCCGGCCACCGGGCCGAGCAGGGCCGTCGGGATCTGCTGGGCGAAGCCGGCGAGGCCGACCCACGCCGCACTGCCGTCGGTGAGGTCGTAGATGACCAGCGGAATCGCCACCGACTGGAACCATCGCCCGATGTTGGAGATCACCGCGCCGATCCAGACGACCCGGAAGTTGCGGAAGCCGAAGGCGGCGAACGGTCCCCGGTTGGCTTCCGCCCCGGCGTCGTCGTCCGTCGCTGGCTCGCTCACCGCCTCACCGTAGAGCGGAGCTGCCAGAATGCCAGCTATGGCCCTGATCGAGACCGAAGTACGAGACCGCGTCGGCATCCTGACGCTCAACGACCCCGACAAGCGCAACGCGATCACGCTCGCGATGAACGACGAGATCGCGGCCGTGCTCGACGCGTGGGAGGCCGACGACGACGTGGGGGCCATGGTCGTCACCGGAGCCGGCAAGGGCTTCTGTGCGGGCGCCGACCTCGACGACCTCCTCGCCGAGCAGGGCGAAGCCGGGATGAAGAAGATCTACGAGGGGTTCCTGCGCATCGCCCACACCTCGCTCCCGACGATCGCTGCCGTCAACGGCGCCGCGGTCGGTGCCGGGTTCAACATGGTGCTGGCCTGCGACATCGTGCTGGCCGCCCGCGAGCGGGCCCGCTTCGACTCCCGCTTCCTGCAGATCGCGCTCCACCCGGGCGGCGGCCACACGTGGCGTCTCCGGTCGATCGTCGGCCGGCAGACCACGATGGCGATGGTGCTGTTCGGCGAGGTCGTCAAGGCCGAGGAGGCCAAGGAACTCGGCATCGTGTGGAAGGTGGTCGACGACGCCACGCTCGTCGACGACGCCGTCGCGTTGGCCGCCGTCGCCGCCGGTCAGGGCAAGGAGCTGAACGCCCGCACGAAGGCATCGATCCTCACCCTCGACACGGTCGCGGAGTCCGATGCGGCCGTCGATCACGAACTGTGGCCCCAACTGTGGTCGATGGACCAGGGCGACTTCCGCGATCTCGTCGCGAGGCTCCAGCAGAACATCAGCTCGAAGGGCTGACCATCTCCGTGGCGCTCGTCATCGATCCGGCGACAGGCCTCGTCGACCGACCGGCCCCGCGGCCGTATCCCGTCGGGTCGAGCCTCGTGGCCGACCTGTTCACGGCCCCACCCGACGGGGTCGACCCGCAGGCGCTGATCGACGGCGACCGCACCTGGACGAACGGGGAGCTCGGGGCGGCGATCGGGCGCGCCGCCGATGCGCTGCACCATCTGGGCGTCGGCCCCGGCGACCGGGTGGCCTGGTCGCTGCCGAACTGCGCCGAGCTCCCGCTCGGCTTCGTCGCGGCCCAACGGCTGGGCGCCGTCTGGCTCGGGATCAACCAGCCACTGGCCGGGCCCGAGAAGCAGTTCC
>JBDQKM010000206.1:0-5685 GCA_040263275.1 Acidimicrobiales bacterium
GCTCCAGGGCAAGGGCGTGCCCCACTGGCTCGAACACGAGCTGCCGCCCCTGCTCGCCACCGGGGCCACGGTGGTGGCCAGCATCTGGGGCAACTCCATCGAGGACTATCGGGCCGCCGCCGATGCCCTGGCGGGGGCGCCGGCGGGGGTGGTGGCCGTGGAGGTCAACGTCTCGTGCCCGAACCTCGAGGATCGCAGCAAGATGTTCGCCCATTCGGCCGAATCGACCCGTGAGGCCGTCGCCGCGACCGCGGGCTGCGGGCGACCACGTTGGGCCAAGCTGAGTCCCAACGCCGCCGACCTCCCGGAGATCGCCGTGGCGGCCCGAGACGCCGGAGCCGAGGCGGTGGTGCTCACGAACACCCTGCTGGGCATGGTGATCGACACGGAGTCGCGCCGGCCCGTGCTGGGGGCCAAGAAGGGCGGACTGAGCGGCGCGGCGATGCACCCGGTCGCCGTCCGCGCCGTCTACGACGTCCACGAGGCGGCCCCGGACCTGCCCATCGTGGGTGTGGGTGGCGCAGCCGACGGGACCGATGTCGTAGAGTTCCTGCTCGCCGGGGCGTCAGCGGTTGAAGTGGGCACAGCAACGTTCGCGGATCCACGAGCACCTCGGCGGATCCTCAAGGAATTCTCGCAATGGTGCGACCGGCATGGTGTGGCCGACGTCGCCGAACTGATCGGAGCAGCGCATGGCTGACACAATCGACGCCGACATCCGCAGCAAGCTGGCCCTGGCGCTCGACGTCGACGATCTCGTGGCCGCCATCCGCATCGGGCGGCAGCTCAACGGCCACTTCGGCGTGGCGAAGATCGGTCTCGAGCTCTACAGCGCCGCCGGCCCTGAGGCGATCGGCGCCATCGCCGACCTCGGCTATCGGGTGTTCCTCGATCTCAAGCTCCACGACATCCCGACCACGGTCGGCAAATCCGCCCGCGTGCTGGGTGCGCTCGGTGTCGAATTCCTCACCATGCACGCCCACGGAGGCGTCGAGATGCTGCAGGCCGGCGTGCAGGGGCTCGAGGAGGGCGCCCGCAACGCCGGGCTCGAGCCCCCGACCTCGCTCGCCATCACGGTGCTGACGAGCGATGCCGACGCGCCCGAGCACATCATGCCCAAGCGGGTGATGGTGGCTGCGGAGGCCGGCTGTCGAGGCATCGTGTGCGCCGCCGGCGATCTCGAGCAGGCCCATCACTACGCACCACGCATGACCCGGGTCGTCCCCGGCATCAGGCTGCCGGGCGACACGGTCGACGACCAGGCCCGCGCCGCCTCTCCCGACGAGGCGATCGCCGGGGGAGCCGACCTCCTCGTGATCGGTCGGTCGGTCACCCGGGCGGACGACCCGCTCGCCGCGGCGGCCCGTGTCCACGAGCTCGTCGCCGGCAGCTCCGGCGAGTGACGCCCTCGGTCAACTAGGATCCGAGCATGTCGAAGCCACCCGTCCTGTCCGACGAGGCCCGTGCCGCCGCACTGGTCAAGGCCGGCGAAGCCCGGCGGGTGAGAGCCGAACTCAAACAGCGGCTCAAGATGGGTTCGCTGTCCTTGCAGGAGCTTCTCGACCAGGCCGAGAACGACGAGACCATCGGCAAGACCAAGGTGCTGGCCGTGCTCGAATCGCTCCCCGGTGTGGGCAAGGTGAAGGCCCGCCGCACGATGGAGGAGATCGGCATCGCCGAGAACCGGCGTCTCCGCGGCCTCGGCGACAACCAGCGCAGCGAGCTGCTGGCCACGCTGGGCTAGCGAACCCGCGGAGTGAGCGAACTCGCCGACCGGCTGATCATCGTCATCTCCGGCCCGGGAGGGGTGGGGAAGGGCACGATCGTCGCGCGCCTTCTCGATCGCGACCCGAGGCTCTGGCTGAGCCGGAGTTGGACCACCCGCGCCCGTCGCCCCGGGGAGCACATGGAGGCCTACCACTTCACGAACCGTGAGTTGTTCCTGGCCCATGTCGACAACGGTGGGTTCCTCGAATGGGTGGAGTTCCTCGACTATCTCCAGGGAACGCCCGTGCCCGATCCGCCGGCGGGCCACGACGTCGTGTTCGAGATCGACGTCTACGGAGCCGCCCAGATCCGCGAGCGGTATCCCGATTCCCTGCTGATCTTCGTCGACGCGCCGAGTCGCGCTCACCAGGAGGAGCGACTGCGGGGTCGGGGCGATCCCGAGGAGAAGGTCCGCGCCCGGCTGGCCAAGGCCGAGGAGGAGGTCGAGGTCGCCCGTGGTCTCGAAGCCGTGGTCGTGGTCAACGACGACCTGGAGCGGGCGGTGGAGGAAGTGGAAGCGCTGATCGCGTCGCGCCGCGGCGAAGCGGCCGACTGCTAGCATTGTGTGCTGGCCCCACGGTTCTCGTGGGCGCGAAAGACCCCGGAGAACCCCATGGCGCACGGCTACGACACGATGATGAACCCGGCAATCGAGGAACTCCTCGAGGAGACCGGATCGAAGTTCAGTCTCGTCACGCTCTCCGCCATGCGCAGCCGCGAGATCACCAACTATGTCGGCCAGCTCGGGCAGGGCATCGGTGCCTCCGTGCCGCCGCAGGTCACGTCCACGGCCAGCAAGCCGCTGTCGATCGCCTTCGAGGAGATCGCGGCCGAGAAGATCGAAGCCATCGAGATCGACCCCGAGGCCGAGGCTGCCGCTGCGGCGCTCGCGCTCGCCGAGGCTGAAGCCGCCGCCGAGCTCGGTGACGACGACAGCGCCTGAGCCAAACCGGGCCATGGGTTCTCTGTCCGGTCGACGCATCGTCCTGGGCGTCACCGGCGGCATCGCGGCCTACAAGGCCGTCGAAGTCTGTCGACGCCTGGTCGACGCGGGGGCCCACGTCTCGCCGATCCTCACCGACGGCGCGCTCGAGATGGTCGGCGCCACGACCTTCTCCGCCCTCGCCAGTGAACCGGCCCGCACGTCGCTCTTCCATGATCCCGACACCCCCATTCCCCACACGGTGCTCGGCCAGCAGGCCGACCTCGTCCTCATCTGTCCGGCCACGGCCCGGATCATCTCCGACATCCGTACCGGACGGAGCGCCGACCTCCTGATGGCCACGGTGCTGGCCACCCGAGCGCCGGTGATGGTCTGTCCGGCGATGCACACCGAGATGTGGGAGCAGGCTTCTGTGCAGGAGAACCTCGAGGTCCTCGAGGCCCGAGGCGTGCTGGTCGTGCCGCCCGAATCCGGCCGTCTCGCCGGCGGCGACGTAGGGCATGGCCGACTCGCGGCGCCGGAGACGATCGCCGCAGCGGCCGAACGGGCCCTCGCCCCCGGCGATCTCGTGGCCCGACGCGTGCTGGTGACGGCCGGCGGCACCCGCGAACCGATCGATGCCGTGCGCTATGTCGGCAATCGGTCGTCGGGCAAGCAGGGCCACGCCGTCGCAGCCGAGGCCGCCGCTCGCGGCGCCGACGTCGTGCTGGTCACCACCAGGGAGGAGGCGGCGCCCAGCGGCGTGCGAGTCGTCCCCGTCGAGACGGCGGCCGAGATGAGCGCAGCGTGCGAGCTCGAGGCCCCCGACGCCGAGATCGTGGTGATGGCAGCGGCCGTCGCCGACTTCCGACCCTCCGACGCGGCCGACAACAAGCTCAAGAAGCACGATGGCGTGCCCCGGGTCGAGCTCGTGCCCACCGTCGACATCCTCGCCGGGCTCGGCGAGTCCAAGCCCGCCGGCCAGGTGCTGGTCGGCTTCGCGGCCGAGACCGACGACCTCGTCGACAACGCATCCGCCAAGCTACGCGCCAAGAACCTCGACATGATCGTGGCCAACGACGTGTCGAAACCCGGCGTCGGCTTCGAGCACGAGACGAATGAGGTCATTGTGCTCATGGCGGATGGCACTCGACATCATGTACCACTGTCCGACAAGCGCGACATCGCTCGTGCCGTCCTCGACGCGGCCCGTGCGCGTCTCGAATCCGACCCCCAATAACAGGAGCAAGAGTGAGCCGCTGGACCTTCACTTCGGAGAGCGTTTCCGAAGGTCATCCCGACAAGATGGCCGACCAGATCTCGGACGCGATTCTCGATGCCATGCTGGCGCAGGACCCCATGTCCCGGGTGGCGTGCGAGACCATGGTCACCACCGGCCTGGCGATCGTCGCCGGTGAGATCACCACCGAGGCCTATGTCGACATCCCCGGCACGGTACGACAGACGATCAACGACATCGGCTACGACCGCGAGTCGTTCGGCTACGACGGCAACACCTGCGGTGTGATGATCGCCATCGACGAGCAGTCGCCCGACATCAGCCAGGGCGTGACGGCTTCGGAAGAGGTCCGTTCGGGTTCGGCCGGAGAGGGCGACGAGCTCGACAAGCAGGGCGCCGGCGACCAGGGGATGATGTTCGGCTACGCGTCCGACGAGACCGACGTGCTCATGCCGTTGCCCATCCATGTGGCGCATCGCATGGCCGAGCGCCATGCCGAGGTGCGCAAGGCCGGCACGATTCCCTACCTCCGTCCCGACGCGAAGACCCAGGTCACCTTCGAATACGAGGGCAACGTGCCGGTCAAGCTCAAGACCGTGCTCGTCTCGACCCAGCACAACGACGGCATCGACCGCGACACCATGATCCGGCCCGATCTGATCGAGCACGTGATCCGCCCGGTGATCCCCGAGCAGTTCGCCGACGACGACTACGAGGTCCACGTCAACCCGACCGGGCGTTTCGTGATCGGTGGCCCCGTGGGCGACGCCGGCCTCACCGGCCGCAAGATCATCGTCGACACCTACGGCGGCATGGCGCGCCACGGTGGTGGTGCCTTCTCGGGCAAGGACCCGTCGAAGGTCGACCGCTCGGCCGCCTACGCCACCCGCTGGGTGGCCAAGAACGTCGTCGCCTCCGGCGCGGCAAGCCGCTGCGAGATCCAGGTCGCCTACGCGATCGGCATGGCGCGGCCCATGTCGGTCCTCGTCGAGACCTTCGGGACCGAGAAGGTCGACAAGGCCGCCATCGAGAAGGCCGTCGACGAGGTCTTCGATCTCCGCCCCGGAGCGATCATGCGCGACCTCGATCTGCGTCGACCGATCTACAAGTCGACGGCTGCGTATGGCCACTTCGGCCGCTCGTCCGATGGTGGACTGTTCCCGTGGGAGCAGACCAACCGAGTCGACGACCTGAAGTCGGCGCTGGGGCTCTGACCCCGATCGACCCCAACCGGGAGATCCCGGGGCTGTTCGAGCTCGACGAGTTCGACCCCACGGCGGCGCCCTCCGAGACTGCTGCGACGACCCGCCCCGAGGGGCGGGTCGTCCGCGTGCTCCCCGATGTGTCGGCGATCGACCGGGAGTTCGACTATCTCGTGCCGGCCGCGTGGGTCGCCGACGGCCGCAACGATCGGCTGGCCGTCGGGACGATGGTCCGCGTCGACCTGGCCGGCCGTCGGGTCGCCGCCTGGATCACCGCCCTCGACGTCGACGCGACCGAGGGTGTCCGGTATTCCGAGCTCCAGAAGCTGAGCGGCGTGGGTCCCGACCGCGAGATCGTCGACCTGGCCGGCTGGGCGGCCTGGCGTTGGGCCGGCCGCCGCGTCCCGTTCCTCCGGGCTGCCTCCCCGCCGCGCATGGTGGCAGGGGTTCCCCGCCCCGGGCCCCGGGCGCCGGTGCCGAAGGGTCCCGCCGACGTGTTCGACGACGCCTTCTCGGGCGGCATCGCCGTGGTCCGCACCCCGCCGGCCGACGAC
>JBDQKM010000207.1:0-5646 GCA_040263275.1 Acidimicrobiales bacterium
CGCGCTCGTGGCCGCCTTCGCCGACGCCGGCATGCGCACGGTGGCGGCCGACATCGATTTCGCCGGCGCCCGCGCGGTGTCGGAGGCTGCCGCGCGCTCGGGGCCGGCGTCGATCGCCGCCGAGGTCGATGTGAGCGATCCGTCATCGGTGGAGGCGCTGGCCGAGGCCGCCTACGACGCGTTCGGCGTCGTCCATGTCGTGTGCAACAACGCCGGTGTGCTGGTGTTTCGCGAATTCGGCAACGCGATCGTCGAGGACTGGCAATGGGTCTACGGCGTCAACGTGATGGGCACCATCCACGGGATCACGGCGTTTCTCCCGCGCATGCAGGCCGGCGGCGAGCCAGGCCACATCGTGAACACGTCGTCGATCGCGGCCCTCGGCGCCACTGGTGTCTACGGCACGTCGAAGGCGGCGATCCTCGCGCTCACCGATGCACTGGCCGACGAGCTGGAGGGCGGTCCGATCCGGGCGTCAGCCCTCCTTCCCGGCATGGTCAGGTCGATGATCACCGACGCCGAGCGGAACCGGCCCGCCGACATGGGCCGGCCGGTCGACGATCCGACCCGCGAGTTCGCCGGGCTCGTCGGACTCGACCCGTCGACGTGCGCGACCCGGGTGATCGACGCGCTCGGCTCCGGCGAGCGCTACATCTTCGCCGGCATCCCCGAGGGCGCGTTCGACCTCGAGACCACGCAGCGACGTCGATTCGAGGACCTCATGGCCTCGATCGAGGCCGGCATCATTCGCGAAGGGTGATGTTCGCGAAGGGTGATCAGCGACGGGTGATCTTCACCGGCAGGTTGGTGTAGCCGTGCACGAACGACGAGAACGTCCGCTCGGGCTCGTCCTGCACCTCGATCCGCTCGAAGCGCTGGAGGACTTCCTCCCACAGCACCCGTAGCTGCAGTTCGGCCAGGCGGCTGCCCATGCAGAAGTGGATGCCGTAGCCGAACGAGAGGTGCCGGTCGGCGTTGTGGCGTTCGAGATCGATCACATCGGGGTCGTCGAACACGGACTCGTCGCGGTTGGCCGAGATGTACCACATGAGGATCTGGTCACCCTCGAGGATCTTCTTGTCGCGGATCTCGGTGTCCTTGGTCGCCGTGCGACGCATGTAGGACAGCGGGGTCTGCCAGCGAACGATCTCGGGCACCAGGTTGGGGACGAGTCCGGGGTCGGCGATCAGCTTGTCGTACTGATCGGGGAACTTGTTGAGGCCGTAGACACTGCCCGACATGGTGTTGCGGGTGGTGTCGTTGCCACCGACGATCAGCAACAACAGGTTGCCGAGGTGGGCCATGGTCGGCATGTCCTTGGTCGCCTCGCCATTCGCGAGCATCGACACCAGATCGAATCCGGGGTTCTTGCGCCGCTCCGCCCAGAGCCCCTCGAAGTAGCCGACGCACTCCATCAGTTCGTCGACCTTCTGCTGCTGACTCTCGACGATCCCACCCGGCTCGGGCACGGCGAACACGATGTCGGACCAGCGGGTGAGCTTGCGGCGATCCTCCAGCGGGAAGTCGAACAGGGTGGCGAGCAGCAGGGTTGTCAGCTCGATGGAGACGGTGTCGACCCAGTCGAACGTCTCACCCTCGGGCAGCGAGTCGAGCACGTTGATCGTGCGTTCGCGAATCTGTGGTTCGAGGTTCTTGAGGTTGCTCGGCGCCGACACGGCCCGCACCGTCTTGCGCTGCTCGGTGTGCTTCGGCGGGTCCATCGCGATGAACGACGTGAGCCGGGCGAGCTGGGCGTCGACCTCGGGGCTCGGCTTGAGCCCCAGGTTGATTCCTCGGGCCGACGAGAACGTCTGCCAATCACCGTCGACGGCGCGGACGTCGTCATACGTGGTGACCGACCAGTAGCGCCCGGCGGTCTCGATCTCATTGAGGTGCACCGGGTCTTCGGCCCGTAGCCGGGCGAAGTGGTCGTACCAGCGATCTTCCTTGAACAGGTGCGGATTCGCCGGGTTGATCTCGTCGATCGACAGATCGGCGGCCGCCGGCACATCGGCACCCAGCTCGGCCATCTCCATCTCGGGAGTCCGGAAGTCGGCGTTCAGATACGTGGACTTCTCATCCGTCGTGTCGGTCATCTCGTGCTCCTCGTTCGACGATCAGTGTGCCTCATGACGGGTCGAACGCTCCACCAATCGGGCGAACCGCGATCAGAACAGGTTCTTCTGGGGGCGCACCACGAGTTCCTCAATGTTGAGTTCGATGGGCTGGGTGATGAGCCATTCGACGGTGCGGGCGATGTCCGTGGGGTCGCCCAACGTGGTCGACATGGCCGCCTGCACCTGGGCGAGCTGCTCGTCGGGCAACCGACCCTGCTCGTCGAACTCGGGGTTCTCCATCCCGATCATGGCGGCGAGCCCCTCCACCATCTCTCGTGGCATGTTGCGGCTGAAGTTCGTCGCGAAGGCACCGGGCTTGATGGTGGTGACCCGGATCGGGTCATCCTCGAGTTCCTGCCGCAGCGTCGACCCGATGGCGTTCACCGCGTACTTGCTCGCCCCGTACATGCCGGAGTCACGGCGCAGCGACGCGGTCGAGGAGATGTTGATTAGGTGCCCGTGGGATCCCGTGGCCCGCATGGCCCGGACCGCCGCCTGCGCGCCCACGGCCAGGGCCAACACGTTGACGTCGAGCATTTCCTTCCACGTCGCCGGGTCGCCCTCGAGGATCGGCGAGAGATCACCGAAACCCGCATTGCTGACCATCACGTCGAGTCGACCGGTGGCCTCGGCGGCGCCGGCGACCCATCCCTGCAACGCGGCGATGTCGGTCACGTCGAAGGTCGCCACGTCGGCCTGCCCTCCGGCGGCGCGGATCGTGGCTGCCGTCTCGTCCATCGGCGGGGTCGTGCGGCCGTTCAGGAAGACGTGGGCGCCGAGGCAACCCAGGTGTTCGGCGATGAGACGGCCGAATCCGCTGGACGGGCCGGTGACGCACACGGTGCGCCCGGCGATGGTCGTGTGGTCGGTCATCGGTGGTTCCGGTTTCTAGGGCTGGCAGCCGGCGAATGCGATCAACTTGTCCTGCGCGCTCGCGTCGTCGCCGACCTCGACCGGCGTGCCGAACATGGTGTCGCCGCGCAGCATCTCGTCGGGGAGTCGCCCCAGACCCATCAGGGTCGCCTCGACCGCCTCGGCAGGCAGGGTCTCGTCGGCCCCGATCGAACGAGCGAGATCCCACGAATGGATGAGGAGGTCGCCGATGACCAGGCCGGCGACAGCCTGCTTCGGCATGTTGCCGAATGCCTCGGCCATGCCCTCGAGGTTCGACGGGTCCTGCAACGCGGCGCCGAGCGCGGGTTGGATGACGTCCCAGCTCTGGCCCGGCTCGGTACCGGCGCCGAGCACCCCGCCGCCCATCGCCTGCCAGTGCATCGCGTGGTCGACGAGGTCACGCACGGTCCAGTCGGCGCATGTCGTGAGCTTCGCCCAGTCGTCGTCGGTGACGTGAGCCGACACCTCGGTCCACTTCTCGGCTGCCTGATTCCAGATGTCGCCCGGTCCGGCCATGCGATGTCGGCGTATTGCAGCCACCGCGACTTCAACGGCGCAGCCCACTGGTTCCGCAACCAGTTCGACGAGAAACACACCCACGCCACGAAGGTCTACGACTACCTGATCGAGCAGGGAGTCAAGGTCCCGCTCGGCGAGATCCCGGCCCCGCCGACCGAGTTCGGCTCGCTGCTCGACGTGTTCGAGTCGTCGCTCGAGCACGAGCAGATCCAGACCGGCCGTCTCAACGATCTGAGCGATCAGGCCCTCAGCGAGCGCGACCACGCCACCTACAACCTGCTCCAGTGGTTCGTGAACGAGCAGGTCGAAGAAGAGGCGACGCTCGGCGGGATCATCGCGAAGCTGCGGCTCGTCGGTGACGACGGCTACGGGCTGCTCATGATCGACAACGAGCTGGGTGCACGCCCGGGCGACAGCGCCGCATAGACAGCGCCGCGTAGACCGCGCCGCGTAGACACCGCCGCGTAGACACCGCCGCGACGACGGAACCGTTACCCCGAGCGTCGAGCCCGACGCCGGCATCGGGCGATGTTGGAGCGGTGACCGCCGCCGAGAACCAGCCGTCCGTCGATGTCGTGGTCGTCGGGGTCGATGCCAGCGAGACCGCGCTGACCGCGGCCCAGGAAGCCGCCGTGATCGCCCGCCAGCTCGGTGCCCGCCTCCATGTCGTCAGCGCCGTGGGTTCGAGCGCGCCGATGAAGGTCGGCACGGGTGCCAACGCCCATGTCGCGTCGGGAATCACGAAAGCAGAACAGACCCTTGCCGACGTGGCATCCCGGCTGCGCGGCGAGATCGAAGTCTCGGTCGCGGCCGCCACCGGGAAGCCCGCCGATGTCATCGTCGCCGAAGCGGAACGGGTCGGCGCCGACCTCACCGTGGTCGGCAGCCGCCGCATGACGGGCATCGGGCGTGTGCTCGGCAGCATCGCGAACGACGTGGCCCACCACGCGCCCTGCAGCGTCTACATCGCGAAGACGACCGGCTGACGGGAGTCGGGCGGCTCGATAGTCTGAGCGGACAACGGGTAGAAGCAGGCAGCGTCGGAACGGCGCAGGTCATTGCCCCTCGCACAACGAGGAGTACTCCGATGTCCATGTCCCTGTCCGGCAGCGCCGAAGCCGAACTCGCCAAGGAGCGCACGTTCGGCGGTGAAGGGATCACCGTCGACCGGACGATCCCGGTCATCGATCTGTCCGACCCCTCCACGTCGGTCGCCGAGCTCGACGACGCCCTGTGGGCGGCCGCGGCGGAGACCGGCTTCTTCCAGGTGACCGGCCATGGCATCCCCCAAGCCGACATCGACGCCGCGTTCACGATCGCCGAGCGCTTCTTCGCTCTGCCGACCGACGTGAAGCAACGACGCACGATGCCGCCCAACAGCAACAGCGGTTGGGAGTTCATGTCGCAGAAGCGCCCTTCCACAGGGACCTACGACCACAAGGAGACGTTCCAGGTCACCGTGCCCCGCATGCAGCGACTGGGCCTCTGGCCGACCGAGGCAGAGCTGGCCGGCTTCCGCGCCACGCTGGAGGCATTCGAAGCAGCCAACCACGCGCTGGCCATGCGCCTGCTCTCGTCGTTCGCCCGCAAGCTCGACCTCGCCGACGAGTTCTTCACGCAACGCCACGATCCGATGTCGCCCGAGTACCAGTCGACCCTGCGCATCCTCCACTACCTCCCCATGGACGCGGCCGACGCCGCCCCGGGTGAATGGCGGGCTGGCGCCCACACCGACTACGACTGCCTCACGCTGCTCCACCAGCGACCGGGCCAGGGCGGGCTCCAGGTGTGCCCGGGGGCCGACGCCGCCGATCGGGACCCCGACGCTCCGCTCGCCTGGACCGACGTGGAACCGGTCGCCGGCACCGTCACCTGCAACATCGGCGACATGTTGATGCGTTGGAGCGACGACCAGCTCCGCTCCACACTCCACCGCGTTCGGATGCCACGACCCGATGAGTACGAGGACGACCGGCTGGACTCACGCTATTCGATCGCCTTCTTCGCCCAGGCCGACCGCGACGCCGTCATCGAGAGTCCGAGCGGCCGTCACGCCCCGATCACGGCCGCCGACTACCTCCAGCAACGCATCTCCGCGAACTTCGCCGGCTGACGC
>JBDQKM010000208.1:0-5606 GCA_040263275.1 Acidimicrobiales bacterium
CTCGGTGCCCAGCGGAGTGCTGGGCGCCGCGTGGCGAACGGTGAAGTGCGAGATTCCGGACGCACTCGAGACGACGCCGAGGTGGTCGGACACGCTCGCTGCATCGACCCCGTCGGCCAGGTCGGTGGTCGGACCGAGCACGACGTGGCCCGTGATGTCGAGCAGCCATTGCTCGTGGTCCTGGCGCGTATTGGTTCGACCCGTGTAGGCATCGGACGAGCTCGTGGTCACGGCCCACTCACCGGGCGGCAACGACTCGTTCAGGGTGAAGCCGTAGGTGTCGTGTCCGGGACGGGACCACACGGCCACGTCGAGCGCGACGACGACGTCGCCGGCGCACCCTCCCGTCGTGGCCCCCACCGGTGCCGAGGCACCCAGCAGGAAGCCGGTGACGAGCAAGGCGACGCCGGACAGCAGTTTCCACAGCTGTCGCAGCCTCACATCACGCTCCCGTACTCCTGTGGAGAACGTAGTGGTCGTGCCACTCACGCAGGGTGATGGTGCAACGCCCTTCGGCGGCCGAGACCACCCTGCGTCAGGAGGCTCCCCGAGAAGGGTCAGGCAAGCGTCAGTTCGCGGTTGTCCACAGGGCCGTCCACAGTCACCGTGACCTTGGCGCCCTCCTGGTACTTCCCTTCCAGGATGGCGATGGCGAGCGGATCGCCGATGGCCCGTTGGATCAGGCGCTTCAGCGGGCGAGCACCGAAGGCGGGATCGAATCCCTCGCTGGCCAGCAGTTGCTTCGCCTCGTCGGTCACCTCGAGGGACAGGCGACGATCGGCCAACCGGCCGGCGAGCCCGGCGAGTTGGATGTCGACGATCTGCAGCAGGTCGGCCTCGGTCAGCGAGCGGAAGCGGACGATGTCGTCGATCCGGTTGACGAACTCGGGACGGAAGAAGTCCTCCGGATCACCGGGCAGGTTCGACGTCATGATCAGGACCACGTTGGCGAAGTCGACCGTGCGGCCCTGACCATCGGTCAGTCGGCCGTCGTCGAGCAGCTGCAACAGCACGTTGAACACGTCGCCGTGCGCCTTCTCGACCTCGTCGAGCAACACGACCGAGTACGGCCGCCGGCGAACGGTCTCCGTGAGCTGGCCGCCCTCGTCGTAGCCGACATAGCCGGGCGGAGCGCCGATGAGTCGGCTGACCGAGTGCTTCTCCATGTACTCCGACATGTCGATGCGGACCATGGCCCGCTCGTCGTCGAAGAGGAACTGGGCCAGCGAACGGGCCAGCTCCGTCTTGCCCACGCCCGTGGGTCCGAGGAAGAGGAAACTGCCGATCGGCCGGTGGGGGTCGCCGAGCCCGGCCCGGGAACGGCGGATCGCGTTGGCCACCACCGACACGGCGTCGTCCTGGCCGACCACACGCTCGTGGAGATGGTCCTCGAGGCGGACGAGCTTCTGCACCTCGCCCTCGAGCAGGCGGGACACGGGCACCCCGGTCCACCGGCTGACGACTTCGGCGATGTCCTCCTCGTCGACCTCTTCCTTGAGCATCGAGGACTCGGCCTGGATCTTGTCGAGCTCGTCGCGGGCGATCTCGAAGCGACGTTCGACCTCGGGAATGCGCCCATAGCGCAGCTCAGCCGCCTTCTCGAGATCGGTTTCCCGCTCGACCGCGATGCGCAGCTGGTCGAGTTCTTCGTTGAGGTCTCGCATCTCGGCGATGGCGTCCTTCTCCGCCTGCCAGGTCGCGGTCAGGCCGCTCAACTCCTCCTGGAGGTCGGCCAGCTCTCGGTCGAGGTCTTCGAGTCGTTCGGCCGAGGGGGCGTCGGTTTCCTTGGCCAGGGCCACCCGCTCGATCTCGAGCTGACGGATCCGCCGCTCGACCACATCGATCTCGGTCGGCACGGAGTCGATCTCGATCCGCAGGGAGGCGCTGGCCTCGTCGATCAGGTCGATCGCCTTGTCGGGCAGGAACCGGCCGGTGAGGTAGCGGTCGCTGAGCACGGCCGCGGCGACCAGGGCGGAGTCCTGGATGCGCACGCCGTGGTGCACCTCGTAGCGCTCCTTGAGGCCACGCAGGATGGCGATGGCCGCCTCGACCGACGGCGGCTCGACCAGGACCTGCTGGAAGCGACGTTCGAGGGCCGGGTCCTTCTCGACATACTTGCGGTACTCGTCGAGGGTGGTGGCGCCGACCATGCGGAGCTTGCCGCGTGCGAGCATCGGCTTGAGCATGTTGCCGGCGTCCATCGCGCCATCGGCACCGCCCGCACCCACGACCGTGTGCATCTCGTCGACGAAGGTGATGATCTCGCCGTCGGCGTCTTCGATCTCCTTGAGCACCGACTGGAGGCGTTCCTCGAACTCGCCGCGGTACTTCGCACCGGCGACCATCGAGGAGATGTCGAGACTGATCAGCCGCTTGTTCTTGAGCGAGTCGGGGATGTCACCCTCGACGATGCGAGCCGCGAGCCCCTCGACGATCGCGGTCTTGCCCACGCCGGGTTCGCCGATGAGCACGGGGTTGTTCTTGGTGCGCCGCGAGAGCACGCGGATGACCCGCCGGATCTCGTCGTCTCGTCCGATCACGGGGTCGAGTTCACCGTCGCGGGCCGCCTCGGTGAGATCGCGGCCGAACCGCTCGAGCGCCTGGTACTCGTTCTCGGGCGTCTGGCTGGTGACCCGGTGGTTGCCCCGGACCTCGCGCAGCGCCCCGAGCAGGGTCTCGCGGTCGGTGCCCAGCGAGTTGGAGAGGGCCAGGAGCAGGTGCTCGGTGGAGAGGTATTCGTCCTGGAGATCACCGCGGACCTGATCGGCCTGTTCGAGCACCTCGCGGAGCTCCTTGGAGAGCTGCGGGTCGGAGCCGTAGGCCTTGGGCAGCTTGGCGAGGGCCTCGGCGGCGCTGTTGCGGGCCGACGGCACATCGATGCCGACCTTGTGCAGCATCGGGAGGACGATCCCCTCCTCCTGGCCCAGGAGGGCGGTGAGAAGATGGGCGGGCACCACTTCGGGGTGCGACGCGGCGCGAGCCGCCTCGGTGGCCGCCGAGAAGGCCTCGGTGGTCTTGAGCGTCCAGCGATTGGGATCGAGTGCCATGCGGGGGAAACCTCCAGAGTAGAGCGTAGCGCAGAAAACCTGAGTGCAATACGCTCAACTTTGGGTCCGGCGGATCTATTCCCGTAGGGCGCGCTATTCCCGCAGGACGCTCAAGCTCACGGCGAAGTCACCGGCGGGGTCGGTGAACCAGTGTTCGACCTCGAGTCCCACCGATGCCAACTCCTCGGCCAGCGACGCGAGCCGGAACTTGGCCGAGACCTCGGTCCGCAGGTAGTCGCCGGCGCGGAACTCGACCTCGAGGCCGAGATCGCCGATCTGCACCGTCTGATCGACCCGACTGCGCAACCCGAGGTCCATCCACTCCTCGCCGGGGTCCCACGTGGCCTCGTGGTCGAAACGGTCGAGATCGAAGTCGGCGCCGAGCTCACGGTTGACCACGGCGAGCACGTTCTTGTTGAACGCTGCGGTCACCCCCGGCGGGTCGTCGTAGGCCAACTCCATCCGCGCCGGATCCTTCACCAGGTCGGTTCCGAGCAGGAACCGGTCGCCCGGTGACATGCCGGCCACGATCTGCTGCAGGAAGGCCTTGCGGGCCGCGGTCGGGTAGTTGCCGATGGTGCCGCCGAGCAGCACGACCATTCGTCGCTCGGCATCGCGGGGGATCCGCTCGATGTGGCGGTCGAAGTCGCCCACCACGCCGTGGACGAGGAGACCCGGATACGCGTCGGCGAGCGTCGCCGCCGTCGTGCGGAGGAACTCCTCACTGACGTCGAACGGAATGAACCGCTCGAGGGTCGACGCGGCCCGCCCCGCGTCGAGCAGTGCGCGGGTCTTGTCGGAGGTCCCGGCACCCAGCTCGACGATGGTGTGGGCCCGTGCCCGTTCGATGATCGCCGGTGCGTGGCGCAGGAGGATCTCACGTTCGGCCTCGGTCGGGTAGTACTCGGCGAGCCGGGTGATCTGGTCGAAGAGTTCGCTGCCGCGCTCGTCGTAGAGCCATTTCGGCGGCAGCGCCTTCTGTTCGTGGGAGAGCCCGTCGCGCACGTCGCGGCGGAGCGCGTCGGCCTGGTCGTCGGGTCCGAGATGGACGTCGATCACGACGGCCCGGGTGGTCGAGGCGGCGCTCATCGGGCACCCCCGTCGTCGGCCAGACGGACCCCGCCGAACAGCCACCTCGAGCCGGTCGGGAAGAAGTTGCGATACGTCGCCCGCACGTGGCCGCCGGGCGTGACACAGCTGCCGCCCCGCAACACCTGCTGGTCGATCATGAACTTGCCGTTGTATTCGCCGACCGCGCCCGCCGCCGTCCGGAAGCGGGGGTACGGGGCGTAGGCGCTCACCGTCCATTCCCAGACGTCGCCGAACATCTGGCGCGATCCGGCGTCGCCGGCGCACCGCGGATGGAGTGCACCGGAGGGAAGCAGATTGCCCTCGACCGGGGCGGAGGCGGCATGGGCTTCCCACTCGAACTCGGTGGGGAGACGGGCTCCCGCCCAACGGGCGAAGGCGTCGGCCTCGAAGTAGCTGATGTGGACGACGGGTTCGCCGGGGTCGACCGGGTGGACTCCGGTGAGGGTGTGGACCGACCAGCCGTCGTTCGACCCGCACCAGTAGAGGGGGGCGTTCCACCCCTCGGCCGTGGCCGTGTGCCACCCCGCCGAGAGCCAGAGGGCGGGATTCCGGTAGCCGCCGTCGGCCATGAACTCGAGCCACTCCGCATTGGTCACGAGCCGGTCGGCGAGACGGTGAGGCTGGACGAGCGCACGATGACGGGGCGCCTCGTTGTCGAAGTGGAACCCTTCGCCACCATGACCGATGTCGACGACCCCGCCCGGGTGGTCGACCCATCCGAGCTCGCGAGCCACCTCCGGTGGTCGACCGGGGCGAGGGTCGTAGGCCGGGGAGAACCGGTTGTGCGACAGCACATGCTTGATGTCCATCAACAGCAGTTCCTGGTGCTGCTGCTCGTGGTGGAGGCCCAGCTCGATCAGGGCGACAATGGCCGGGTCCGACCCGCGATCGGACTCGATCAGGGCGTGCATCGACTCGTCGACCCGGCACCGGTAGTCGGCGACATCGGCCACGCTCGGACGGCTGACGAGACCCCGATCGGGACGGGGGTGCCGCTCGCCCACGGCCTCGTAGTACGAGTTGAACAGATAGCCGTAGGACTCCTCGACCGGCTGATGGCCGTGAGGGAGGAGCAGGAACGTCTCGAAGAACCAGGTGGTGTGGGCCCGGTGCCACTTCGTGGGGCTGACGTCGGGCATCGACTGCACGACCTGGTCTTCGGGGCTCAGAACCGACGCCAGTGCCTCGGTCTGGTCACGAACCGCATGGAAGCGGTCCGCGAGGGAAGTGGTGGCGGAGGACTGGGTCGCGGTCACTGGTGACCGCACTCCGCCGTCTCCCAGTGGCGATCGCGGATCGGCCCGAGGTGGAGCCAGGAATGTACGGACATCGGATGTTCCTTCGTTGGGCGTGCACAGGTGCAACCCGGGAAGGAGCGTCAGTAGTCCCGGCGGCCGACGGGTCAGCCGCGGCGGGGGCGGCGGTAGAGGGTGATGCTGCGGGGCGGGACGGGCACCAGGTCGCGCC
>JBDQKM010000209.1:0-5600 GCA_040263275.1 Acidimicrobiales bacterium
CGCCGGGGGTGTGGGCCGGGGAGGGGCGCTCACGGTGTCACGAACCCCTCGGCGGTCAGGAGCAGGCGTCCCTGCGGAGAGCGGAGGAACTCGATCACGGGGGACGGCTCACCGTTCAGCGAGGCGGCGAGATAGTCGGTGACGAACACGCCGAGCACCTCGTCGTCCACCGTGGTGAGGTCGAGGTCGGCGGCATCCGTGGCGTAGATCAACCCCGCGTCGAGCTCCCCGGCGGCGATCTTGCGGGCCAGCGAGCGCACGTTGGGTTCCTCGGTGTCGGCGGCGAGGTCGAGTCCGAGTCGGCCCCGGGCTTCGGCGGCGAGTCGGCCGCAGGGGACTTCCACCGAGCACAGTCCGGTGAGGAGGCGCTCGTCGCTCAGGTCGTCGACGGAGGTCACCGACCCGGGGTTGCCGGGAGCGACGGCGAGCACGAGTCGATTCGTGGCGACCGTCACCGGCTCGGACGTGACCAACCCCTCGGCCACGGCCGCGGCCATCGTCGTCTCGTCGGCGGTGATCAGCACGTCGGCGCGGGCGCCGTCGGCCAACTGGCGAACCAGCCGGTTGCTGCCGGCGATGATCCAGTCGGGCTCGTCGTCGAGGGCGGCGTCGATGCCGGCCGTGAGCCCGGTGAACGAGGAGGGGGCCATCACCACGGTCGAGGCGTCGGCCCCGCAACCCGCGGCGGCGAGTCCGGCGACGAGCAGGAGCGGCGTGAGCGCCGTTCTGCTCATGGGGTCTCGATGACGACGTTCGTCGACTTGATCGATGCGACGGCCGGGGCGCCGGGCTCGAGGGCGAGCGCGTCGACCGCTTCGGCGGAGATGAGCGACACGATCCGGTGGGGTCCGGCCTGGATCTCGACCTGCGCCATCACCGTGTCGCGGGCCACCCGGGTGACGAGACCGGGAAACCGGTTGCGAGCCGAGACATGCTCGGACCCGGCTTCGGGCCCGTCGCCCAGTTCGAGCGCCAGGCGAGCGAGTTCGGGGCCGGCGACCTCACGGTGCCCGCCGTCGGTTCGGGTGGTCTCCAGGCGGCCCTGGTCGGCCCAACGGCGCACGGTGTCGGGACTGACCCCGAGCAGTCGTGCGGCTTCGCCCATTCGAAACTGGTGCATGCGGGGAAATCGTATCCAAGAACGTGCACATGCGGGAATTCGCCGGTAGTCCACCGGCCCTCGGTGGTGCAGTCGTAGTTTCGCGGGCATGACGTTGCCGCCGCTCGCTCTCGCCCCTGTCCAGGAAACCGATCCGATGGTCGTCGCCTGCGGCGACGTCGATGCCAAGTACGTCTGTGAGCAGGTCTTCGAATGGACGGAGAACAAGTTCCTCGCCACCGCCGCCGAGTGGCTGCTCGATCGGCCGATTCGCATCATCTTGATCCTGATCCTCGCCTGGGTCGTGTCGCGGTTGCTTCAGCGGACCGTCGCCCGCTTCGTCGACACCGTGGCGTCGTCCCCGTCCGACGAACGATTCCGCGCCTTGCGCGAACGGGGGCCGGGGAGCCTGTTGATCGAGGAGACGGAGCGCAAACGGGCGGGAGCGAGGGCCGAGACGATCGGACTCGTCCTCAAGAGCATCGTGGTGGCCGCGGTGTGGAGCGTCGCCGCGTTGCTGGTGCTCGGGCAGCTCGAGATCGACCTTGCCCCGCTCATCGCCGGCGCCGGCATCGGTGGTATCGCCCTCGGATTCGGCGCTCAATCGGTGGTGCGCGACTTCCTCTCCGGCCTGTTCATGCTCATCGAGGACCAGTACGGCGTGGGTGACATCATCGACATCGGGCCCGCCACGGGCACGGTCGAGAAGGTGTCGCTGCGCTCGACGACGGTGCGCGATGTGCAGGGAACGGTGTGGCACGTGCCCAACGGCGAGATCGTCAGGGTCGGCAACTACAGCCAGCTCTGGTCTCGGGCCCTGATCGATGTCGAGGTGGCCTACGACACCGACCTCGAGCTGGCCCAAGGGGTCATCCAACGGGTGGCCGACGACCTCTGGGAGGACCCCGACTGGGGCGGCGACGAGGTGATGGAGCGACCCGAGGTGTGGGGCGTCCAGACGCTGGGTTCGTCGTCGGTCGCGATCCGGCTCGTGGTCAAGACCGAGCCGTCACAACAGTGGGCGGTCGAACGCGAGCTGCGCCTGCGGCTCAAGAACGCGCTCGACGAGGCCGGCATCGAGATCCCGTTCCCCCAGCAGACGGTGTGGTTCCGTCACCAGGGAGAGCATCCGATCCCGCCGGCGCCGGATCCGTCGACGGTCGCCGTGCACCGGCTCGCCGACGCCCACGACGACGAGGCGTCGGTCTAGTCGGTCGCCGGTTCGGGTCGGCGGCGCACCATCGTCACACCGTCGCCGACGGTCAACTGGGCGACGATGACCCGTTGGTCGGCGGCCAGGAAGTCGTTGAGCTCGCGCAAGGCGACGGTGCTCTCATCGTCGGCCCCCGAGTCGGGCAGCACGTTGCCTGACCAGAGTGTGTTGTCGAAGAGGATGATTCCGTCGGGGGCGAGTCGCGAGAGGATCTCTTCGTAGTACCCGCGATACGCCGGCTTGTCGGCGTCGATGAACGCGAAGTCGATGGCCGGCGCGGGAGGGAGTGCCCCCAGCGTCTCGAGCGCCGGCGCGATCCGGAGCTCGATGCGGTCGCCGATCCCGGCCATCTCCCAGTGTTCACGGGCGATGTCGGTCCACTCCTCGCTGATGTCGCAGCACAGCAGGCGACCGCCCGGGGCCAGGCCCCGGGCGATGCACAGCGACGAGTAGCCGGTGAAGGTGCCCACCTCGACGGCGAACGACGGGCGCAGTGTCGTGACCAGGAGCTGCATGAACGCCCCCTGGTCGGGGCCGATCTGCATCATGGCCGCGCCACCCGCCCGCTCGGCGGTGGCCGCGATCAACGCGGTCAGCACCGGGTCGGGCGCCTCGCTGTGGTCGGCCGCGTAGGCGGCGATCCCCGGCTGGGAGATGGTGGGACGGGTCATGAAGGCCTCGGTGGGTCAGATGTTGGCGATGAACGTGGCGAGCGCTTCGTCCGCTGCCTCCAGGTCACGGGGTGCGACCGCCTGGACCTCGACCCGCACGAGATAGTCGGCGTCGAAGGGCGCGGCCGCCAGCACGATGTAGAACGTGTCGGTCCCGCCGCAGCTGCCCCAGATCTGGAGCGTGCCGCCGTAGAGACCGTCGTCGTAGGGCTCGGTGCCCACGTTCTCGCACACGCCGGACAGGTCGCGTTCCTGGAGGAGAGCATCGATCTCGGAGGCGCTGCGGTCGGGAGCCGACTCCACGATGATGCCGGGCACATCCCAGGTGTCGTTCCAACCCTGGAGGTCGGGCGACGCCCAGATGCTGGGGCCGAAATTCGGGTTCGGCTCGCCGTTCACGTCGGCCCATGCCGTCGGGATCGAGACCGTGATGAGGCCCTGATCGTCGGTGACCGTCGTGTAGGAATAGGGCGCGTCGCCGTTCTGCACGGTGCCGGAATCGCCGCCACCGTTGTTGCCGGTGGCGCCGCCCGACTCCTCGATGACCGTACCGGCGATCAGTGGCAGCTCGATCGGGTCGCCGTTGATCTGGCCGCTGAGCACGAGGTCGAGGGAGGGTCGGTAGACCTCGACGTCCATCGTCGCGTCGTCGCCCTGGGTGCGCAGCACGTCGCAGTAGTCGGCCATGGTGCCGTCGGTGGCGAGCACGAGGTTCTCGAGCGTGATGAGGATGTCGCCCGGCTCGATGCCCGCACGGTCGGCCGGGGAGCCGCTCTCGACGCTGGAGATGAAGATGCCGGAGAGGCCACCGTCGTAGAGCTGGGCCTCGCCGTTGATCCCGAGCGAGTTGACGTTCTCGCCGGCCGCCAGCTGATCGATGATCGGACGGGCGTCCTGGGCGGCGATCGCGTAGTTCGTGTTGAACTCGTTGTTGCCGGCGTAGTTCACGCCGACCACGTGGCCGGCCTCGTCGACCAGCGGGCCCCCGGAGTTGCCACCGAGGATCTGGGCGTCGTGTTGGATGACGCTGTCGACCGAGGCCCACGAGGTCTCGCCGTCGGCGGCCGTGGAGCCGACGATGCCGGACGTGAGCGTGTAGTCGAGGTTGTCGAAGTCGACCTCGTCGGCGGCCGGGAATCCGGCCGAGAAGATGTCGAGGCCCACGGTGACGGGTTCGTCGCGGAAGCTGAGCGGTGTGTAGCCGCCACCTTCGAGCTGGATCACGGCGAGGTCGCTGCACTCGCTCACGCCGAGCACCCGCGCGTTCATCGGGTCGCCGTCGGAGAAGCTGACGGCCAGGGTCGCCGCGCCCTGGACGACATGGTTGTTGGTCACGATGAGTCCGTCGTCGCTGATGACGAAGCCGGTACCGGTGAAGCCGGCGTTGTAGGCCGCGGCGCCGCCCGACTGGACGAACGTGCCCTGGCCCTGGATCTGCACGACCGACGCTTCGACCTCCGAGATGTTGAAGTCGCCGCCCCCGGCCGTGGTCGTCGTGGCGTCGCCATCGGGAGCTGCAGTGGTCGTGGAGCCGCCGGACGCGTCGACGTCGTTGCCGCCGTCGTCGCCACAGGCGGCGCCGAACATCGCCAACGCCATCAGTACCACCACTATCCGCCGCATCACAGCTCCCTCTGTTTCTTTGTCGATTCGTGCACGGTTCGCGTGCTGCACCCACAGTGACATGGCGGTCCTCGACGGTGCGGGTTCACTCCCCGCGAAGGAGTTCGGGACCGACCGTGCGGAGTTCGGTCGCGCCGCACAGGGCCATGGTCTGGCGGGTGCCGCTGGTCAGGAAGTCGAGCAACCAGTCGACGCCGTGCTCGCCGGCTGCGCCGAGCGCATACAGATAGGGACGGCCGGCCATCACCGCATCGGCGCCGAGCGCCCGAGCCTTGACGATGTCGGAGCCTCGGCGGGCGCCACCGTCGGCGATGATCTCGACGCCTTCGCCGACCGCATCCCGACAGGGGGCGACCAGGTCGATCGGGGCCGGGGCGCCGTCGAGTTGGCGTCCCCCGTGGTTCGACAGGCACACCCCGTCGACCCCGTGTTCGGCGGCCAGGCGGGCGTCGGCCACCGATTGCACGCCCTTGAGCAGGATCTTGCCGTCCCAGATCGATCGCAGCCATGCGATCTCGTCCCACGACAACGACGGATCGAACTGGCTGTTGATCTGCTCCGCGAGGTTGACGGCTCGCGACCCGTCCTCCGTCGACGACGCAGCACGACTCGTCGCGACGTTCGCGAAGACGATCGGTTCGTTGCGGAGGAACTGCCATGTCCACCCCGGGTGTCGGATTCCGTCGACCACCGTGCCCGGACCGAGCTTCGGCGGAAGCGTCATGCCGCGCCGCACATCGCGCTCCCGGCGCCCGAGCACCGCGGTGTCGACGGTGAGCACCAATGCCTCGTAGCGCGCCGCGGCTGCCCGTTCGACCATCTCGCGCACCAGGCCGCGGTCGCGCCATGTGTACACCTGGAACCACAGGCGACGATCGCCCTCGGCGCCCCAGGGCACCGCATCGCTGGCGGCGGCGAGTTCCTCGATCGATCGGGTACCCATCGTGCTCAACACGTAGGGGATCCCCGCCCGGGCGCACGCTCGGGCGACGGC
>JBDQKM010000210.1:0-5530 GCA_040263275.1 Acidimicrobiales bacterium
CCCTCTCTCCCTCCCTCTCTTCCTCTCCCCCTCTCGAAAATATGCAGGCCTCGGTCTGGGTACCCGATGCGACCTGCCAAGCTAGGATTCTCTGCGAATCGCGAGCCTTCGAGCGTCGAGCGAGTCGGGCCGGCGGAGGCATGTCGACCACCCCGCCCGGGCGCCGTGTGCCCAGGTCGAGAAACGACGCGGTGGCCACGGCATCGTCGGCCGCGAGCGTGGGGATGCCGGGAGCCAACTCGGCGAGGCGTCGTGTGGTCTCCTCGCGATCCGCGCTCGACGCGAGGTCGAGCTTGGACAGGACGAAGAGGTCGGCTGCCGCGACCTGCTGACGCACGGCCGGGCCGGTCGCCGGGTCGTCGAGACGATCGGGGAACTGCTCCGCGTCGACGAGGACCACGACTCCGTCGAGACGGAATCCGTCGCTGTCGGCCCACGGGGCGACCCGGGCCGGGTCGGCGACGCCGCTGAGCTCGAGGATCACGTGGTCGGGAGCGTCCGGACGCGACCGGAGCCCGTCGAACGCCGCGGCCAAGCCCCCGGCGAGACTGCAGCAGACGCAGCCGTCGGTGAGCTCGATGGTGTCGCCGTGGGAACGGCGCACCAGCGCGGCGTCGATGTTGACCGCGCCGACGTCGTTGACGAGGACGGCGATCGGCCGATCGGTCTTGGCGAGCACCGCATTGATGACGGTCGTCTTCCCGGCACCGAGGTAGCCGCCGAGCAGGGTCACCGGCACACGGCGGCCGTCCCAGGGTGCGATCACCTCGGGTGTGTCATCAGTCTCGTCGAGCGACATCGCTCTCGACGCTAGCGCTACGGTCGCGGCATGACCGCCGTCTTCTTCAACCCGCTCCAGGACGGATACGCGGACGACCCGTGGTCCCACTTCTCCGAGATGCGCGAGCACGAACCGGTGCACCAGCTGGCCATCGGCGGTTATTCGCTGTTCCGCTACGACGACGTCTTCGCGCTCCTCCGCGACCCCGAGTTGAGCGTCGACGACCGCAACATCGACCTCGACGACGAACGCGCCCAGCTCATGGCGGAGTTCGGCGAGCAGATGGAGTTCGAGTCGATCCTGGGCATGGACCCACCCGACCACACTCGCCTCCGCCGACTGATCAGCAAGGCGTTCACGCCGCGCACGATCGAGGCGCTGCGGCCCCGAATCGAGACGATGGTCGACGACGCGCTCGACCGAATGGCCGAGGCCGGTACCGCCGATGTGGTCGGTGAGCTCGCCTTCCCGCTGCCCTTCGACGTCATCTCCGAGATGCTCGGCCTTCCCGAGGCCGACAAGAACCAGATCCGCGACTGGTCGGGGGCGATCGTGAAGACCCTCGATCCCATCATCATCGAGGACGAGATGCGGGCGGCTTTCCACGCCAACCAGAACCTCGACGGCTATCTCGGCGAGGTGATCGAGTGGAAGCGACAGAATCCCGCCGACGACATCCTGACCGCGATGATCGAAGCCGAGGAGGAGGGCGACCGCATGTCGCCCAAGGAGCTGCGCGATCAGGTCAACCTGCTGTTCGTGGCCGGGCACGAGACCACGGTCAACCTCATCGGCACCGGCATCTGGGAGCTGTTGAAGCACCCGGATCAGGCCGCGATCCTCCGCGACGATCCGAGTCTCGACCCGGCGGCGATCGACGAGCTGTTGCGCTGGGTGTCGCCGGTCCAGTTCTCCCGGCGCATCACGCTCGAGCAGATCGAGGTCCGCGGGGTGACGATCCCGGCCCGGACCTTCGTCCAGGCGGCGCTGGGATCCGCAAACCACGATCCCGACAAGTTCGGTCCGACTGCCGAGCAGCTCGACGTCACCCGGGCCGACGCCGGCCAACACGTGTCGTTCGGCAGCGGCATCCACTACTGCCTCGGGGCGTCGTTGGCGAAGCTCGAGGGGCAGGTGGCCATCGGTCGCTTCCTCCGGCGATTCCCGGACGTGCAGGTCGACGAATGGAAGTGGAACGGTCGGATCAACCTCCGCGGCCTCGACGAACTGAAGGTGGCGGTCGCGTGAGCCGTATGGTTGTCGCATGGCGCGACTGACCTACACGCAGGACGAGCTCCTCACCGACCACGACTACGCCGCCGAGCACCGCGTGCTCGGCCAGAGGCTCCACGGGGGCTTTCTCGCCGACGGCTCGTACCAGCCGCCGCGTGCGCTCGTGCGCGAGCCCGCGCTCGACGCCTGGGAGGCGCAACTCCGGGCCCGGGGTGGGGAGCCGTTCGGCGCGAGTGCCCAGCTCCTCGAAGGCCTCCGCATGCCGACGGCGGAGCAGCAGCTCGTGCTCCTTCGCAACGGACTCGGCGAGTCGTTCTGGAACTCGCTCACCATCACCGGCAAGATCGAGGCGCGCGGGCGGCTTCTCGCCGAGATCGAGTTCCCCGACCTGCAGACGGTGATCGTCGACGACATCTCCGAGATGGCGATCGGGCACCTGAACGAGGGTCTCCTGCTGGCCCACGGCATCGACGAGGGTGGGGAGCCCGACAAGGGCATCGGCGGCCACGACGCGATGTGGTTCGCGGCCCGCGATCTGGCGTTCGGTGAGGGCGCCTACCCCGATGTCGAGCCGCCGGAGAACATCGGTCGACCCGACGCCGGCACCCGCTACGTCCCCGAGCTGCCCGCGGAGATCGAGAGCATGGTGTCGTTCATCGCCAACCTGCTGATCATCGAGTTCCGGGCCGAGCTCGGGTTCGCCGACAGTCAGCAGATCCTCCGCACGCCCGACGTCTTCGTCGATCGGCGGGCAGAGGCCGAGTTGGCGGCGGAGATCGTCGAGCGGATCCGCATCGACGAGGCGATCCACGTCCGCTCCCTCAACATCTATCTCGGCGAGCTGCGCTCGGTGACCTTCCGCACGATCGACGGGGCGACCGTCGACGGCGCCGAGATCATCGATCGCTTCTGGAGCGGCCTGGTCAGGTGGGCGACCGTCGATCAGCCCGCGTTGGCGGTCGACGACACCCGAACGATGCTCCACGACCGGATCGCCCGGCACTCCGAGGCCGAACGGGTGCTGGCCGAGTTCACGGCCGCGGCCTGAGGTCTAGTTCTGGCGCTGCCAGGCCTGGCGCAGCGCAGCGGAGTCGCCGCGGATCTCGCCGACGGCGTCGTTGACCGCATCGCTGAGGGTCAGATTGGGCAGGAACCGGATGCCGTAGGTGCGGCGGTGACCGTCGGGCGCGTCGACGTGGCGCACCACGGCCTCTCCGTCGATCCCGCGGAAGCGAACGGCGACATGGTCGCCGACCTGATGCACGACCTTGGCATCGACGGCGATCCGTGCTCCCTCGAGGGAGATGTCGATGATCGAGGCTCGGTCGTAGAGCTCTTCACGTGCCCGCATGAAGCCCGCCCGGCCGGTCCGGATGTTCCAGTCCAGATCGAGGTTGATGGTCGCCTCGTGCCGGGGGAGAAGCCGGTCGATGTGGTTGGCTGCGATTCCCATGCCCCCACGGTAGAACCGCACACCGCACCCGGGGAAGGGCCGCGAGCCGCGCGGCCCAGGGGAAAGGGCCGTTCGACCCACCTGCGCTACCATGCGCGGCTTCGAGAAAGGTCGCGCCATGCCCATCATCCACACCAGCCCGCTCCCCGACGTCGAGATCCCGACGGTGCCGGTGACCGAGTTCGTTCTGCGCCACGCCGAGACGACGCCCGACAAGGTGGCGATCACGGACGGCGCGTCCTCGTCCTACACCTTCGGCGAGCTGCGCGATGCGATCCACCGCATGGCCGGCGGCCTACAGGCTCGCGGCTTCGGGCCCGGCTCGGTGCTGGGCATCATGGCTCCCAACGTCCCCGAGTACGCGATCGTGTTCCATGCCGTCGCGGTGGCCGGAGGCACGATCACCACGATCAATCCGACGTATGGCGCCGAGGAGGTCCGGTTCCAGCTGCAAGACGCCGGGGCATCTCTGCTGCTGACGGTGCCGATGTTCCTCGAGGTCGCGGCCGAGGCGATGGAAGGGACCGACGTCGGCGAGCTCTACGTGATGGGCGAGGCCGACGGGGCGACACCGATGGCGGCACTCTTCGGCGAGCCCATCGAGCAGGTTGCGGTGGACGTGGTCGACGATGTCGTGGTGCTGCCGTACTCCTCGGGTACGACCGGCCTGCCCAAGGGCGTGATGCTGACCCACCACAACCTCGTCACCAACATCTGCCAGATGGAGCACGTCATCAGGTACGAGGACGACGAGGCCGGCCTCGCCGCCCTGCCCTTCTTCCACATCTACGGGATGCAGGTGCTCATGAACGGCCTCATCGCCAACGGGGTGAAGGTCGTGACGATGCCCCGATTCGATCTCGACCAGGCGCTTGGTCTCGTGCAGAGTGAGAAGATCACTCGCTTCTTCGCCGTGCCCCCCATGGTCCTCGGTCTCGCGAAGGCACCCCAGGTCGACCAATACGACCTCTCGTCGCTCAAGCAGGTGTTCTCGGGTGCGGCACCGCTCGGCGCCGACCTCGCCAACGAAGCCGGTGCCCGCATCGGTGTCGAAGTCGTGCAGGGCTACGGCATGACCGAGCTGAGTCCGGTCACCCACAGCACCGTCGAGGGCGAGGGTCGCCCGGGCACGAGTGGCGTCCCGATCTCCAACGTGGAGTGCCGCATCGTCGACCCCGAATCGGGCGAGGACCAACCCGCCGGTGAGCGGGGGGAACTCTGGGTGCGCGGCCCCATGGTGATGAAGGGGTACCTCAACAACGAGGAGGCGACGGCGGAGACCATCGACGCAGATGGATGGTTGCACACCGGCGATGTCGCGATCATCGACGAGGCCGGCCACTACTCGATCGTCGATCGGATCAAGGAGCTCATCAAGTACAACGGGTTCCAGGTGCCGCCGGCCGAGCTCGAGGCGCTGCTCATCACCCATCCGGCCGTCGCCGACGTCGCCGTGATCGGCGTGCCCGACGATGCGGTCGGCGAGTTGCCGAAGGCGTTCGTGCAGCTCGCTCCTGGGGCGTCGCTGACGCTCGACGAGGTGCAGGAGTTCGTCGGTGAGCACCTGGTGAGCTACAAGCAGATCCGTCTGCTCGAGGAGATCGACGCGGTCCCGAAGAGCGCGTCGGGCAAGATCCTCCGGCGCGAGCTACGCGATCGGGCCAACTGATCGAGACCATCGGCGCCCACCGTCTCGTCACCCCCGACGGAATCCTCGACGATCACGCCGTCGTCGTCGACAACGGCGTGATCGTCGCGGTCGAACCCTGCTCGTCTCCCGAGTTCGCGCTGGTCACGGCGGGATTCGTCGACCTGCAGGTCAACGGTCACGACGACGTCGACGTCGCCACGGCTGAAGACGAGGGCTGGCGTCGGCTCGGGGCGGTGCTGCGTGCGCAGGGGGTCACCACATGGCTGCCCACGCTCATCTCCGCGCCGCTCGACGTGCTCGACGCCCGCATCGCCGGGCTCGCGCCGAGGATCGGCCAACGGGGCGGCCCCGACGCCGTCGGTCTGCATCTGGAAGGACCCTTTCTCGGCGGTGCCCGGGGTGCCCATCGGTC
>JBDQKM010000211.1:0-5473 GCA_040263275.1 Acidimicrobiales bacterium
GAGAAGGCCGGGGTGCACGTCGCCTACGGCATCTTGGGCCTCAAGATCCACTCGAAGACCTGCATGGTCGTCCGCGAGGAGGGCGACGGCATCCGTCGCTACTGCCATCTGGGCACCGGCAACTACAACCACCGCACCGCCCGGTTCTACGAGGACCTCGGCGTGCTCACCGCAGACCCGGAGGTCGGCGAGGACCTGGCCGACCTGTTCAACGGGCTGACCGGCTACAGCCATGCCCACGAGTTCCGTCGCATTCTCGTCGCCCCGCAGCACCTGCGTCGGCGCCTCGCCGAGCTCATCGATTGCGAGATCGAGTCCGGTCGGGGGTCGATGACGCTGAAGATGAACAGCCTGGTCGACCCACGGATGATCGAGAAGCTCTACGAGGCCTCACAGGCCGGTGTCGACATCGACCTCATCGTGCGTGGCATCTGCTGCCTGCGTCCCGGAGTGCCCGGTCTGTCCGAGCGGATCCGAGTCCGGTCGTTGGTCGGTCGCTATCTCGAACACTCGCGCATCTACCACTTCGCGAACGGCGACGGCCCCGGACGGTCGCTGACCTACATCGGCAGCGCCGATCTGATGACGCGCAACCTCGACCGGCGGATCGAAGTGCTGCTCGAGGTGACCGACCCAGTCGCGCTCGCCCGACTCCAGGAAGCCCTCGACATCGTCCGCACTGACGACCGCCTCGCGTGGATCCTCGACGGATCCGGCACCTGGACCAAGCGCAGGGGTACGGTCGGCATCGATGCCCAGCAGCGGTTCCAGCAGCTCGCCCGGGCCCGGAAAGCGTCGCATGCGTGACCTCCGAGCCCGTCTGGCCGACGAACATCCCGATGTCGTCGTCTGGGCCGCGGGTGGCCTGGTGCTGCGCGACAACGGGGGCGAGTTGGAAGTGCTGATCGTCCACCGCCCGGATCGTGAGGACTGGTCGTTCCCGAAAGGGAAGATGGACCCCGGTGAGACCCTCGGTCAGACGGCCGAGCGCGAGGTCGAGGAGGAGACCGGGTTTCGCTGCCGGCGCCTCGACCGGCTGCCCGTCGTCCGCTACACCGACGGCAAGAACCGATCGAAGTTGGTCGTCTACTGGACGATGGAAGTGGAGAGCGGCCGGTTCGAGCCCAACGACGAGGTCGACACCGTCGGCTGGTTCTCGCTCGACGCGGCCGAGCGGGCCCTCACCTACCCACGCGACGTCGAACTGATCGACGCGATACGTCCGGCCAAGCGGCAACTTAGACTGCTGGCGTGAACGAGTCCGGCTGGCGCCCACTACGGCGACCACAGCCAAAGTCCGAGGGGGCCGAGGGCTTCGTCGTCACCCCGTTCGTTCGCCTTGCCCGAGTTCACGCGCTCTCCGCCGCCTCCGACGGGGCCATCACCGCTGCGCTGGCTGGGTCGATCTTCTTCTCGATCAGCCCGGAGGAGTCGCGGGGCCGGGTAGCGCTCGCGCTGATCCTGACGATGGCGCCCTTCGCCGTGGTCACCCCGTTGATCGGCCCCGCGATCGACCGGGTGGCGGGCGGTCGGCGGATGATGATCATGGCGACGCTGGTCGGACGGGTGGTGGTCGCCTTCTTCATGATCAGCCACTTCGACACGTTGCTGCTCTTCCCCGAGGCGTTCGGCATTCTCGTCCTGCAGAAGGGGTACGCGGTCGCGAAGAGTGCGGTGGTGCCCCAGTTCGTCAAGAGTGAGCAGGACTTCGTCGGCGCCAACAGTCGTTTGGCGCTGATCAGTTCGATTGCCGGCCCGAGCGGCGCGGCGATCGCGGGTGCCTTCAGCATCATCGGCGGGCCGGCCTTCGCCGCGGCCATCGCGATGATCGGGTTCATCGTCGCCACGATCTTCGCGTTGCAGCTCCCGAAGATCGTCGTGGCGCCCGAGCCCGTGGAGGCTGCCGAACGGGCCGAGCTCCGCGACGCGAAGATCCTGCTGGCGGCGACGTCGATGGCGGTCATCCGCGGTGTCGTCGGATTCGTGACGATGCTGTTGATGTTCGAGCTGCGCGGTGGCAAGGAGGCGCTCGACATCTCCGGCGACGGAGCCGCGCTCGGCGGCGCGAGCGCGACCGCGCGCGGGATCGACATCACCGGCGACCCGCGCGCGCCGGTCTGGCACTTCGGGCTCGTCGGGCTCTTCGCCGTGTCCGGGTCGCTCTCGGGCGCCCGGCTCGCACCGGCGGCCCGGGCCCGGGTGGTCGAGGAACGCATCCTCGCCGGGTCGCTGGGGGGCATCGTCGCCATCGCTCTCTTCACCGCGCTCAACGGATCGATCTTCGGCACGGCGCTGCTCGCCTTCATCGTGTCGTTCAGCACGGTGACGGGGAAGCTGGCGTTCGACGCGCTCGTCCAACGCGATGCGCCCGACGCGAACTACGGCCGGTCGTTCGCCCGCTTCGAGGCGCGGTTCCAGCTGGCGTTCGCGATCGGCGCGTTCATTCCCGTGATGATCCGGATGGGGGTCACGGTGGGTGCCCTGCTCGTGGCGATCGCGGCCGGTGCCGCCCTGTTCTCCTACGTCGCCGGCGGGCCGGGCCGGAGTGCGTTCTCTCGGCGTCGCAGTGGCCCCGCCAGTCCTGCCACTCCTGCCGCTCCCGCCGCGGCAGCCGGCATGGTCGACGACGAATTCGGGGAGGACGCGACCGTCGAACTCACCGAGGAGGACCTGCGTCCGTCGCAGCCGGCACCGCCGGCCACCACCGCGCAGATCGCGGCCCCCGACCACTGGGACGACACCACTCCCTACGTCTCGTCGATCGACGGCGTCGAGGTCGACCCGTCACCACCGCGCCAATCCGACGACCGCGACGGCGACGACGCCGTCCACTGATCGTCTACGGGGTCTGGTCGGGAAGGTCGATCCGCGCCAGCCACAGACCCGGCGCGTCGACCTCGTTGGGAGTCGGGAGGTGGGCCGGATCAGCGAACAGGCGGTTCACGCCGTCGTCGCCCGCCCGTTCAGCGATACCGGCCACGAACTCGCGGCCGCGCTCGTAGTGGGTTCGGTCGAGTTCGAGTCCGAGAATCCGTTCGACGAATCGGTCGCTCGCGTCTGCCTCGACGCGGCGTCGACGGAGGGCTTCGGTGAGCATCGCGTACGACCCGATCAGCGGAGCGCCGATGCGATCCATGATGTGATCGACATAGCCGGTGATGCTGGCGACGAGGGCGGTGAGTTCGGGCTGGAGCGCTTCCTGTTCGGCGGACCGCACGGCACCGAGGATCGCATCGGGGTCGCCGAGGGTCTCCTGGAGCTCGGCCAGCGCCTCCGGCCCGGCCGACAAGTCGAAGTCGCCGAATGCCTGGCCGAGACTCTCGGGGTCGCGCTCGAAGCTGCGGGCGTGGCGCTGGAGCAGATCGGTGAGCCGCTCGCGCACGTGGGGAACGTTGATGACGGCGTGGTGGGCGACCTCGTGGAGACACACCCAGAGGCGGACGTCGTCGCGGTCGAGCGACCATTCGGCGCTGAAGTGATCGAGGTTTGGGAGCAGGACGAGGATCGGCGCGTCGGGCGGACGAGGAACCGGCAGCGAGTAGCCACCCAGCGCGGAGCGGGCGAGATTGCCGACCATCGAGCCGGTGGTCATCCCGAGCATCATCGGCCCCATCATCTGGGACAGCGAGGCCATCATCTGTGCCATGGGGTCGTCGGCGGGGAGGTCGTCGGGCGTTCCCATGCTCGCCGTCATGCCCGCGGCGAGCGCCTCGAACAGCGACCGATAGTCGTCGATCGTCTGGTCGGCCCACTGGCTGCGGTTGGCCACCGTGGCGCGAAGGGCGCCGCTGCGGGCGACGGGGAGGTCGGTCGCGTTCTGGACCTGGAGTTCGGCGACACGGACGAGGTTCTCGACCGCGATGCGGTCGGCCGGGTCGATGTTGGGTTCGGACTCACCGTCGTTGGCGATCGAGCGGGCGAGTTGGCGGGCGGCGTCGACGCCGCCCGTGGCCTGGCCCTGGAGCATCTTCATCAACTCGCCGAGGAAGGGAATGCCGCCGAACGGGTCACCATCGGGTGGCAGATCGTCGCTCATGACGGCATGGTAGGTGCGTGACCGCGTCTTTACGCCCCGCTCCCCATCCGCACGCCACCCGATGACCCGGGTCGTGGTCACCGGGGCGGCCGGCGCGATCGGGTCGCGCGTCGTGCGACGGCTGGCCGAGGCCGACGACGTGCTCGAGGTGCTCGCCGTCGATCGGGTCGGTACGCCTGTGGCATCCGATGTCGAGTCGAAGCGGGTCGACCTCGCCGCAGGGCCGCTCGATGCGATCTTCTCGGGCGCCGATGTGATCGTTCATCTCGCCTCGGCATCCACCCCGGGTCAGCCCGAGCCGGCGGCCGAGGAACTCGACCTCGCGATCACCCAGCGGGTGCTCGACGCGGCCGGCGAGGCGGGTGTCGGGCAGATCGTCGTGTTGTCGACGGCCATGGTCTACGGCGCGTGGGCGGCGAACCCGGTACCGATCACCGACGACGCGCCTGTTCGCCCCAACCCCGACTTCAGTTGGGCAGTCGCTCGCGCCGACGTGGAGCGGCTGGCCGCAGAATGGCGCGCCCGTCACCTCGATGCCGCGGTGGCGATCCTTCGGCCGACCGCGATCGTCACCGACGACGAGCTCGGCGGTCTGGCCCGGGTGCTCCACGCGGCTCGGCAGGGTGTCGCCGCCGATGGCGACCCGCCGGTGCAGTACCTCCACATCGACGACCTTGCTGCGGCGGTGGTCGTGGCGGTCACGGCTCGGCTCGATGGTGCGGCCAACGTGGCCCCCGACGGATGGATCCCGCCGGACCGCCTCTCCGATCTCGAAGGACCCAAGCCGCGACTGCGGGTTCCGTCGTGGGCTGCCCGTGCGGTTGCCGCCGCCCGCTGGCGATTCGGCGTCTCGCCGGTCCCGCCGGGGGTCGTCCCCTACACCTCCCACAGCTGGGTGGTCGCCAACGACCGGCTCCGTTCGCTCGGCTGGTCGCCGGAGCACACGAACGAGGAGGCCTGGGTCGTCAGTCACGAACCCGGCCCACTCGATCGGATGCCGGCCCGGCGGCGCCAGGAACTCGCGCTCGTGGTCTCGGTCCTCGCGATCGTGGGTGTGATCGCCGCCGTCGTGGTGGTCTTGCGACGGTTGCGTCGCTCAGGCGTCGAGGTCGAGGTGTGAGGTCAGCTCGACCGTGCAGCCCACCTCGGTGCCGGCTCGCCACACGGTGACCTGCACGACATCGCCGGGTTCGTAGGAGCGCAGGGTCGCCACCATCGCGGCCATGCTCGCGACCGGGGTGTCGCCGATCCGGATGATGAGATCACCGGCCAGCACCCCAGCGGCGGCGGCCGGTCCGTCCTCGTTGACCGCCGTCACCAGCGACCCGGCTCGATCTGATTCTCCGTCGGCCGGATTCCTGGCTTTCACCCCCAACCACGGGTGGTCGGCCTCGCCGTCATCGATGATCTCATCGGCCACCTCGCGGGCCAGGCCGA
>JBDQKM010000212.1:0-5452 GCA_040263275.1 Acidimicrobiales bacterium
ACCGCCGACCCGAGCCCGACGCCCGGCGACCCGGAGCCGCTGGGCCGCGACCGGGCTCACTGCGGCAGTCACCGTCGGCACCGTCGTCGCGATGACCGAGGCCGCTGAGTCCGACACCATGGAATCCGGTACCACGCAACAGGCGCTCGCCGACGCGGGCACCAACCTCGGCGTGATGGCCCGCCACGAGGCCGACGTGGCCGCGGCCGCAATGATGTCGGCAGCCGATCCCGGCGAGGAGTTCACCGCACCCCCGCTTCCCCCTCGACTCGGGCGAGCCGATGTCTCCTGACCCCACGGCGCCGTCTGCGGTCCGTCGAGGGGCCACCTCGACGACCACGCGCCCCGCGATGGGCGGCGAGGTCGTGGTCAGCAGCGATGCCTCGGAGATCGCCGTGGCCGCGGCACTCACGGTCGTCGCCACGCTCGAGGCCCGCTGGTCACGGTTCCGCGACGACAGCGAACTGTCGCGACTGAACCGGTCCGACGGTCCCGCGATCGTCCGCCAGTCGACCGCGCGCATCATCGAGGTCGCCCTGGCGGGCCGGCGGCTCACCCGCGGGTGGTTCGATCCGACCCATGGGGAAGACCTCTCCGCCTGCGGCTACCGCCGGAGCCACGACGCCGGGTGGTCGCCGCCGGGTCCGCTCCCCGACCGACTCGGCGACGTCGACCTCGATCCCGAGTCCGGACTGATCCACGTGCCGGGCGGTGTCGCGCTCGATCTCGGCGGCATCGCGAAGGGCTGGGCCGCCGACACCGCCGCCGCCCTCCTCCGGCGCTCAGGGGCGACCCATGCCGGCGTCACCGTCGGCGGTGACGTCCGGATCAGTGCCGACAGTCGCGCGCTGGTCGAGGTGGCCGCACCGGACGCCGTGCCCGGGCCGGCGGCACTGGTCGGTCTGCGCGACGGCGGGGTCGCCGTGTCGGGACCGACACGGCGGAGGACCGCAGACGGTCGCCATCACCTGATCGACCCTCGCACCGGTCGACCCGCGGCAACGGCTCGGGTCGCCGCGGTCATCAGCGCAACGGCGGCGGGCGCCGAGATGCTCGCCACGGCCGCGGCCATCGCGCCGAGGGCGGAGGCCGAGGCCATCGTCACCGCCGCCGGGGCGACGGCCTGGCTGATCGACGACGACGGGACGCGGCACCGGGTCGGCGAGCCGGAGCGTTTCCTGCTCGATCACGGGTGGCTCGGGTGACCGACGAATTCACGTGGTACCTGGCCCGAGCGTCGGGGCTGGTCGCATGGCTTCTCCTCGCCGTCGCGTTGGTCTGGGGGCTACTCCTGTCGAGTCGGCTGCTCGAGCGTCGACCGTCTCCCGCATGGCTGCTCGACCTCCATCGCCACCTCGGGGCCCTGACCCTCGTGCTCACGGCCGTGCACCTCGGGGCGATCTGGGTCGACGACTTCGTCGAGTACTCACTCGTCGAGATCTTCCTGCCTCTGGCGAGCGACCTCGAACGGCTCCCGGTCGCGCTGGGGGCGGTGGCGTTCTGGCTTCTCGTCACCGTCCAGCTCACCTCGTGGCGTCGCGTTCGACTTCCGCTCGACCTGTGGCGACGCCTGCACTGGCTCAGCGCGCCGCTGATCGGTCTGGTGTCAGCCCACGGTTGGCTCATCGGCACCGATGTCGGTCACCCGCTGGTCACCGTCGTCGCGATCGTGGTCGCCGCCGAGGTCGTGCTCATCGCCGCGCTCCGCGTCCGCCACGGACGGCGCCCGGCCCGGGCCGGGTCAGACGGCGACGAGGGCGAGGGCACCCACCGCCATGGCCACACCGACCAACTGCGAGCCTGACACCCGCTCGCGCAGGAACGCCCAGGCGAGGAGCACGGTACTGATCGGATAGAGCGAGCCGAACACCGAGGCGATGGCGATCTCCTCACGACGGAGGGCGACGAGCAGCAGTGCATTGGCGATCATCTCCGTCACGCCGGTCATGACGGCGAGCCGACGGGCGACCGGCACGGAGGGCCACACGCGACCGGTGAGTCGGCGAGCCACCAGCATCACGATCGGTACGGAGACGGCGCGGGCCACCACCAGCGGCCACATCCCGGCTTCGTCGTTGGTCTCCGCGAGCGCGATGAAGAAGATCGAGAAGCCGACTCCGGCGGTCAGGGCGAGCAGAAGGGCGACCCGCGGCGTCCGGAGCATCCCGTCGCCGGGCCGACCGTCGGCCTCGCGGGTGACGAGCACGATGGCCGCCACGGCGATCACCAGTCCGACTCCCGTGAGTGCCGACACGGCTTCGCCTCGGACGACGCCGACGATCGCGGGCAGGCTGGCGCCGACGACCGCGGTCGTGGGCGCGACCACGCTCATCACCCCGATCGACAAGGCCCGGTAGAAGCAGATGAAGGAGAAGGTGCCGGAGAGTCCGGCGATGGCTCCGGCCACCACATCGATTCGCACGACCTCGTCGGCACCGACCACCAGGGCCAGCAGGACGGCCGTCAGCCCACCGCAGATCTGCGCCACGGCGGTCACACGGAAGGTCGAGTCGTGGCGGGTCGCCAACCCGCCACCGAAGTCGGACCCGCCGATGATGAGGGCCGACGCGAGGGCGAGGACGGCGGTCATCCGGCAAGGCTACGGCCGACCGATGGGCCTACACTGAGCGCACAATCGAATCGGGGAGCTCGGGTCATCCGGGCTGAGAGGTCGACTCCATGCGTCGGCGACCCGCCTGAACCTGATCTGGATAATGCCAGCGGAGGAACCATGACTCGACCCATCCGTGCACTCGTGTCGCTGATCGCGATGCTGGTCCTCGCCGCGTCGTGCGGCGACGACGACACCGAACCGGCCGCAGCGCCGTCGCCCGACGAACCGGTGACGATCACCCTGCTCACCCACGACTCCTTCGCCGTCGAGGCCGAGCTCCTCGAGGCCTTCGCACAGGAGACCGGCATCACCGTCGAGTTGCTCAGCTCGGGCGACACCGGCCAGCTGATCTCGCAGTCGATCCTCAGCGCGGGAGCGCCGCTCGGCGACGTCCTCTTCGGGGTCGACAACACCTTCCTGCAACGCGCGCTCGACGCCGACCTCTTCACGCCCTACGAAGCGGCCGGCCTCGACCGGGTGCCCGACGAGTTCGAGATCGACCCGGAGCACCGGGTGACCCCGATCGACTTCGGCGACGTGTGCATCAACTACTGGACCGCTGCCCTCCCGGGACCGGCGCCGACCTCCCTCGAGGACCTGCTCGACCCGACCTACGCCGGTGAGCTCGTGGTCCAGAACCCAGAGTCGTCGTCGCCCGGGCTCGCCTTCCTCCTCGCCACGATCGCCGGTACCGACGACTGGGAGCAGTTCTGGACCGACCTGCGGGGCAACGGGGTGAGCATCACCCCCGACTGGGAGTCCGCCTACAACGGCGAGTTCATCTCGGGTGGCGGCGACCGTTCGATGGTCGTGTCCTACGCATCCAGTCCGCCGGCCGAGGTGATGTTCGCCGCCGAGCCGATCGACGAACCGCCGACCGGGGTGCTGCTCGACTCCTGCTACCGCCAGATCGAGTTCGCCGGCGTGCTCGCCGGCACCGAGCACCCGGAGGCCGCGGGGCGCCTCATCGAGTTCCTGCTGTCGAAGCCGTTCCAGGAGGGCATTCCGGAGGCCATGTTCGTCGTCCCGGTCGTCGACGACGCCGCACTGCCGACCGAGTGGGCGGCCCACGCCCGCCTCGCCGACGAACCCCATCTGCTCGACCCGGCCGAAGTCGAAGCCAATCGCGAGGAGTGGACCGACCGGTGGGTCGAGATCGTGCTCGGCTGATCACGGCGTCGGCGGTCGTCCCCGTCGGCTTCCTCGGTCTCTTCTTCGCGTACCCGGTCGCGACGGTGCTGTGGCGGGGCCTCGGCTTCGGAGGCGACGTGGCGCTGGCCGATCTCCTCGGATCGGGTCGCACGCGGGATGCCGTGTGGTTCACCGTGTGGCAGGCGGCGGTATCGACCGTGCTGACGGTGGCCGTGGCCCTTCCCGGCGCCGCCGCACTCGCCCGGTCGCGACCGCGGACCCAGCGACGACTCCGGGCCCTCGTGACGATCCCCTTCGTCCTGCCGACGGTGGTCGTGGCGGGCGCGTTCGCGGAGCTGTTCGTCCGCTTCGGGCTCGACGACGGTCCCGTCCGCCTTCGCCACACCGTGTGGGCGATCCTGCTGGCCCACGTCTTCTTCAACTACGCCGTCGTGGTCCGCACGGTCGGTTCGTTCTGGGCCGGCCTCGACGGCCGTCTCGAGGAACAGGCACGGGTGCTCGGCGCCGGACGGGTTCGGACCTTCCGCGAGGTCACCCTCCCCCGACTTCGACCGGCCATCGCCGCCGCCGCCTCGATCGTGTTCCTCTTCTCGTTCACCTCCTTCGGTGTCGTGCTCGTGCTGGGTGGGCCGAGGCAGGCCACGATCGAGACGGAGATCTACCGGCATGCCGTGCTGCGCACGGACTTCGCCTCGGCCGCAGCGCTCGCCGTGGTCCAACTGGTCGCCGTCATGGTGCTGGTCGCGCTGGCCAACCGGCTCGAGCGGACCCGCCCTCTCACCCAACGCGCCGGCCACCGACCGGGCCTGCGTCGCTCCCGACTCGGCGGCGCCGTGAACGGACTCGGGGTGGCCACGCTCCTGGGGCTGCCGATCCTGGTCGTGGTCGAACGGTCGCTGACGGTCGGTGACCGCTACGGCCTCACCAACTACCGAGCGCTCGGCACCAGGCTGACGATGCTGCCGGCCCCCGCGACCACCGCGATCCGCAACTCATTGGTCTACGCCGCCGTGGCGACGGCGATCGCCCTCGCCGTCGGCACCATCGCCGCCCTGGTCGTCGTCCACGGACGCGGCGCTCTTCGCCACGTCCTCGACCTGGGACTCACCCTTCCTTTGGGGACCAGCGCCGTCACGATCGGGTTCGGCATCCTCATCGCCCTCGACCAACCGCCGCTCGACCTCCGGACGACCTGGTGGATCGTGCCGATCGCCCACAGCCTCGTGGGCATACCCTTCGTCGTGCGCACCATGGTGCCGGTGTTGCGACGCATCGACCCCAGCCTCCGCGAGGCGGCGGCCGTGCTCGGGGCCTCGCCCGGCAGAGTGCGCCGTGAGATCGATCTGCCCATCGCCGCACGCGGCATGCTCGTCGGCGCGTCGTTCGCCTTCGCCGTGTCGATGGGCGAATTCGGGGCGACCGCCTTCATCCCCCGCCGCCCCGACACCCTGACCGCACCCCAGGCGCTCTTCCGGATGCTGTCGACCCCCGGCGAGTTGGTGCGCGGGCAGGCCATGGCACTCGCCGTGATCCTGATGCTCGTCGTCGCGGTGGCGGTGCTCGCGATCGAGTCGGTCCGGGGCAGCTACGAAGGCACCTTCTGATGGGGCCCCTCTGATGTGGGAACTGCGCGACGCCTCGGTGCGCTTCGGTGCCACGACGGCGCTCGACGGGGTCGACCTCCGG
>JBDQKM010000213.1:0-5383 GCA_040263275.1 Acidimicrobiales bacterium
ATATACAAGGAGTGAACTATGTCTCTCGATCTTGATGGCAAAACGGGCCGTGCCCACAATACCTCGCCCATCGACGGCACCCCGGGTGCTGGTGCTTTCCCGGCCGTTGACGTTTCGACCTTTGACAGCGGCGATGCTGCGGGCGCGTTCTCGTGGATGCTGCAGGTGCAAGTGAACGGCAATGTCGACATTTCGGCCCTCGGCCCCCTCTTCGCACTCCCCCATCGACGCGGCGCCCGGACGTCCATCCCCGCCCCGCTGTTCCATGCGTGGGGCCTGAGCCAACTCACCCTCGCCGCCGTCTACGCCCAGTCCGTTCGACTCCGGCGGCACTTCGACGCCCGCCGAGCGGTCGCCGACCTCGGCCATCAACGCACCGAGATCCTCATCGCCGTGCCGGTCATGCTCGAACGCATGCTCGAGGCGGCGCCCGACGGCGACGCGTTCGTCGCGGCCAACCTGCGGATGACCGCCACCAGCGGCTCGGCGCTGTCCGGCAGCCTCGCCGTGCGATGGATGGACGCGTTCGGCGACAACCTCCACAACTTCTACGGCTCGACCGAGGTCGGCCATGTCGCCATCGCCACACCGGCCGACCTGCGCCGGTCTCCGGGCACCGCCGGTCGCCCGGTGCCGGGCGCGACGGTACGCATCGTCGACGACGCCGGCCGCGATGTCGACGGCACCGACACCGGACGCATCGTCGTCCGCAACGGCGCGCACTTCGACGGCTACACCGGGGGCGGCTCCAAGCTCCTGATCGACGGCTTCATGGAGACCGGAGATCTCGGCTCGTTCGACGAACACGGGTTGCTGCACATCACCGGCCGGGTCGACGACATGATCATCAGCGGCGGCGAAAGCCTCTTCCCGGGCGAGGTCGAGGAGTATCTCCTGACCCTCGACGGGATCGTCGACGCGGCGGCCGTGGGTCTCGACGACGACGAGTTCGGTCAGGTCGTCGGTGCAGCGGTCGTGGCCGACCGCGAAACGCCACTCGATCTGGCGACCGTCCGGGCGAGCGTGCGCGACGGCCTCGCCAACTTCAAGGCCCCGAAACGACTCGTCGTGGTCGACCAGATCCCACGCAATGCGACCGGCAAGATCCTGCGCCGCGAGGTGGTCCGTCTGCTCGAGGCCGCCCCCAGGTCCCGATGACCCCGAGTAGCCCGAACGGTCCATCGACCCACCTTTGCCCACCCACTACCGTGAGTGACGAGGTGACGAGTGTGCGTGAGGGCGACGACGGTCGGCTGCCGATTCCGGCCGGCCACAGGGTGCTGCTACCGGAGCGGGGCACGACCTTCGTCCGCGAGCTCACTCGAACCGAGTGCCGGTCTCGCGCATGAACTCGAGGAAGCGCACGCCGGCGTCGGCGGCGAGCTCCCCCGGCCGGTAGGTCGCGCCGTGGAGCGTGCCCGAATAGGGGAACACGCCGTGGCGTTCGTAGACCTCCCAGCTCACCGGCGAGCGACGATCGATGCCGACGTCGATGCCCTCGAACGGCGCCATCGCCATGAGGACAGGCAGATCGGGTGCCTCGCCCACGGGCGTGCCACCGATCGAGATCACCGCGTTGCACCGGAAGTTGCCGGCCCACTCCATCCGCAACGAGATCCGATCGGTGCCGGCCGCGACCTCACCGCCGTCGATCACCGTCATGTCGCCGTAGCCGTTGAAGGCGAAGAAGAGTCGGCCGTCCTCGACGTAGAGGGCATAGCCCCCGCCCTGGTCGCCGTGAGCGACGAGCATGCCCTGGTCGCCGTCCGCGTAGTCGAGGTCGACGTCGACCACGAAGTCACGTGCGTAGATGAGCTGGAGGGCGCGCCACCGCTCGAGGGTCGGCATGCCCGGCCGAATGCGAACGTCGGCGACGAAGTCGTCGTCGCTGGGCGGCTTCTGGATCATCTTGACGAAGTTGCCCTCATCGAGGGGATACACCTGGTTGGCCCACGCGGCCTCGTCGAATGCCTCCTGGAGTTCGGCGAGCTTCTCCGGGTGCTCGGCGGCCAGGTCCTGCGATTCCGACGGATCCTCGGCCAGGTGATGCAGCTCCCACTGCTCCTCGGAGAACGGCGTGCGCGGTTGACGAAGGGTCACGGCCGACCATCCGTCGCGGTAGTACCCGCGGTTGCCGATCATCTCGTAGTACTGCTCGGGATGGGTCGACGCCGCCTCGGCGTCGCGCATCGTCGCCACGAAGCTCGCGCCGGCCGGAGCCGGCAGCGGCTGGCCGTCCTTCGCGGTCGGGATCTCCACGCCGGTCATCTCGGCGAGCGTGGGCAGGAGGTCGGTGATGTGCTGGTACTGGGTACGGATCTCGCCGGCCGTCGCCAGGCCATCGGGCCAGTGGACGATGAAGGGCACCTGATGGCCGCCCTGGAAGGTGTTGATCTTGTACATCCGCAGCGGCGTGTTCGACACCATCGCCCAGCCCATCGGGTAGTGGGGCAGGGTCTGCGGCCCGCCCATGATGTCGAGCCGCGAATGGTCCTTGTCGATGTCCTCCATGCCGCTCTCCCGGGTCTGGGCGAGGAGGGTGCGGAAGTACTGGCTGGTGCCGTCGTACTGGCCCTCGCGCGAGCCTCCGTTGTCGGAGGTGAACACGATGATGGTGTTGTCCCACTCCCCCATGGCCTCGAGATGGGCGCGGAGTCGGCCGACGCTCTGGTCGACCGAGTCGACCATGCCCGCGAAGATCTCCATGTAGCGGGCGAAGGTCTCCTGCTGCACGTCGGTGAGTTCGTCCCATGCCGTGACCTCGTGCAGCTCCTCGGAGTTGCGAGGCGGCAGCACGGTGTCGTCCGGCACGACGCCCAGGTCCTTCTGGCGGGCGAACCGCTGCTCGCGGATGCGATCCCAGCCGGCGTCGTACATGCCCCGGTACTTCTCCATGTCCTCCTGCTTGGCCTGGAGCGGAGCGTGCACGGCACCGTGGGCGTAGTAGAGGAAGAAGGGCTTCGTCGGGTGCGAGGAGCGGACTTCGTCGATCATCGTGATCGCCTGGTCGGTCAGGTCGTCGGTGAAGTAGTAGTCGTCCGGGTACTGGTCGACCTGGACGTGGTGATTGTCCTCGTAGAGCCGGTGGGGCTGATGGAAGTTGGTGAAGCCGTCGAGGATCCCGTAGTAGCGGTCGAACCCCTTCTGCAGGGGCCAGCTGTGACGGGGCCCGGCCTCGCTCAGGTTGGAGTCCTTGCAGAGATGCCACTTGCCGACCATCAGGGAGGCCCACCCGTTGTCGCGGTAGAGCTCGGCCATGGTGACCGCGTTGTCGCGGATCTCGTGGGCGTAGCCCGGGAAGCCCGGGTCGCTGTGGGCGACGTGGCCCATGCCGGCGAGATGGTGGTTGAGCCCCGTCAGCATCGACGCCCGGGTCGGCGAACACATGGGGTTCACGTGGAAATTCGTGTAGCGCACTCCGCCGGCCGCGAGGGCGTCGAGTTCGGGTGTGTCGATCTCGCTGCCGTAGCAGCCGAGGTCGGCGAACCCGAGGTCGTCGGCCAGCATCACGATGATGTTGGGGGCTCCGGTGGGCGCCGTCGGCTGGGCGGGCCAATCGGGTTCCGACGTCGAGAAGATCTTCTCGACGCGGCCGCCGAAGCCGGCGTAGGGGGCGGTCGGGTCGTCGATGCGCTCGGTGCTCACGCGCCCGTTTCTACTCGCTCAGCTCCGAACGGCCCAGACGGCGAAGAGCGGATCGCCGCGATGGTCGACCGGGGTCCGCCGCTCGGCCACGGGGTCCTGCCATGGACCAGCGAGACGGAAGTACTCGGCCACGATCTTCGTGCGGGCCTCGTCGCTGTTGGCCAGCCAGCCGCGGATCGCCTTGGTCGGGAAACAGCGGTTGGAGAACGTGCACACGAACCGGCCACCCGGGCGCAGCACGCGGGCCACGTCACGCACCACGTCGATCGGCCGGACGAGATAGTCGATCGACACACAGCAGACGGCATCGTCGAACGACCCGTCGGCGAACGGCAGCACCGGGTCGGCGTTGAGGTCGTGGACGGTGCGCGTCGTCGCCGCCGGATTGGCGTCGAGCTCGGCCGGGTTCATCCCGAGCACGTGGAGCCCCTGCGGTGGCGTCTCGAAGTGGGACACCCACGACGACATGAGGTCGAGGACCTCACCGTCGATACCCAGCTCCGCGTAGAGCGCACCCACCGCGGCGATGGCCGCATCGTCGATGTGGGTGACGAGGCGGGCCGGCTCGTAGAACGCCGTATCGTCGCGGTCCTGCCGATCGAAGAAGCCGGCCGGGAAGCGGTCGTGTGGGTCGCTCACCCGGGCAGGATGGTCTCGCCGGTGAGGTCTTCGCTCACGGCCCACAGGGTCTCGATGGCGCGGTCCATCCCCACTCGCCGCAGGATCGGGAGACGCACCGGGTGGCCCGTGTTCATCCAACGCGGCCCGTAGAACTCGCCGCCGGCCGCGCTCGGATCGGTGGCCGCTCGCAGCTGCGGAAGGGCGCCACGCGCCGCACTCATGCCGGTGCTGCTCGCCATGGAGTGGAACATCTTGGCCAGGAACTTCCCGTCGGAGTTCTCGACGCTCGTGGCCTGGAGGTCGGTGTCGCTCAGACCGGGGTGGGCGATCAGGCTCTCGACCGGCCAACCCTCGGCTCGGAGCCGTCGGTCGAGTCCGATGCCGAATTGCCAGTTCGCGAGCTTCGAGCGGCCATAGGCCTTCCAGTCGCCGTAGCCCTTCTCCATCTCGACGTCGTCGGGGTCGACAGCGCGCCCGACATGGTGGGCGGTGGAGGTGACGGTGACGACCCGGGCGTCGCCGGCGGCTCGGAGTGAAGGCAGGAGTCGGGCGGTGAACGTCCAGTGACCGAGATGGTTCACGCCGAACTGCATCTCGTGGCCGTCGGCCGTGAGGGTCCGCGGGATGCCCATCACTCCGGCGTTGTTGACGAGCACGTCGATCGTCGGATGGGCGGCGACGATCGCGTCGGCCGCGCCCTTCGTCTGCTCCTGCGAGCCGAGATCGAGCGCCACGATCTCGAGCGCGGCGTCGGGGTGCGAGGTGCGGATGTCGTCGGCCGCGGCTGCCGCCTTGTCCTGGTTGCGGGCCGCCATCACCACATGGGCCCCTGCCCCGGCCAGGGCCCGGGCCGTTTCGAGCCCGAGCCCACCGTTCGCACCGGTGACCACGGCAACGCGGCCGGTCTGATCGGGAATGTCGTTCGCGGTCCAAGCCATGCCACAGCCTAGGAGCGCGACCCTTGCCCGGACACGACGATGGCGCCTCCCGTGGGAAGCGCCATCGACGTCCGATCCCCCAATCGGACAGCTGTAGTGACACTACCGCACTCCGCGGCGATCGGGGCCAGCGCATCGAGGTCGAAGCGGTACAGCTCGGCGGCGTTCTCGCTCAGCAC
>JBDQKM010000214.1:0-5368 GCA_040263275.1 Acidimicrobiales bacterium
CCCTGATACCCGTCCTCGGGCGGCTCCTCGCCCCGCTTGCGCGCGGCCAGCGACTCGGCGTACTTCGTCATCTGCACGCCGCGATCGTTGATGTAGTACTCCCGGGTGACCCGGAAGCCACACCGTTCACGGAGCCGGGCGATGGAGTCGCCGTAGCACGCACCACGGCCATGGCCGGCGTGGAGCGGCTTGTTGGGGTTGGCCGACACGAACTCGACGTTGACGTGGAGCCCGCCGCCGAGGTCGGGGCAGGCGTAGCCACGCACGCCGCCGGCGAGCACGTCGCCGAGGACGTCGTGCAGCCACGTGTCGCCGAGGTGGAAGTTGACGAAGCCGGGTCCTGCGATCTCGACCCCGGTGACATGCCGAGGCGGCGCGCCGCGGAGATGGTCGACCAACTGCTGACCCAACTCCCGCGGATTGCGGCCGGCCGCCTTGGCTGACGCCAGGGCGACATTGGACGACCAGTCGCCGTGGTCGGGGTTGGCCGGTCGCTCCAGCGAGATCTCGGTCGGCAAGGGGTCGACCCCGGCCGCGGCCAGGGCGTCCGCCAGTGCGGAGCGGAGCTGATCGCGAACGTCCATCGTGCAGCCTCGGGGAGGGTCGGAAAGCGCCGATCCTACCGGCTGGCCGGAGTCCTCAGAGTGAGGATTGTCCGGCCGATGGGTTCACCATGCGTTCTCGCGGACCGACTCTCTCCCTCGTGCTCATCTCGCTGTTCTCGCTCGTCGCGGCCGCCTGCGGCAGTGGCGACACCGGCCCGTCGGCGGCCGACCGCGCCGTCGGCGAGGCCGATCCCGACTGGGATGCCGAGCAGGCGATCCTGCGTACCGTGCTCATCGAGGGTGCGCTCGAAGACGGCCTCGGTCGCACCGCCTCCGGCTGCATGATCGACACCACCCTCGCCGCGGGCGACTTCGAACTCGCCGACCTCGAGGGCGTGGACTTCACCGCCCACACCGGGTCAGGGGCCGACCGTGATCTCGCCAACGCCCTCGCCGACGCACTCATCGAGTGCGGTCCCAGCCTGCGCGACCGCCTGGACGAGGACATCCCCGGTGCCCTCGCGATTCCCGGCACCCACTCCGTGGAAGCCGAGTGTGTGACCAACGCCTACGTCGATGAGTGGCGCGATGCCTACGTCGACCGCTTCCGCGACCGGGTCGTCGCCGACGAGGAGCCCACGACGCCCGATGTCGACGACCGCGTCGTCGGGATCGTGGCCGGGTGCGACGCCGGTGGGGCGGTCATCCTCGGCGCGTCGAACGACGGCAACCTCGACACCTTCGCGCTCAGCACGCTCGAATGGGAATGTCTCGAAGCCCGGATCTCCGCGGCGGAGTTCATGCCCGCCTTCCCGTTCCCCGACGAGCCCGACGACGCCCTCGCCCGCATGGGCAGCGGCGTGCGCTCCGACGTGGCCTTCTGCGAGGCGTGGGTGAGCGGTGAGGACGTGCCGGACGGCGGGGCCACCGAGACCGAGTAGATCTTCGGGGAACTGGACGACGCGATCGGCGTATCGTCGGTAGTGTGCTGTTCTGACCCCACTCGGGGCAAGCCCTCGTATCTCAGCGGATAGAGCATCGCCCTCCGGAGGCGTGAGCGCAGGTTCGAGTCCTGCCGAGGGCGCCAACGGCCGGTTGTCGCGCGGATGCCGGGGCCGCTGGCCCGGTCTCACCCGCCTCGAGCTCGTGTGGTCCGAACGACCTACAGAACGCGGGTCGGCGGCCGATGGAACCGTATGGCGTCGCTCCCCCACCGTCGGATCCGACTCGTCTGGCCCGACGACACTCGCGCCGCGTGGCAGCCACTGAAGCCCGAGTTCGCGGCTGCCGTGAACGCATTGAGCCTGGGAATGCCGAGCGGCGAGCCCTACGTGATGCAGGCCGTGCGCGATGCAGCGCGAGACATCGACGACCCCGAGCTCGCCGCACGGGTGCACGACTATCTCGCCCAGGAGGGCGAACACGCTCGCCAGCACCGGCGGTTCAACCAGATCCTCACGGCCCAACATCCCGCCCTCGGCCGCGTCGAGCGCTGGCTGGCGGCCTCCTACCGCTTCCTGCACCGCCGGGCCGGCCGCCGGTTCGCCATCGCGTACGCGGCCGGCTTCGAGGCCACCGCCTTCGCCGCGGCCCGGTGGATGGACGCCCATCGCCACGAGCTCTTCCGCGGCGCCGACGAGACACCGGCGACGATGATCCTCTGGCATCTGGCCGAAGAGGTCGAACACAAGACCGTCGCCCATGATGTCTGGGCCGCCAGCGGCGGCAGCCGCGTTCGCTACGTGGCGGCCATGGCGACCTGCTTCGCGATGCTCGTGTGGTTCATCTTCCTCGGCACGGTTGTCCAGCTGACGGCCTGGCGGCGCATCCTCAGCCCGGTCGCCTGGTTCCGGCTCTGGAAGTGGGGCATCGGTTTCGCCTTCGAGGTCATGCCGACGATGGCCATCACCGCGCTCCCCAGTCACCATCCGTCGCAGCAGGCCGACCCGGCCTGGATGACGCAGTGGCTGACCCGCTACGACCCGGTCGACCACACGATGCCGGCATGGGACGCGCCGATCGACATCGGCGTGCCCCTGCAGGACGCGGCCTCCGGCTGCTGACGGGCGCCTGCTCGATCAGCACCGAGCACCGGCATCGGGTACACCGCCGCGCGGCTCGCAGCCGAGTTCACGCAGGAAGCCGGCCGCCGCGCCGTCGACGTAGAGGGCATCCGGTCCCTCTGGGTCGGCGGATTCGGCGATGTCCATCGAATGGTTCCTCTCTCCTCTCCTCCTTGACGAGACAGCTCCCTCGTTCGTGACGGCCGCGACTAGGTTCATCGAATGGCCGTCACCGACACCCCGGCAAGCTCACCACCACCGAAGAAGGAACGCTGGACCTACCAGTGGAAAGAACTCTTCGACGAGGTGATCACCAGCGGACTGTGCACCGGGTGTGCCGGCTGTGTGATCTCGTGTCCGCACGACGTGATCGGCTACGAGCACGAACCCGGCGCCTACACACCCTTCCACCTCGAGGAGGAGCTCGGACTCGACGACTGCATCCACGGTCAGAAAGGCTGCACCTCGTGCACCCGCGCCTGTCCGCGCTTCCGGGCCTGGGAGCCCGAAGCCGACCTGCACCTCTTCGGCCGTGAACGCGAACCCGAGGAGATGGCCGGCGTCTACTCCGACATCCTCCTCACCCGGGCGAGCGACGACTTCGTCTACGACGTGGGCCAGGACGGCGGACTGGTGTCGGCCATCCTCATCTGGTGCCTGGAGAACGACATCGTCAACGGTGCCCTCACCTCCGGCGTGGAGAACCTGCCCAACGGCGACCCCGGTTGGAAGGCGTTTCCGATGGTCGCCACCAACCGCGAAGAAGTCCTCCGCGGTGCGGGGAGTCGCTACACCTACTCGGCCAACACAATGGGCTTCGACGAGGCGAAGGAGAAGGGTCTCGACCGGCTCGCCCTCGTCGGCATGAGCTGCCAGACCTCGGTGGCTCCGGTGATGTGGCATCGCAAGATCGGCAAGGTGTCGAAGCCGATCAAGCTCAACATCGGTCTCCTGTGCTCCAAGTCGTTCGACGACGCGCTCTTCGACGAGCTCTTCGAGGTCAAGTACGGCCTCAAGAAGGAAGACATCGCGAAGATGAACATCAAGGGCGTCTTCCAGATCTGGACCAAGGACGGCGGCTACCACGAGATCAACCTCAAGGAGTGCCACGCCTGGACCCGTGAAGGGTGTCATCACTGCCCCGACTTCGCGGCCGAACACGCCGACATCTCCACGGGCGGCATCGGCGATGCGACCGACTGGACGCTCACGATCGTGCGGACCGAGCTCGGTCGGGCGATCATCGACGCGATGGTCGCCGACGGCGTGATCGAGACCCGGCCCGGCGACGACGACCCGGGCGCGATCGCGCTCATGCACAAGCTCGCCCAGAAGAGCCGTGAACGCTGGCCCGAGTGGGCCGCACCGGCCGCTCGCGTGGGGATCAGTTCGAAGAAGGGCTGACCGGCAACTCGATCGGACCACGCAACGCGGCGTGGTTCTTCCAGACGATCGCGTCCTCGTCGACTTCGTACTCGCCGAAGCGTTCGAGAAACACCCGCAGTCCGACCCGCATCTGCATGCGGGCCAGCGCCGCACCCACACAGTGGTGGACCCCGTGACCGAACGAGATCGGCCGGGGGTCGGCGCGGTCGAGTCGCAGCTCGTCGGGGGCATCGAACCTCCGCGGATCGCGGTTCGCCGCGCCGAGCAGCACGGCGACACGCTTTCCGGCACCGATCGTGACACCGCCGATCTCGACGTCCTCGATCGCGGCTCGCGGGTCGACGTGCAGTGGCGGGTCGAAGCGCAGCAGCTCTTCGACCGCGTTCGGCCACAGGTCGGGGTCATCCATCACGAGGCGCCGCTGCTCGGGGTGGCGGGCCATGTGGACCATCGCCAATCCGAGCGAGCCACTGGTCGTCTCGTGACCGGCGAACATCAGGAACATCGCCATGGCGACGACCTCGAACCGGCTCAGGCGACCGCCATCGGCCTCCGCGTGCACGAGGTCGCTGAGGAGGTCGTCCTTCGGCCCCCGGCGACGGTCCTCGGCGAGCCGGTCGAGGAGTTCGGCGCCTTCCCGCAACAGCCGGTCGACATGACCGGGATCGAAATCGGGGAAGGGGTTGAGATAGTCGACGAGGGCGTTCGAGACCTCGACGGTGAGCGGCCAGTCCTCCTCCGGGATACCGAGCAACACGGAGATCGTGTGGATCGGCAGCGGCGCGTTGAACGCGGCGAACAGGTCGACGGTCGTCTCACCGTCGACGGCGTCGAGGAGTCCGTGGGCCAGTCGTTCCACGTCGCCCTCGAGCTGCTCCATTCGCTTCGGGGTGAACGTCCGACTGACGAGTGAGCGCAGCCGGGTGTGGTCCGGCGGGTCCACGAAGAGCAGGAACCTCCGGAACAGCGCCTTCGACAGGTCGCTCATCGCCGAGTGCGGGCGGCATGCCAGCACGACCTCGCGCTGGGTGGTGACCTCCATCGCATCGGACGACAGTGCCATTCGGGCTTCGTCGTAGCCGGTGACGAAGAACTGTTGGTACCAGGGGCTCCAGACCACCGGGCCATCGGCCATGATCGGCCGGAAGGCCGGATACGGGTCGCGTTCGATGCCCTCGGCGAAGATGTTGCCCCACCGGCTGCGGCCCAGGATCGCCTCGGTGAGACGGGGACGCTTCACGACGGCGCGCACCAGTGGCAACGAGTAGCGGTCGCTCGCCCGGACCTTCATCTCGGGCGGGTCGGGTGGGGCCGGGACCTCGAGCGTGGACATGTCCCCAAGGGTTCCACAGAACGACAACGGTGTTCTCGGTC
>JBDQKM010000215.1:0-5314 GCA_040263275.1 Acidimicrobiales bacterium
GGTCGACCCGGTCGAGTTGGTCGAGGAGTTGGTCGGGCTCGGCTACCGGCGCGAGCACCAGGTCGAACATCGTGGTGAGGTCGCGGTGCGCGGGTCCATCGTCGATGTCTTCCCCAGCACCGCCGACGCGCCGGTGCGCATCGATCTCTGGGGCGATGAGGTCGATCGGCTGACCGAGTTCTCCGTCGGAGACCAGCGGGCGACGATCGCCGTGTCCGAGGTCGAGATCTACCCGTGTCGCGAGTTCCGGCCGGGCGACCACGCCCGGGAACGGGCGACCGAGCTCCTCGTCGAGGAACCGTGGGGTCGTGAGCAGTGGGATCGGGTGGTCGACGGCCAGCTGTTCGACGGGATGGAGTCGTGGCTCCCGTGGCTCGTGCCCGACGAGGTGATGCTCCCCGACCTGCTCCCCGCCGATGCGCTGATCCTGCTCGTCGAGCCGCGACGCATCCGCGACCGCGCCGCCGACATCGGTGCGGAAGAGGCGGATCTCGCCGGGTCGTTGGCCAGGACCTGGGACGTCGACGCCGACGACGTCCATCGGCTCCATCTCCCGTTCGACCGGCTGCTGGCCAAGACCGACGCGCCGTCGTGGTCGATGCTGCCGGTCGCCGACGGGCCGGGCACCCCGTCGGTGGCGGCCTCCGGCTGGGAGCCCGTGGTCGGCGACATGACGCCCACGGTCACCCAGGTCCAGGGGCTGCTCTCCAAGGGGTATCGGATCGTCGTCGCGGCCGATGGTGCCGCCAGTGCCGAACGGTTGTCGGCCCTCCTGTCGGATCACGGGGTCGAACTCGCGGCTGCGTCGGCCGATACCGACCTGACCCAACCCCGCGGCCACCTCGTCTCGGTCGGGCTCGAACGCGGCGCGGTCATGCCGGATCTGAAGTTGGCGGTCCTGGCCGAGACCGACCTGACCGGGCGGCGACGGACCCACCGTCGGGCCCGAGCCCGCAAGCGCGATGCGCAGAAGTTCTTCGACGACCTCCACGAGGGCTCGTTCGTGGTCCACCAGCAACACGGGGTCGCCCGCTTCGGTGGCATGGTCACCCGCGCCATCAACGGCAACGACCGCGACTATCTGCTGCTCGAGTATCGGGGGAGCGACAAGCTCTACCTGCCGTCGGACCAGATCGAGTCGATTCGGCTCTACAGCGGGGGCGAGACACCCACGCTGTCGAAGATGGGGGGCGCCGACTGGCACACGGCGAAGGCGAAGGTCCGCTCGGCCGTGCAGGAGATCGCCCAGGAGCTGGTGGTGCTCTACCAGACCCGGGTTCATGCCGAGGGCCATGCGTTCGCGCCCGACACGCCGTGGCAGCGCGAGCTCGAGGACGCCTTCCCGTTCCAGGAGACGCCCGACCAGCTCCACGCGATCATCGACGTGAAGGACGACATGGAGCGGCTGTCGCCCATGGACCGCCTCGTCGTGGGCGACGTCGGCTTCGGCAAGACCGAGGTCGCGCTGCGGGCCGCGTTCAAGGCGATCCAGGACGGCAGGCAGGTCGCGGTGCTGGTACCCACGACGCTGCTGGCCCAGCAGCACCATGCCACCTTCCGCGAGCGCTACGCGCCGTATCCGGTGCGGGTCGAGGTGCTGAGCCGGTTCCTGACGAATGCCCAGGCCAAGGCGGTCGTCGACGGGGTGAAGGACGGCGACGTCGATCTCGTGATCGGCACCCACCGGCTGCTGTCGAGCGACATCGAGTTCAAGAACCTGGGCCTGCTCGTGGTCGACGAGGAGCAGCGCTTCGGTGTCTCCCACAAGGAACAGATCAAGTCGCTGCGAACCGACGTCGACGTGCTCACGCTCACGGCCACGCCCATCCCGCGGACCATGGAGATGAGCCTCACCGGCATCCGCGACATGTCGGTGCTCAACACCGCGCCCGCCGACCGGCAGCCGATCCTGACCTATGTGGGCGAGTACGAGGAGCGGGCTGTCGCCGAGGCGATCCGCCGGGAGCTTCTCCGCGAAGGGCAGATGTTCTTCGTCCACAACCGGGTGCGCGACATCGAGCATGTGGCCGAGCGGTTGCGCGGTCTCGTGCCGGAGGCGCGGATCGCGATCGCCCACGGCCAGATGGACGAGGGCACGCTCGAACGGGTGGTCGTCGACTTCTGGGAAGGCAAGTTCGACGTACTCGTCTGCACCACGATCATCGAGTCGGGTATCGACATGCCGTCGGTCAACACGCTCGTCGTCGACCGCGCCGACCTTCTCGGGCTCGGCCAGCTCCACCAGCTCCGCGGCCGGGTGGGCCGCGCCGGCCAGCGGGCCTACGCCTACCTGTTCCACCCCGACGACGTGGTCCTCAGCGAGGAGGCCTACGAGCGGCTGAAGACCATCGGCGAGGCCACGGAACTCGGATCCGGGTTCCGCATCGCGATGCGCGATCTCGAGATCCGCGGCGCGGGCAACCTGCTCGGCACCGGCCAGTCCGGCCACATCGCCGCCGTCGGTTACGACCTCTACTGCCAGATGGTCACCGAGGCGGTCGCCGAGCTCAAGGGCGAGAAGATCCCCGAACCGATCGAGATCGCGATCGAGGTGCCCGGCGACGCACACCTGCCCGCCGACTATGTCACCAAGGAGTCGACCCGCCTCGAGGCCTACCGGCGGCTCGCCAATGTCGAGACCATGCAGGCGCTCGACGACGTGCGCACCGAATGGCTCGACCGCTTCGGTCCGATCCCGCCCCCCGCCGAAGCGCTGCTCAAGGTCGGTCGTCTGCGGGTCGAGTGCGTGCGCAGTGGTGTCCGGGAGATCACGGTCACCAAGGGTCCGGGCTTCGGCGGACCCGACCACATCGCCCGGATCTCGCCCGTGACCCTTCCCGAGAGCCGCCAGGTGCGACTCCAACGGCTCTACTCGGGCAAGGGTTCCGGCAACCAGGCGGTCTACAAGGAGGGGATCGGCGAGATCCAGCTCCCGTTGCAGAAGAAGAAGGGGCCGGTCGTCGACCAGCTGGCCGAGATCCTGGCCGACCTGTTGCCCGATCTCGAGGGCGAAACCACACCGTCCTGACCCCGGTTCGACTGCGACGGGCAGATAGCCTTCACCACTCGTGAGCCTCAATCGTTCCCTCGCCCGCCTCCTCGCCGTCGTCCTGGCGCTGACCCTCGTCGCGACCGCATGCGGCGACGACCCCGATGTCGCCTCGGTCGACGGTGGCGACACGCTGACCCAGGACGACATCGATGCCCTGCTCGACCCCGTGTCGACCGACGGCAACGCCGCCACGGTCGGCGACGAGAGCCTGACCGGTGCCGGTGTGGCTGCGCTGGCCGATCAGCCGGGCGCCGGCGTGATCGATCGTGCGGCGGCCGCCATCGTGATCACCGACTGGGTCCGCAACGAGCTCTGGTACGCCGAGTTGGCCGCGGGCGGGCTGACCGATGTGCAGCCCTACCTCGACGAGTCCCGCCGCGAATTCGAAGCGTTCGTCGAAGCCAACCCCGAGGCCGACGTGCCGCCGATCGACTCGGCGGCCGGGCTCGAGCTCATCCGCTCCGTGGCGCTCGGGCCGGCCATCGCCGACTACCTGATCGACTTCCAGGGCATCGCCATCGAATGGCCGGTGCAGCTCTGCTCGAACCACATCCTGCTCGACACCGAGGAAGAGGCGCTGGCCACCATCGCCCGGCTCGACGCCGGCGAGGAGTTCGCCGCCCTGGCGATCGAACTGTCGACGGGCCCGTCCGGTCCCTCCGGCGGTGTCCTCGGCTGCGTCGACCCCGCGTCCTTCGTCTCGGAGTTCGTCGACGGGGCCGCGGCGCTGGGCGGTCCCGGTGTCACCCCGCCGGTGCAGACCGAGTTCGGCTGGCACGTGATCGAGGTGCTGTCGTTCGGGTCCAGTCCCTCCGACAACCCCGCCGACATCCAGAACGCGGCCCTGTCCACCCCGGAGTTCACCCTCCTGCAGAGCGAGGTCATCGCCCGCGAGGTCACCATCGATCCGCGCTACGGCGAGTGGGACCAGCTCACCGCCTCGGTCGTCGCGGCCGGCTGAGTCCGATGGGCACGATCACGATCGTCGGGCTGGGCCCGGCGGACGCGACCCTGCTCGCCCCGGCGACCACCGAGGCTCTTCACCGCCACTCCCGACGCTTCCTGCGCACTGCGGTGCACCCCGCGGCCGACGCGGTCGGCGACGCGATCAGCTTCGACCACGTCTACGACGACGCTCCCGACTTCGCGACCGTCTACGAGACGATCGCCGAGCGATTGATCGCCGAGGCCGGCGAGGGAGATCTCGTCTACGCCGTGCCGGGGTCGCCGCTCGTGCTCGAACGCACGGTGGAGCTCCTCCGCGCCGCCGAGCTCGAGGGTCGGGTGCGGCTCGACATCGTGCCGGCAATGTCGTTCCTCGACGTGGCGTGGGCCCGGCTTCGGGTCGACCCGGTCGAGTCGAGCGTCCGGCTGATCGACGGCCATGTTTTCGCCGAAGCGGCCGCCGGGCAGACGGGGCCGCTCCTCGTGGCCCACTGTCACTCGTCTCAGGTTTTGTCCGACATCAAGCTCTCGCTCGACGACGGGCCCACGGTCACCGTGCTCCAGCGCCTGGGGTTGCCCGACGAGCGAATCGTCGAGGTGGCGTGGCACGACCTCGACCGCGAGGTCGACGCCGATCATCTGACCTCCCTGTGGATTCCGGAACTCGCGGTGCCGGTGGCCGCGGAGTTCGCCCGCTTCGAGGAGCTCGTCCGGGTGTTGCGGCAGGACTGTCCGTGGGACCGCAAACAGACCCACGCCTCACTGCGCCAGCATCTGCTCGAGGAGACCCACGAGACGTTGGAGGCCATCGACGCTCGGGCCGAGCTCGACGACGACGACGTCGACCCTGATCTCGACGAGCACCTCGCCGAGGAGCTCGGCGACCTCCTCTACCAGATCTTCTTCCACGCTCGTCTCGCGTCGGAGCGCGGTTCGTTCACCGTGGCCGACGTCGCCCGTGGGGTGCACGACAAGCTGGTCGTGCGCCACCCGCATGTGTTCCCGCCGGCCGGCGGGGCGACGGTCGATGCCGACGATGCCGAGACGGTGGTCAGCAACTGGGAGGCGATCAAGCGGGAGGAGAAGGGGAGAGCGTCGGCGATGGACGGGATCCCTCCGGCTCTTCCGGCGTTGCTGCTCGCGCTGAAGGTGCAGAAGCGGGCCGCGGGGACCGGCTTCGACTGGGAGGGCGGCCCGGAAGTCGCCTACGCCGACGTCGAGGACGAATTGGCCGAGGTCCGTGACGACCCGACCGAACACGAGGTCGGCGACCTGTTGTTCGCCGCGGTGCAGGTCGCCCGGCGCCTCGACGTCGAC
>JBDQKM010000216.1:0-5304 GCA_040263275.1 Acidimicrobiales bacterium
CCGAACACCCGCGGCTGATCTATGCGGCGATCACCGGCTTCGGCCTCGAGGGTCCCGACAAGGACAAGGCGGCCTACGACATCGCCGCCTTCTGGGCCCGCTCGGGCATCGCCCACATGCTCACCCCCGAGGGATCCAACCCGCCCTTCCAGCGAGGCGGCATGGGCGACCACAACGCGGGCCTCGCCGGCGCCGCCGCGATCAGCGCGGCGCTCTACAACCGCGAGAAGACGGGTGAGGGCCAATTGGTGTCGACCTCACTGTTCCGCGAGGGCGTGTTCACCCTCAGCTTCGACCTGTCCGTGACCGTCGGGTGGGGGCTCACCCTCGGCGTCGGCAATCGCGAGACGATGCACAACCCGTCCACCAACAACTACGTGACCGGCGACGGGAAGCGATTCTGGGTGGTCGGTCTCGAGGCCGACCGTCACTGGCCGCCGATGGCCCGGGTGGCGGGTCACCCCGAGTGGATCGACGACCCCCGATGGGCGACCGCCATGGACCGCGCCATCAACGGCCAGGCACTGATCGCCGAACTCGACCGCATCTTCGTGACGAAGCCGCTGGCGGAATGGATCGAGATCTTCGACACCGAGCCCGAGTTCTTCTGGGCGCCGGTCAACTCGCCGGACGACCTGCTGGCCGACCCCCAGTTCCACGCGTCCGGGGCGTTGATCGAAGTCCCCGACGGGGCCTCGACCACCACGATGATCGCCACCCCGTGCGATTTCCACGGCACCCCGTGGGCGGCGCGCAGCCTCGCACCGAAGCTCGGCGAACACACCGTGGAGATCCTGCAGTCGATCGGTCGCGCCGGGGAGGCCGACTCCCTCGCCGCAGCCGGCGCCATCGGGGTGCACGTTCCTGAATAGGAACGGGGTCCAGACTGTGCGAGTGAGGTGCGAACCGTGAGGTGGACCGAACTCAGGGGATTCCTCGCGGTCGCGCTCGTGATCGCGGGGATGACGGTCGCCTGGACCCGTATCGAGAACCGGGACACCGACGCCGACGCGGCGACGGTCGTGACCACCACCACGACGACCACCACCACCGCCGCGCCCACGACGACGCGGAGCTCGGAGGAGAACTTCCTCCTGATCTGCGAACGGGCCCGGAGCTTCGTCGACGAGGCGGCCGAGGTGCCCGCCGCCGCCGGACCCGGACCCGTGGCGGTCCTCGCGCTCGGGTTCTGGCAGGACGTGCTGGCCCTCGCCGAGGGTGGCGCAGCGGCCGAGATCGTCGCCGTGGTCAACTACTTCGAGGACTACATCGAGACGGCGGGCCCGTTCGACTACAACACGGCTCGGATCATCGTCGAGGGCGACAAGGAGAAGCTGCAGCAGCTGATCACGCGGCCGGCGCCGGGGTTCGAGGGTTCGCAGGCGCTGATCGGGTTCGGCTGCGGCGTCGTGGTTCCCGATCAGCCCCGCATGAACACCGACGACTTCGAGGACCTCGAAGACCGACTCCTGGACGATGACGACGAATGACCTATCCACCCGCAGTACACCTCCTCCGCGATCTCGGCTTCCGGAGCTCGCGCGACGGCGACACCTCCACCGCCTCTCTCGAGATCACCCCCGGCCTGCGTGACCGGCACGGACTGCGACTCGGCGTGCTCGCCACCCTCGTCGACGTCAGCGGCGCCGGCATCGCGCTGGCCGCTGTCGCCCCGGACTGGATCGCGACCGCCGACCTCCAGACCCACCTGGTGCGGCCGCTCCAGGAGGGTGTGATCGAGATCGAGTGCCGGCCCCTGCGCGTCGGCGCCAAGCGGGTCGTCGTCGACGCGGTGCTCCGCGACGGGGACGGCGTCCTCTCCGGAACGGGCCGCATGGCCTTCGCCCGCATCCCCGGATCGGCCACGCGGGCGACGGTCGAGGCGCAAAGCGACCGCCAGCCGACGAAGTTCGCCATGGACGGCGGCACCCCGATCGACGACTCGGTGCTCGAACGCTGTGGCATGACGGCCGTGGGCCCGGGCCAGCTCCGCTTCGACAAGTCGCCCTATGTGGAGAACAGCTTCGGCACCGTCAACGGGGGCGTCCTCGCTCTCGCGGCCGAAGCCGCCGCGGTGTCCGCCGCCGGTGGACTCCACGAGCCCGATCGCCAGGCCCGCGACCTCCACATCCACTATCTCGAGCAGATCGGCGACGGTCCGGTCGCCGTGACCGCGGAGGTGACCCGCGACGACGATGCCGGCCACCTCTGCACGGTGCGGATCGAGGACCGGGCGACGCCGTCCCGCCTGGTCGCCGTGGCCGACGTGCTCGTCGTCTGACCCCTCGGGTCCGACGGCCCGTCCCGGTCGACCTAGCGGCCGATGGAGAGCGATCCGGTCCGTTCGAACTCCTCGGCGGGCAGCGGCTGCTGGAACAGGAACCCCTGCATCAGATCGATTCCGAGATCGACGACCATCGCCTGCTGCTCGTCGGTCTCCACACCCTCGGCGATCACCTCGATGTCGAGGGCGGTGGCCATGGACACGGTGGCCTCGACGACGGCGCGGGCGACGTTGTCCTTGCCGAGCCCGGCGATGATCGAACGGTCGATCTTGACCGCGCGGACCAGGTCGAGATCGCGGATCCGGGAGAAGGCGCCATGGGTGATGCCGAAGTCGTCGATCACGATCCGGCAACCGAGTTCGGCCACACGGTGCAGCACCCGACTCGAATCGTCGATGCGCCGCAGGAGCAGTTCCTCGCCGACCTCGAGATCGAGCTGATCGGCACCGACCCCGGCCCAGGCCAGCACTTCGGCCACCCGGTCGGCGAAGGCCGGGTCGACGAGCTGGCGTTCGGCCAGGTTGACCCCGACACGCGCGGCGTGTTGCGGCCCGTAGAGATGGTTCCAGACCGATGTCTGGGCGACCGCCTCGCGCATCACGACCTCACCGAGCCGGGCCAGCAGCCCCGCCTCCTCCGCCACTTCGAGGAAACGATCCGGCCCGAGCACTCCGTGGACGGGATGCTGCCAGCGCACCAGTCCCTCGACCCCGACAGTCGTCTGTTCGGTGTGCGACACGATCGGCTGGTAGTACACCTGGAACTGGCCGTCGGCGAGGGCCGGCACCAACGCCTGCTGCACCTCGCGACGATCCATGACCTCGCGACGCTGGCGATCGTCGAACACCTCGACACCAAGGCGGAGACGCTTCGCCCGGTACATCGCCTGGTCGGCGTTGGCCAACAGGTCGTCGGGTCCGGTCGGGTTGAGGCGCGACCCGATCGCGATCCCCACGCTCGGGGTCATCAAGATCTTGCCGTCGTCGATCGCGATGGGGATCTCGAAGGCCCGCAACACGTTCTCCGCCACCTCGCGGACGGCCGACTCCCGTTCGAGCCCGAGCGTCACGACGACGAACTCGTCGCCACCGAACCGGGCAACGAGGTCCTCCTGACGAACCGATGCGCGGAGGCGTTCGGCGAATCCCCGCAGGAGTTCGTCGCCGGCCTCGTGACCCATGCTGTCGTTGATGGCCTTGAAGCCGTCGAGGTCGAGGAACAGGACACCGACGACCCGGTCGTGGCGGTAGGCGCTGCGGAGTGCGACATCGAGACGCGCCCGCAGCTCGTCACGGGCGAGGAGACCGGTGAGTTCGTCGTGCGAGGCGCGGTGCTCCATCTCCCGCAGGCGGGCATGCGTCTGACCGCTCGACATCCGCTGCAACGAGATCGTCGCTGCCATCACCACGTTCACGGCGATGCCCGTCACGAGCGTGACGCTCCCGCCGTCCAGCGCGAAGTCGCGGCGCTGGCCGATCCACATGCTCAGACCGACGGTGACCACCAATCCGAGCGCGGCGGGGAGCAGCGCTGACAGTGCAAACTGGTGCACGAACGAACGACCGGGCTTCCGGCGGATGCGTGATCCCACGTTGCCCATATCGGCCCGAGGTGGCATGCAAGTGAAGCGTCTGCGCCGAGGTCGGGCCGATCGACCCATGATCCGGCGCCAAAACCGGATACAACGGCCCAATGACAAACAGGGTGCAGGGACAGGATGGCCGCTTCGCCGGCAAGGTCGCGGTGGTGACGGGAGCGGGTTCGGGGATCGGCCGCGCCACGGCGCTGCGGCTCGGAGCCGAGGGTGCGACCGTGGTCGCGGCCGACATCAGCGAGTCCGTCGAGGCGGTCGCCGCCGAGATCGAGGAGGCCGGCGGCACCTCGGTCGCCATCCGCGCCGATGTCAGCACCAGGGCCGGAGCCGAGGCTCCGGTCGATGCCGCGGCGAAGACCTTCGGACGGCTCGATGTGCTGTGCAACGTCGCCGGGGTGCTCGCCGCCTCGCACTCCGACCAGACCACCGACGACGAGTGGGAACGCATCATCGCCGTGAACCTGACCGGCGTCTTCTACACGACTCGGCACGCCCTCCCGGCACTTGTCGAATCGAAGGGCGCGATCGTCATGGCCGCATCGACCTCGGCGCTGTCGGGACATCCGTGGATGACGGCGTACAGCGCGTCGAAGGGCGGGGTGCTCGCCATGACCCGCACCCTCGCGATGGAGTACGCCCGCCGCGGGGTGCGGGTCAACGCGGTCGCACCGGGCGGGATCACCACCCCGATGGTCGGAGCGCTGGATCTACCCGACGACGTCGACTTCTCGTTGTTCGACCGCATCTCGCCGCTCGACGAGTTCCGGGGGCCGGAGACGGTCGCCGCCGCGATCCTCTTTCTCGCCGCGCCCGAAGCAGCACACATCAACGGTGAAGTGCTGCGCGTCGACGGCGGCACCCTCGCCTAGGTCCGGCGCGGCTCCGAGGTTCCCCGGATCGCTTCGAACGCGAGCACGAACAGCAGCGGCACAGCAGGCAGGGCCACCAGGGCCACGAACCCGTAGAGGAGGCTCGTGCTGAAGCCGAGCACCACCGCCGCGATGGCAACGAGCGCGCCGACCGCCGCGACGATGCGAATGCTCCGCAACGAGGGAGTCTTCGAAGTGGTGGGTTCGCCGCCGGATTCCATGCCGGTCCATCGGCAGCCCGATGGCGGACTTCAGCCTTCGCCACCGTTCGTGGTCGGCGAGCTGCCAGCATGAACCCGTGACGCCAGCCCCGATCGCCTCCCTCATGGTCCTCGCCCTGGCCCTCGGCGGCGTGCTCTCCTCCTGCGGCGACGACGGCGACCTCGACACGATCGATGCCGGGCCGACCACCTCCGCCGCCGACTCCGTGGCGCCATCCACGGCAGCGAACGGCGAGGCGGGGGTCACGGGCGACCCGGTCACGCTGCCGTGGCCCGACCCCCTGCTCTCCGAAACACCGCTCCCCGAAACACTGCTCCCCGAGACACTGCAGGAG
>JBDQKM010000217.1:0-5289 GCA_040263275.1 Acidimicrobiales bacterium
GAGCTGCACGAACTCGGCTGGTTCGACGACGATCGTCGCGTCGAACTCCAGGCCCTTGGCGGTCGGCGGATCGACCACCGAGATGTCGTGATCGAGTGCGACCGCCCGGCGAGTATCGCCCGCGTCGAGGCCGGCCCCGATGAGCGCCGTGAGCACGGCGTCCATCCGTTCGGGCATCGCGATGACCCCGATCGTCGACCATTCGCCGCCGAGGTCGGCGGCCAGTGCCGCCACGGTCGACGCGATGTCGTCGGCGGCGACCTCATGGTGTTCGGCGCCTTCGCCGCGGCTGCGAATCGACGTCGACGGGGTGAGGTCGGGTGCGGTGACGGTCAGGAGTCGGTTGGCGTAGTCGAGGATCGGGCCGGGCACGCGGTAGCCGACGGTGAGTTCGCGTCGCCGCACTTGCGACTGGTCGACGCCGAGACCGGCGGTGACCGCATCCCACGAGTCCTGCGCACCGATTCCGGTCGCCTGGGCGATGTCGCCGAGGATCGTCATCGATCCGCCGGCGGTGCGGCGACCGGCCGCCCGAAGCGCCATGGCCGAGAGGTCCTGCGCCTCGTCGACCACGACGTGGCCGTAGCGGCGTCCACCGCCGCTGGTCAACGAGTTGGCCTCGTCGAGGAGTGGCAGGTCGGCCGCCGTCCACGGTTCGTCGGCGATCTTCTTCGCCGACGCGCGTTGGAGCAGGTCGGCATCCTCCGGCGGCAGGAGCCCTTCGGCCGCGCGCCGGCGGTTGGTCGGGCTGCCCAGGAGCGAGCGGACCAGTTGGGCACCGCTGAGGCCCGGCCAGACCTTGTCGACCATCTTCTTGAAGCCGTCGCTCTTGCGGAGGTCGGGGAGGAGGCGGGCGAGGTCTTCCTGGGCGACCCCGCGATCGAGCAGCTGCTGCCGGGCCTCGCGCAGAAGCACCTCGGTGAACACCCCCTTGCCGTCGTTGAGCGGCAGGTCACTGGCTCGGGCGGTCGCGATCGCCGCACCGACGATGTCGGGCGGGTAGCGAACGGAGCGAAGGCCGACCGGCACGACCTGTTCGTCGGCCGGGACCCGGATGCGGGCCTCTGCGAGGCGCCGGAGCACGTCGGCCATGACGGCTCGCCCCTTGACCTCGACGACCTCGGGTGGTTCCTCGGCACGGACCCGTACCCGCGAGCTGAGCAGCGAGGTGATCATCGCTTGACTCACCGCGGTCTCGCCGAGCGAGGGGAGTACGTTGGCGACGTAGCGCAGAAAGACACGGTTCGGTCCGATGACCAATACCTGGCTCTGCGACAAGGCCGCGCGGTGCTCGAAGAGCAGGAAGGCGGCGCGATGGAGGCCCACGGCGGTCTTGCCGGTGCCGGGCCCGCCCTGCACCAGGAGGCATTCGTCGAGCGGGGCACGGATGATCTCGTCCTGCTCGGTTGCGATGGTGGCGACGATGTCGGACATCTCGCCGGAACGACCGCGCTCGATCTCGGCCAGGACGGGGTCGGGGATGCCGGCCGCGCTCATGGAGTCGGGATCGTCGAGGTGCTCGTCGAAGATCGCCACGAGCTCGTCGATCTCGCACGAGAACCGGCGCCGCCGGGCCAGGCCGAAGGCATCGGCCGCCGTGGCCCGGTAGAAGGGAATCGCGACAGGGGCACGCCAGTCGACGACCACCGGCGCGCCCTCGGCATCCTCGATGTGGCGACGTCCGACGTACGAGCGGTCGCCGTCGGCGATCACCGGGTCCTCGTCGATGCGGCCGAAACACAAGGCCACGTTGCCGACGTCGACGGCCCCCCGCCGTTCGGCCATGTGGGCCCGGGCGATCTTGGCGTCGGCCGAGTCCTCGTCGCGGACCCGCTGGTCGGCGAATTCGAGAACCCGCGCCGACCGTTCGACCATGGCCGTCAACGCCGCCCTGGCCCCGAGCAGGTAGGCCTGTTCGGCGGCATGGTCCGGGTGCCGATCCGACATGAAAGACCTAGCCTCCCTGGTGGGGTCATCTCGCGGAGTTATTGTTCGCTCCGGGCGGACGCAGGAGGACGACTCACCCGTGCTGTTCCCCACATTCACCTTTGCGGCGTTCTTCGCCGTGGTGCTCCCCGTGAGCTGGATGTTGCGGGAGCGCGTCACCGCGTGGAAGCTCTTCGTCCTCGGCGCGTCCTACTACTTCTACGGCTACTGGGACGTGCGGTTCCTCGTGCTCCTGGCCGGCATGACCCTCGGCAACGAGATCGCCGCGATCGCCATTCACCGCAGTGCCAACGACGCGAGTCGCAAGGCCGCGCTCACTGCGGCGGTCGGCCTCGATCTCGCCGTCCTCGGCTTCTTCAAGTACTACGACTTCTTCACCGACTCGCTCGACCGCAACCTCGGGGTGTCGAGCCCGGCCCTCGACGTCGTCCTGCCGATCGGCATCTCGTTCTTCACCTTCCAGGGCATCAGCTATGTGGTCGACGTCTATCGCAAGGACACACCGCCGGCGCCGCTGCTCGACTTCGCCGTCTACCTGTCGTTCTTCCCCCAGCTGGTGGCCGGCCCGATCGTCCGCGCAACCGAGTTCCTGCCCGAGTTGCGCAGCGACCGGGTGCCCGACCAGGTCGAAGCCGGCCGTGCCGTGGTCCTCATCGGGCGGGGGCTCTTCAAGAAGGTCGTGATCGCCGACTTCCTCGGACGGGCGATCGTCGACGACGCCTTCGGCACCCCGGGCGAGTACGGCGCCGTCGACGTGCTGTTCGGGATCTACGGCTACGCGATCCAGCTCTACGCCGACTTCAGTGGCTACACCGACATGGCCATCGGCATCGCCCTGCTGCTCGGCTTCCGCTTCCCCCAGAACTTCGATCGGCCCTACGCCGCCGTCTCGATCCAGGATTTCTGGCGGCGCTGGCACATGACGCTGTCGCGCTGGCTGCGGGACTACCTCTACTTCCCGTTGGGTGGCAACCGAAAAGGCCGCCTGATGACGTACCGCAACCTGCTGATCACCATGGGACTCGGCGGCCTGTGGCACGGCGCTGCGGGCACGTTCGTGGTGTGGGGCCTCTACCAGGGCCTCGGGATGGCGGGGGAGCGGTTCCTCTCCGACCTCCGCGGGGAGCAGGACACCCCGCTCGACTCGCGCGACGTGCGCATCAAGGAGATCGCCCGCCTGCACTCGGGTGCCGCGGTCGATGCCTGGCGCGAGGACCCATCGTCCCCGGTGCCCTTCACGCCGCTCGAGGTCAAGTCGCTCTGGTTGGGCCGGCTCGTCACCTTCCATTTCGTGTGCGTCGGCTGGGTGATCTTCAACAGCGAGTCGCTCGGCCGGGCCGGCGACGTGCTCTGGTCGCTGCTCCACGGTTGGAACGTCACCCCCGAGCTCGTCAATCCGCTGGTCGTGCTGGTCATCGTCGCGTCGATCGCGGCCCAGTACGTCCCGCCCCTGCTGGCCCGGCAGTGGTCGGCGATGTTCTCGGTCGTCCACCCGGTCGCGGTCTCTGTGGCCTTCGCATTGTGGATCATGATGGTGGTGGCCCTCGGACCCGAGGGCATCTCCGAGTTCATCTATTTCCAGTTCTGAAACCGAGAGGAGGTGAGGTGAGATGAAGCACAGCGACCCGCTCAAGCGGGCGACCGAGGTGCGCGAGGTCGGCGACACCTGGGACGACGAACAGTTCCAGCAGGCCCGCGAGGCCGATCTGCGACAGCGGACCTCCGACGCCCGAGCGGCGGTCGTCGCCGCGCTCACCTGCCTGCTGCTCGCGACCCTGCTGACCTCGGGGAAGATCGTCGAGATCGCCGAACGGCAGGAGTTCGGCGACACCCGCGACCGCCAGCTGGCGGTGGCCGAGCGCATCGACCGAATCGCCAACTTCCTGTCACTCAACCGGCCCTACGACCTGATCCAGGACATCCGTGGCGCGGGCGACGACGCCGCCCAACAGATCGACAGCATCGACGACGTCGCGGAGGACCTCGGGCTCGAGGTGGTGGTGCCCGACATCGATCCGGTGGTGATCGACGACGACGGCACCGACACCACCACGACCTCGTCGACCACCACGAGCACGACCACGACCGTGCCGCCGGCCGGACCGCTGCGGGTGGTGACGCCAGAGACGCCGCTGCGGGTCTTCGTCGGCGGCGACAGCCAGGCCGAGTACCTCGGCCAGGCGGTCACCACCGAGTCCGCACTCGACCTCGCCGTCGAGGTGCAACACGAGATCTCCACGAGCCTCGCCCGCCCCGACTACTTCAACTGGCCGGCCCGGCTGGCCGAGGTCGTCGGCGAACAGGACCCCGAGGCCGTCGTGTTGTTCATCGGGGCCAACGACCACCAGGACATGGCCGATGCCGAGGGCACCCGACTCGTCGAGGGCAGCGAGGCCTGGCAGGTCGAGTGGAGCCGCCGCCTCGCCATCACCTTCGATCTGCTCGAGGCCGAGGACCGCCAGGTCTTCTGGGTGACACAGCCGCCGATGCGTGACGGTGGCCTCGACGACGGCATCGACGTGATCAACGAGCTGGCCGCGGCGGTCATCGCCGAGCGGGACTTCGTGACCGCGATCGACATCTGGCCGCTGTTCGGCGGCGCCGCGGGCTTCTCCGAGCGGGTCGTCGGACCGAGCGGCGAGGACACCCGGGCCCGGATCGACGACGGCGTCCACCTGACTCGGGCGGCGGCCTCCTGGGTCGCCGACATCGTCTTCGACGAATTGGGCCGCTACTGGGACTTCTCCACCTAGTTGTCGCGGGGGTCGAGCGGATAGTGCGCGAGCCGGCCGAGGGGCCCGGGCTGGCGGCCCAGGACCTCCCACCAGAGCTCGAACGGGTCGTCGGTGTGGACGTCGGTCAGCAGCGCATCGAGCACGAACCAGCCGTCGTCGACCAGTTCGGCCTCGAGCTGACCGGCCGACCAGCCGGCGTACCCGGCGAACATGCGGACCTCGTCGAGGCCCGGGACCTCGCTCGGGTCGACATCGAGATCGACGGTGCCGATGCGCCCGAGTACCGGGTGCCAGTTGTCGCCGGCGTCGTCGAGGTTGACCGAGGCGAGGGCGATGACCGAAGACGGCGAGACCGGCCCGCCGAGGAACACGACGCTCGGTGGCACCGTCCGGCCGGCCCACGGTTCGATCGTGGAGGCGACCGGCAGCTCGCTCGGCCGGTTGAGGATGACCCCGATGGCACCTTCGTCGTTGTGCTCGAGCATGAAGACGACCGAGCGAGCTGCCGGTCGCCTCCACGATCGAACCGTGGGCCGGCCGGACGGTGCCACCGAGCGTCGTGTTCCTCGGCGGGCCGGTCTCGCCGTCTTCGGTCATCGCCCTCGCC
>JBDQKM010000218.1:0-5228 GCA_040263275.1 Acidimicrobiales bacterium
TCGATGAACACGATGGCCGCCGAGCTCGATGACCTGATCCAGCGGCAGCGGCAGTTCGTGGCCGATGCGTCGCATCAGCTGCGCACGCCGCTCACCGCACTCCGGCTCCGGCTCGAGAACCTCGAGATGGCCGCGTCGGGTGGCGAGGTCGTGGATGGCGAAGAACTGAGCAGTGCCATCGGCGAGACCGATCGCCTGGGCCGTCTCATCCAGGATCTGTTGCGGCTCGCCGCGGCGAACCAGTCCCGCAGCTCCGAACGCATCGACATCTGCGGGATCATCCGCGATCGTGTCGATACCTGGACGGCGATCGCCGAGGAGAGCGACGTCGCGCTCGAGGCAGCGGTTGACGATGGTGACCTGTTCGGGTGGATGACCTCCGGTGGGCTCGAACAGATCCTCGACAACCTGCTGGAGAACGCGATCCGGGCGTCGCCACCCGGCGGTGTCGTCCGGGTGCGGGCGTATCCCGCGCTCGGGTCCGCTCGGGTCGACATCGTCGACGAGGGCCCAGGCCTGTCCGATGAGGAGAAGGTCCTGGCCACGGATCGATTCTGGCGGGGCGACCCGTCGACCGAGGGAACCGGGCTGGGGCTGGCGATCGTGGCGCAGTTGGTGATGGGCGCCGGAGGTGCGTTTCTCCTGGAGGACGCGGAACCCACCGGACTCGTCGCCTCGTTCACGGTGCCGCTCGAGCGCCCCTAGGCTGCTCAGGTGTCCGGCCTGCCGCAGACCTACCACCTGACGACGCTCGGTTGTCCGAAGAACGAGGTCGACTCCGACAAGCTCGAGGGGACACTGCTCGCGGACGGCATGACCCCGGTCGACGATGTCGACTCGGCCGACGTCGTCGTGGTCAACACCTGCGCGTTCATCGAAGAGGCCCGGGTCGAGTCGATCGACACGATCCTCACGCTGGCGGCCCAACGTCGGCCCGGTGCCCAGCTCGTGGTCACCGGGTGCATGGCCGAACGGCACGGCGCCGAGCTCGCCGCCGAACTCGACGAGATCGACCTCGTGGCGCCGTTCGGGGTGGCCCTCGCTCCCGACCCCGACGAGTCCTCGGTCGCCGTCTCGCTCGGTCCCACCCGGCGGGCCCCCGACTTCGATCTGCTCAACCTGCCGAGGCCGGCCTCGAGTCGCCCGTGGGCCTACGTGAAGATCGCCGAGGGCTGCGATCGGGCCTGCGGGTTCTGTGCGATCCCGACCTTCCGGGGACCGCAGCGCAGCCGTTCGATCGCCCAGATCCTCGACGAGGTCGACCAACTCCAGGCCAAGGAGATCGTGCTCGTCGCCCAGGACCTGGCGGCCTACGGCCGCGACCAGGGTGTCGGTGAAAGGGCCATCGTGCCGCTCATCGAGGCGGTCGCGGCCCGCGTCGACCGGGTCCGGCTGCTCTATCTGTATCCGTCGGATCTCAACGAACGTCTCATCGAGACGATCGGCGCAACGGGCGTTCCCTATTTCGACCTGAGCCTCCAACACGTCTCGCCGCCGCTGATGCGCCGCATGAAGCGCTGGGGCGACGGTGAACGCTTCCTCGAACGGATCGACACCATCCGGTCGCGCGAACCGGCCGCGGCCTTCCGGTCGAACTTCATCGTCGGCTATCCGGGCGAGACCGAGGACGACCACGACCGACTGCTCGACTTCGTCGAGTCGGCGCGCCTCGACTGGTGCGGCTTCTTCGCCTATTCGAAGGAGGACGGCACCTACGCGGCCGACCTCGACGGCACCGTCGACGCGTCGCTCCGTGACGACCGTCTGGCCGAGCTGCGCGAGCTCCAGGACGCGATCACGGCCGAGAAACGTGACGAATTGATCGGTGCCACGGTCGAAGTGCTCGTGGACGAACCCGGCATCGGTCGAAGCCATCGCGAGGCGCCCGAGATCGACGGAATCGTTTCCGTACCCCACACTCTTGCGGTGGGAGAGTTCGCGACCGTGCGGGTCACCGGAGCACTGGGGCCCGATCTCGAGGCCGAGGTGCTGCATGAGTGAGCTCGTCGAGCCGCGCCAGGCCGGCATCACCCATCCCGCGAACCTCCTCACCATCGCCCGTCTGCTGTTCGCGCCGCTCCTCTTCTGGCTGGTGCTCGATGCCGAGGCCACCCGGGGCGTCTCCTGGGCCGCGTTCGGCCTCGGGGTCACCCTCGCGAGCACCGACTTCTTCGACGGGAAGGTCGCGCGGCGGGCCAATGTGGTGAGCCGCAGCGGCGCCTTCCTCGACCCGCTCGCCGACAAGGTGGTCATCCTCGGTTCCGCCTTCTGCCTCGTGGCGGTCGATCGCTACTGGTGGGTGCCGGTCACGATCATGGCGGTCCGCGAGATCGGGATCACGGCCTGGCGCAGTCGATGGGCCCGCGAGGGGCTGTCGCTCCCGGCCCGGAAGTCGGCCAAGTACAAGACCTTCGTACAGGGCGTCGCGTTGGCGGCCGCGGTCATGCCGACCCTCGAGGACCAGGACGCGGCCGTCAGTGTGCTGTTGTGGGTGGCCGTCGTGTGGACGATCGTGACCGGCGCGCAGTATCTGATCGACGGACAGAACGCCCTGAGCGAGACGGGCGACTGACGTCGCACGGAGTCGGACACGGTTCGGGAGAAGACATGAAGTGTGAAGTCGTCGCGGTGGGTACGGAGCTGTTGCTCGGCCAGATCGTCGACACCAACTCGTCGTGGATCGGGGAGCAGCTGGCGCTCGTCGGGATCGACAGCCACTACCAGACGAAGGTGGGTGACAATCTCGACCGGATGGTCGAGGTGCTCCGCCAAGCGGTCGATCGCAGCGACGCCGTGATCGTCTGCGGCGGTCTCGGGCCCACCCAGGACGACATCACGCGCAACGCCATCGCCGAGGTGATGGGCGTCGAGCTCGTCCGCGATCCGGCCATCGTCGAACGGATCCAGGCGATGTTCGGCGGCCGAGGGCGCGAGATGCCCGACAACAACCTCCTCCAGGCCGACGTGCCCGTCGGTGCCACCGTCAACCCGGCGATGCCGGGGACGGCACCCGGGCTGATGTGCCCCCTGACCGGCGACGACGACGGCAAGATCATCTACGCCGTCCCCGGGGTGCCCTGGGAGATGCAACAGATGGTCACGGCCGGGATCCTGCCCGACCTGCAGGCTCGGGCCGGGATCACCTCGGTCATCCGCAGCCGCACGCTGCGCACCTGGGGCCAGTCGGAGTCGGGGCTCGCCGAACAGCTCGACGACGAGATCCAGCGCCTCGACGAGACCGGCTCGGCCACCATCGCGTTCCTCGCGAGCGGCTGGGAGGGGCTCAAGGTCCGCATCACGGCGAAGGCCCCCAGCGAGGAGGAGGTCGTCGCGACCCTCGACGAGCAGGAGCAGAGGGTCCGCGAGATCATCGGCGACATCGTGTTCGGTCTCGACGACGACACGATGGAATCGGTCGTCCTCGAACTCCTCCGGGCGCGCGGGAAGACCCTCGCGCTGGCGGAATCGCTCACCGGCGGGTTGATCGCCAGCCGGCTGACGGCGCATCCGGGGTTCAGCGACGTGTTCCGCGGTGCCGTCGTGCCCTACCACCGAGATCTGAAGCGGTCGTTGCTCGGCGCCCCCGACGTGTCGGCGGTCTCCGAAGAGATGGTCAAGGCGATGGCCGAAGGCGTGTGCGCCACGCTGGGCGCCGATGTGGGCATCGCGGTCAGCGGGGTCGCCGGCCCCGAGCCCCACGAGGGGCTCGACCCCGGAGTGCTGTGGATCGGCATCCATCTCGACGGCCGCTCGGAGGCCATCAACCTGACGCTGCCGTTCGACCGTGAACGCATCCGTCAGTTCACCTGCATCATGTCGCTCAACCTGCTTCGCACCCGACTCCTGGAGGCCTGATCATGCGTACCGAACTCGACCTCGAGCTCCTCGGGCAGACGGTCCAGGACCTCTACCGCTTCAAGCAGGGTGAGGTGATGAGCGCGGTGGTGCACCTCGGTGTGCGCCTCGGCCTGTTCGACGCGCTGGCCGCCCACGACGGCGCAACCAGCGAATCGCTCGCCGCGACGACCGGGCTGCACGAGCGCTGGATCCGTGAGTGGCTCCATGCCGTCGCCGCCGCGTCGCTGGCCGAGCACGAGGACGGCCGTTTCAATCTCACACCCGAGGCGAAGGCGACCCTGTGCGACCCGGACCATCCGGCCGCGGTCGGCGGCGTGTTCGGCCCGCCGATCACCCATCGCGAGATCGATCGCACGGCCGAGGCGTTCGAGACCGGCATCGGGATGACTTGGGACGAGCACGGGGCTCACACCTGCCACTTCCAGGCGGCCATGGGTGCCGCCGGGCAGAAGACCTGGCTCGTGCCCGTGATCCTCGATTCGATCGCGGGGATGACCGAGAAGCTGACCGAGGGGGCGACCGTGGTCGACATCGGTTGCGGCGCCGGTGTCGCGGCGACCGCGGTCGCGACGGCCTATCCGCAGACAACGGTGATCGGCATCGACCCGTCAGTCCACGCCATCGAGAGCGCGGCGGCGCGGGCGGCCGAGGCCGGGCTCGACAATCTGGAGTTCCGTGCGGGCACGTTCGACGACCTGGCGGACCTCGAGGGCGTCGACCTGCTGCTCACGCTCGACGTGATCCACGACCTTCCCCGCCCCGGCGACGCCGTACGCGCCGCCCGGTCATGCCTTGCCGACGGAGGCGTGTGGTTCGTCGCCGACATCAAGACCCGCGGTGGCCTCGAGGAGAACCGCAGCATCCCCGTCCTGCCCCTGATGTACGGGATGTCGATCCTCTACTGCATGTCCTCGGCGATGTCGGAGCCCGGTGGTGCCGGACTCGGCACGCTGGGTCTCACCGAAGGCGTCTTCGGTGAACTGACGGCGGCGGCCGGGTTCTCGTCGGTCGACACCCGCGAGTTCGACATCGACCCGCTCAATCGGTACTTCGAGGTGCGCGTCAGCTGAGCGTCGCCCGCATCTCGTCGGTCGGGGCCTGCCAGGCGCCGTACTCGACCAGCGGTTCGTAGCCCATCGCCACATTGATCGCGAGCATCGCGTCGTTGCTCTGGGCGTTGCCCGTGGTGAGGCGGGTCGCGGTCGGTTCGGCCTCGCGGAGCCAGCGCCACATCGCGGCCTTGATCCACTTGCCGATGCCCCGGCCGCGATGACGGTCGACCACCGCGGTGTCCCATTGATACGACGCCGCCGGTCGCGTCGGGTTGACGTGGACGCGGGTGTGGGCGGCGGCGCGACCGTCGAGATCCA
>JBDQKM010000219.1:0-5214 GCA_040263275.1 Acidimicrobiales bacterium
ATGTGCAGGCCCACGACCGGGTCGGCATGGAAGATCGTGTGCACGACCGGACGCCCGTCGGTCATCGTGTAGGTGAGGAGCCACCCGTCGGGGTCGAGCCCGACGCCGCGGGGAAAGCCCTGGCCGCGGCTCTCCAGGAAGGTCGGCGGGTCTTCGTCGACCGGCGGTAGCACCGTCCAGTCGGCGATCTCGATGTCGGCGAACGTTCCGGCATCGGCGGGCCACGGGCCGAAGGCCAGACCCACGTCGCTTCCGCCGAAACCGACTCGTAGGGTGCTGAGCTCCGGTTCGAGGTTGAGGCATCGCGTCGGGTCGAAGAGGTCGGCGGTCAGGCCCGCGATCTCGGCCCGACGAAGCGGATCGGTGCGGATGCCGGGAAGTTCCTCGTGCGGCTCGCCGATCTCTCGGAGGAAGCTCAGCGGCCAGAAGCAGTCGGGGTTGAACGGGATGACCTCACCGTCGACCAGCAGCCAGGCGAACGACGCGAACGCCAGCCGGACCGGCTCGGTGCCGTTGCGGCCCTGATCAGTGGGGTCCAGGCCGAGCACGACCTCGACGCCGTCGAGGTCATCCGTGCCGCCGACCTTCCTGGAGAGCCGCGGCCAGGGCTTTCCCCGCGGCGTCGGGCTCGACCCCGACGGGTGGCTCCTCACCTACACGAAGACCGACGGGCGTCCGGTCGTGCACACGATCTTCCATGCCGACCCGGTCGTGGGCCTGCACATCTGGAGCGATGTGGAACCCCGGATCGGGTCGGGACCGTGCTTCGACGCGCGACAGCTGATCGCATTCCGCGAGTTCGTCGACGACACCGTGCCCGATCGACCGGCCTGGGACCTCACCCCCGTCGTGGAGGGAAGCGTGGCGATCATCATGGACACGATCACCCTGCTCCGCACCGACGAGGCCGCCCGGGCTCGGTTCCACGAATGGACGCCGTGCACCTACAAGCTCTGCGAGTTCGACGGAACCGTGGACCGCTGACCTCCGAAGAGGGTCAGATCATCTCACCGCGCTTGACGATGACATGGTCGATGATGCCGTATTCCTTGGCCTCTTCGGCCGTGAACCAGCGGTCGCGATCGGAGTCGGCTTCGATCTGCTCGACGTCCTGACCGGTGTGGAAGGCGATGCGCTCCTGGAGGAGACGCTTCGTGTAGGCCATCTGCTCGGCCTGGATCGCGATGTCGGTGGCCTGGCCCTGCACGCCGCCGAGGGGCTGGTGCATCATGATGCGGGCGTGAGGCAGGGCGTAGCGCTTGCCGGGGGCACCGGCGCAGAGCAGGAACTGCCCCATCGAGGCACCGAGGCCCATGCAGATCGTGCCGACTTCGCAGTCGACGAACTGCATGGTGTCGTAGATGGCCATGCCGGCGGACACCGAACCGCCGGGCGAGTTGATGTAGAGCCAGATCGGCTTTTCCTTGTCCTGACCCTCGAGGTAGAGGAGCTGGGCGGTGATGTAGTTGGCGATCTCGTCGTTGACGTCGGTGCCGAGAACCACGATCCGGTCTTGCAGGAGTCGGTGGAAGATCTCGACCTGGGGGTTGGCCAGCCCGCTGGCGGCCATGAACTGAGCGTTCTCGGGGAGCTGCGTCATGCAGCGAAGGGTACCGTCATCCGTCGCTACCCTGGCGGCACTCGCCGGTGAAGGGTGTCCCACATGATCACCACGCAGCGTTCCTCCCATGGCTTCGTGCACGAGGTCGAGATCGGTGCGTCGGTGGCGGCGGTCCGCGAGGTCCTCGCCGACCTCGATGCCCAGGCCGAGTTCCACCCCCTGATCGAGTCGATCGAGGAGATCGCGCCCCGCGCCGAACGGCCCGACGCCCGCCACCATCGGGTCACCGACCGGATCTTGCTCGGCCCGTTCCGGTTCCGGGTCACCTACCACGCTGCGCTGGAGGCGCTGAGCGACACCGAGGTCCGCGGCGATGCCTGGCAACAACCGGGTATTCGTCTCCGCACGATCCATAGCCTGACCGAGTCCGACGTCGGCACCAAGCTCGTCGAAACGGTCGAGATCGAAGCACCCCGACTGCTCCGCCGGTTCACGGTCAGCCAGGCCTGCGCCGCACACCGGGTCGTCCTCGAGAAGCTCAAGGCACGCCTCGAAGCCGGTTGAACCGCCGGCGCTAGCCTCCACCCACCACGCGGACGTGGTGGAATTGGCAGACACGCCAGGTTTAGGTCCTGGTGCCCGGAAGGGTGTGGGGGTTCAAGTCCCCATGTCCTGAACTCACACACCCATGTCCTGAACTCACACACCCCCGTCCGCACCAGAAGCTCGAGGAGACGTGATGAACTTCCCCATGCGCCGCTGGGCAATCCTCCCGCTGTTGGCATTCCTCACACTCAGCTGCGGCGACCCCAGCGTCGACGACTCGAGCCTTGCCCCAGACCTGTGCAGTCTGCTCGCAACGCCTGGCCCCTCGGTTCGGGCGGCGGGAGCCGACGCGCAACTCGCGCTGGATGCCGCCCGGGACCAACGGGAGCGGTTTGAAGCGCTGGTCGACGCGGCCACGATGGCCGAGGAACGGCCGCTCGCCGTTGACCTGGACGAGATCGCTGGCTTTTGGCGCGAAGTGGTCCTCGAACTCGAGTCCGGACACCCGAACGCGGCGGAGATACTCGACCAGGGCTTGGAGGGACTCCTCCCCGCGGGCGAACGAATCGACGAGGCAGAGGACCGACTCTGTGGCAACGCCGGCTGAGCACCAAGCACGAGACCCCAAAACGACGAAAGGGCGACCGCCGGGCGACCCGAAGGTCGCCAGGCAGTCGCCCCTCCGATGACGGCTCAGCCGAGGGACGAATCGACCTCGGAGAACTTGCTCGAAGCCGACTCGCCGAGGGCGGTCACGGCAGCGATGCACACAACGGCGATCAGCGCGACGAGCAGTGCGTACTCGACGAGGCTGGCGCCACGCTCATCATCGATGCGCGCAGTGATCCAACCGGAAAGGAACTGGTAGGACGTGGTCATTGTGGGTGGACTCCCCGTGTTTGTGCGCCACTCGGCGAGCGGCGGCTACGTCCTCCATCGGTACGGAAGTGTCCAAACCTGAGGGCTAGCTCCTTTGCCCGGCTGAGCCCCAGCCGCACTGCTGCTGCGTCGACCTGGTGACCGAACAGGAGCGTCCACGCGGGGCCACGTCGGCGGGAAGGGCGAGCAAGAGCACCGGCACTCGGGTGGCGGGGTCGATCGTGTCGTCGGACGCGGCATGGCCGGGCACGGGAGAGCCGTAGGTCAGGGCGGTGAGGAGGGCGTCGCGACCCAGGAAGTTGCGAGAGATCGCAGCAACGGTTGCCTCCTACCAGAGCCCCGTGGTCGCGCAATGAGTACTACGGCCAAATGAATGGGTCGATCGGCCCATCGGGCCGTCGAACGCCCACGCCGATGGATTGGGATACACAATTCGTCGCTGCGAGGCGGTGACCAAACGGGAGTCCACCCAACATGACCACTGCCTTCACCTTCCCCAGCGCCTGGGTCACCAGCCGCATCGACGACGAGCGGGGCGCCAGCCTCGCCGAGTACGCCCTCCTGGTCGCCCTCATCGCCATCGTCTGCATCGCTGCCGTCACCGCCCTCGGCGAGTCGGCCTCGAGCAAGTTCTCCGAGATCGACTCCGGCATCGGCTGAACCCGGTCTCGCCGATCGGCGAGACACCAGCACTTCCAGCGCAGCTCCCCTTCGTGGGGAGCTGCGTCCGTTTCGGGCCGCGGTCAGAACGGCTCGGTCGAACGCCCCCAGAGGAAGCCACCCATCAGGTCCTCGAATCCGAGGCGCTGGTAGAACGCGATCGCGTTCGTGTTCTCCGGCGAGCAGCCCAGATGGATGGCCGTCGCACCGGCGGTGCGGACTCGATCGAACACTGCGGTCATCATCGCCCGCCCGAAGCCGCGGCCCTGCAGTCGGGGGAGCATGTCGATGTGGAGGTGGGCTGGATACGCGGCCACGATCTCGGGTGGCATGCGTGGTGGCGCGTGGATCAGGTTCACGCACGCGGCGTCGGCGGTTCCCTCCGGGAAGGACCCGCGGGGGTAGCGGTCACGCAGGGGCACGAACCACTCCCTGTCGACCCAGTCGTCGTAGGCCGCCGTGTCGGGCGCGCCGACGATGTAGCCGCCGACCCCCTCGTCGTCCTCCAGGACCACGGCACACTCCGGATGACGGGCCAGATAGGGCGCCACCCACACGTCCCCCACGATCCGCGGGTCGGCGTGGAGCGCCGTCGCGTCACCGCCGTTGTCGGCCGTGCGCAGGCAGATCTCGTAGCAGGCGGCGGTGTCGCCCGCCGCGAACGAGCGGAGGACCGGTTCGCTCATCCGGCCATCATGGCGCGGCGCGGGACGGCTGTCGCCCGAGGGTGCCGTAGAGCATGCCGGTGATGACCACGATGCCGCCGACGACCGTCCAGGCTTCGGGCACCTCGGAGAAGCCGATCCAGGCCCACACCGACGCCGCCACCGTCTCGATCGGGGTGAACATGGCCACCTCACTCGTGGGCGCGAAGCGGGGCGCATGGGTGTGGAACAGCCGCCCGAGCGGATTGAAGATCAGCCCCATGCCGACGACCGCGAACAGCGCTCGCCCGTCGATCGCGAAGGTCACCCCGGCGACGACCGAGACGATCATCACGAGGATCGCCGCCGTGCCGAGTCCCGTCACGCGACTCATCTCGGGGAATCGGCGCCAGATGTTCATGTTGACGGCGAACGCGGTGATGGCACCGATCGCCAACAGGTCACCGTCGAGGGTGGGTTCGCCGACCGATCGGGCGACGATGATCAACACCCCGGCGAAGGTGATGGCGATCGCCGTCCACACACGACGGCTCGTCGACTCCCCGAGAAACACCTTGCCGATGAAAGCGGCCACGATCGGCGTGGCCGCGACGATCACGACCACGTTGGCCACCGACGTCCGTGTCACCGCGGTGACGAAGGCCAGCTGACTGAGCGTTGCGCCGATCGCCACGGCGACCAATGGCCAACGGCCGGCGCGGTAGGCGGCGACCGGACCGGGCTCGCGGCTGACGAGCGCGATGGCGAGATAGAGGATCAACGAGAAGAGGGAGACCCAGAAGTTGATGGTCCAGCTGTCTTCTTCGCTCCAGCGGATGAAGAACGAATCGGTGGAGACCAGCAGCATCCCCGCGGCGGCGAAGAACCAGCCGCGTCGACGCCGATCCACTCGACCCCTACGAC
>JBDQKM010000220.1:0-5130 GCA_040263275.1 Acidimicrobiales bacterium
GGCGCCAGCAATGCCTCGAACGCCCGATGGGTCGAATCGAACTGGTCCTCGTTGTGCCAGAGGGTGTCGTCGGCATCGAAGGCAACGATCATCGGACGCCGATCGTACCCCTCCGGGCTGTCCACCGGTTGGGGTGTGGCCGCCATTACGGTCCACGCATGGCTTCGTGCGCTCGACCCGGATGCTCTCGTCCCCGGGCCGGCGTGCTGCTCCTGCACCGCAACGACCGGCGCGCCGAACTGGTGGCGCTCGACGACCCCAACGGCGAGCGCTACGGAACCGCCCTCTGCAGCGAACACCTGGCGCGGTCGACGCCGCCTTCGGGCTGGTCGTTGGTCGACCGTCGCGACGTGCGCGCGCCCGATCCCGTGGCTGCGTCGGTCACGGCCACCGGTGCGGACTGGAGCCCTCGCCGTGAACTCGAGCAGATCCCCGATGCGGTCAGCTCGGCCCGCTCACCCCTGTTGCGTCGCGCGTTCCTCGGAGTCGATGACGGACTCACCGGGAAGGAGGGGATTCATCATCAGGTCGACGGCGACCCACAGGGTCTTGGCCGTCGGATGGATGACCAGGGGCCCCAGGACCGCGATGGGCAGCATCGCGATGAGCAGCGGGATGGCGCGGACGTCGGGCCACATGACACCGATACCCACGATGAGGACGATCAGGATCAGTCCGAATGTCGCGATGGTGTTCATGCCGACGGCACCGACGAAATGGCCGGGCTTGCGTTCGAAGTGGAAGCCACACCGAGGGCACTCTTCGCGCAGCGTCACCCATCGGCGGGTCAGACCGCGGCTTCCACACGCGCCACAGGCGCGTGTGATGCCGCGCCAGAAGAGCGTGCTGTTGCGGGGGGTCGGCGCGTCGGTCATGACATCGAGCCTACGGTTCGTCAGCTCCGTCTGGTGGTGTGAGTCACTTCGTCCGTCGGCTCAACATCGGGCTCGCCGTGGTGGCCGTCCTGCTGTTGATGACGATCGTCTGGTCGGACTCGACCAACGACGCAACACTGCCCGACACCGCCACGAACGAGGTGACGACGACGTCCACGTCGACGACCACCAGCTCCACGACGACCACGACGACGGAGCCGCCCTACGACGGGTGGGTCGATCCGGCATCGGCGTTCGAGCCCTGGGGTGACACGGTCGAAGGGATCCTCACCTTCCGGGGCAACCCCACCCGGACCTACTACGGCGAGGGGCCGGTTCCGGATGACCCGGAGGTCGTCTGGCGCTTCCCCGACGAGCCGATGTGTTCCAACTCGGACGGCGGGACGGTCACGACCTGGTGCGGTTCGGGCTGGACCGGTCAGCCCTCGGTCTTCGAGCGCGATGGTGTCACCTGGGCCACGCTCGGCAGCTACAGCCGCAATGTCCACTTCCTCGATGCCGACGACGGCACCCGGTTGCTGCCCGACTTCCCGACGGGCGACATCATCAAGGGGTCGGTCACCGTCGACCCGGACGGATTCCCGCTCCTCTACACGGGGAGCCGCGACAACTTCTACCGGGTGATCGCCTTCGATCGGGACGAGCCCACCGAGCTGTGGAGGCTGGCCTGGAACGACGCCACACCGACGCTGTGGAACAACGACTGGGATGGTGCCGGGCTCGTCATCGACGACCACCTGTTCATCGGCGGGGAGAACTCGCGGATCCACATCGTGAAGCTCAACCGGGGCTACGACGCAGAGGGTCGGGTGACGGTCGACCCCGAGCTGATCTGGGATGCCGCGGGGTGGGACGACGAGCTGCTCGCTGCGGTGGGCAACAACGTCTCGATCGAGAGTTCGGTGGCGATCTCCGGCGACACGCTCTACTTCGCCAACTCCGGTGGCCTTATCCAGGGATGGGACATCGGTGGGCTCCGCGACGGGATCGAGCCGACCCGGGTGTTTCGCTACTGGGCCGGCGACGACATCGACGCGACGCTCGTGATCGACGACGAGGGGATGATCTACGCCGGCGTCGAGTACGAGCGGGGTACGGCTCGCAGCCAGGAACTCGGCCAGGTCATCAAGCTCGATCCCTCGCGCCCGGACGACCCGTTCGTGTGGGGGGTCGACGCGCGAGAAGGCCTCGACACCGGCGTGTGGGCGACGCCGGGGCTCCACCGTGACCTCCTCATCGTGCCCACCGACACCGGGACGGTGTTGGGTCTCGACCGCGACACGGGGGACGAGCGCTGGCGGATGGAGTTCGGGAGCAAGCTCTGGCAGTCGCCCGTGATCGTCGACGACGTCTGGATCCAGGGCGATTGTCTCGGGGTGCTGCGGGGCTACGACGTGTCCGACACCACGGTCGAGCCACCCCTGCTGTGGGAGCTGGAGCTGGGCGGCTGCATCGAGTCGACGCCGGCGGTCTGGCGGGGCCGCATCGTCGTCGGCACCTGGTCGGGCTACATCTTCGGCATCGGCTAGCGCCGTTCGATGGCAGTGCTCGTCACCACATAGCTGGTGATGTGGGCCTGGCCCGGCAGGCGGGCCAGCTCGTTGCGGATCACGTGGTCGTAGGCCTCGAGGTCGGCCACGTCGACCCGGATGAGATAGTCGACGTCGCCGGTGACGTGGTGGGCCTCGGTCACGGCGTCGAGGGCCCGGAGTCCGTCCTCGAACCCGCGCTGGGCTTCGGGATCACCGACGGCGAGGCGGGCGGTGACCCACACGCTGAATCCGCGGCCGATCGCGTCGGGATCGATGCGGGCGGTGTAGCCGCGCACGACCCCGCCGGCCTCGAGGCGACGCAGTCGGCGCAGGGTCGGCGAACCCGACAGGCCGATCCGCTCGGCGAGGTCGTTGACGGTGATCCGGCCGTCGGCTCGGAGTTCGTCGACGATGCGGCGATCGATGGCATCCAGTTCCATGCGCAGGAGTCTGCCACTGTATGGCCATACTGCGCAGGAATTCTGCACTCCTGAGCCGCTCACAGGTGAGAACGCAGCCTTCCGCCCCGCAGAAGTCGTCACAGTGGGCGGATGGTCCGCTCGCCCTCCGCCGTCTCATCCCTGGTCCTCGCCGGCACGTGCTGGGGTTCGTCGTATGCCGTGGTCGGGCTGGTCGACACGTCGAACGCGATGCTCATCACCGGCAGCCGTTTCGCCCTGTTCGGCCTCATGGCCGCCGGCCTGCTGCGAATGTCGGGTGGGTTCGCGGACATCCCCTGGCGGGTTGCGCTCGGCCACGCCCTCGGCGGCTCGGTCGGCCTCTACCTCGCGGAGGTCGTGGCCATCTCCCTGGCGGGCGCCGGTCCGGCCATCGCCGTGGTCGGTTCGATCCCGGTCGTCTACGCCGTCGTCGGCGCTCGTCGCGACGGCACCGACCTGCGTCCGCTGCTGCCGTCGGTCGCGCTGACCCTGGCGTCGCACGTCGTGATCCATCGCGACGCGTGGCCCTCCGACGGTGGCGGGCTGACGAACGTGCTTCTCGGCCTCGGCGTCGCATCGTTGGGGGTTGCCGGATTCTGTCTCTACGCCTCCCACTCCACCGACCATCTCCGCGCCCGCCCTGATCTCGGCCCTCGTCGGTGGTCCAGCGCCGTCGGCGTTGCGTCGGGTGCCTGGTCGGTCCCCCTGTTGCTGCTCGGTCTGCTCGGCGGTGGCGTGGGTGATCCGAATCGGCTGCTCGCCGCCGCACTGTTCCTGGCGATCGTGCCGTCGTGGCTGGCCACGACCCTGTGGAACCGGGCCGTGGTCGACGTGCCCCGGGCGCTCGCCGGTCAGTTGCTCGTGTTCGAGCCGCTGAGCGCCTTCCTCTTCATCCACCTGGTGACGGCCTCGGTGCCTGGGGTGACGCTGTTGGTCGGCGAACTGTTGTTGCTCGCCGGCGCGTTGCTGGCCGTCCGCACGGTCGCCACGCCGGAGCCGGCGCCGGTCGCGGCGTGGTGAGCGCTCAGTCGAACAGGCCGATCAGGTCGTCGAACCAGCCGACCAGGGTCGGGTAGTCGGCCTGCGGCGTCTTGCCCAGGCGCACGACCACGAGGTCGCTGGTGGGGACGCAGGCCACCCGCTGCCATTCGAAGCCGCTGGCGAAGAAGCGGCCTCGGTCGTCGGGATAGGTCCACCAGTGGCTCCCGTAGTGGGCACCCTCGTCGTCACGGGCGCGGGTGGTTCGGGCGTCGTCGACCCAGTCGGGGTCGAGGATCTGCGTGCCGTCCCAGTTCCCGCCCCGGAGGTAGAGCAGGCCGAAGCGAGCCCAGTCGCGCGCCGTCGCGTAGAGATAGCTGGACCCGACGAAGTCGCCCGAGTCGGCGAAACGAGGGTCGGCCGTGTGCATACCGATCCTCGAGAAGAGGTGCTCGTGCATCCAGGCCCGGGCCTCGTCGTTGCGCCCGATCCGGTCGCCCACGATGCGGGCCACGATGTTGGACGTGCCGCTCGAGTAGTTGAACACGGTGCCGGGAGGATGGGCCGCCGGCCGGGCTGCGGCGTAGGCGGCGGGGTCGGCCGTGCCGGCTCCGAAGAGCATGTCGATGCAGTGCGACCACGCGGCCTTCTCGCCGCCCTCGGGAATCACATAGTCCTCGTTGAACTCCAGGCCATCGCTCATCCGCAGCAGGTGGCGGAGGGTGATCGCGTGGCGGGGGTCGGTCGGGTCGGCCCACTCGGGCACGGCGGCGCGGGCATCGGGGTCGAGACGGCCCTGGCCGGCCAGGAGGCCGACGAAGGCGTGAGTGATGGACTTCGCCATCGACCAGGAGAGCAGCGGGGTCGAGTCGTCGATGTCGGGTCCGTAGCGTTCGGCGACGATCCGGCCCGACTTGACCACGATCGTGGCGAACGACTGGCCGAACTCCGGCTCCGGTTCCTCGCCGAAGGCCCGATCGAGCAGGGACTCCAACGCCGCGGCGTCGACACCGTCGGGGACCGGCCCGGTCGGCCACTCGCTGGTCGGCCACGGTGTGTCGGCAGGCTGGGGAGGGAGCGGGTGCAGCTCGGCCGGCGGTTCGAGAATCGGCATGGGGCGACGCTAGGCGACCGGGACCCGCCCGGTCCGCTCGCTCAGGCTCGGTGCCAGACGGGTCCGTTGGGGGTGTCCTCCACCACGATGCCTCGGGCCGTGAGTTCGTCGCGGAGCCGGTCGGCTTCGGCGAAGTCCTTCGCTGCTCGTGCCGCGGTGCGGGCCGCCAC
>JBDQKM010000221.1:0-5127 GCA_040263275.1 Acidimicrobiales bacterium
ACGATGGGCACCGAGCTGGCGGGACGGGTGCTGGGCGTGGTCGGTCTCGGTCGCCTCGGGTCGGCGGTGGCCCGCGTTGCGCAGGCGTTCGACATGGACGTGATCGCGTGGAGTCCGAACCTCGATCCGGCCCGGGCCGAGGAACTGGGAGTCGAGGCGGTCACCCGCGACGAACTCTTCGCCCGGGCCGACGTGGTGACGGTCCACATGGTGCTCTCGGAGCGGACCCGGGGCCTGGTGGGTGCGCACGAGATCGGGTTGATGAAGCCGAGCTCGGTGCTGGTCAACAGTTCCCGTGGCCCGCTGGTGGACGAGTCGGCCCTGGTCGCGGCGCTCGAGGCTCGACGCATCGCCGGCGCCGCGCTCGATGTGTTCCACACCGAGCCGCTGCCGGCCGACCACCCGTTGCGTCGGCTCGACAACACCGTCCTCACGCCGCACACGGGGTATGTGAGCGATGGTCTCTACCGGCTGTTCTACGACGAGATCGTGGAGGACATCGCGGCGTGGTGCCGGGGTGAGGCCTTGCGCGTCGTGGCCCCCTGACGCAGCCGGACCGGCGTCCATCACCCGGCCGGATCGATACCGACGTAGACGCGATCGGGGTCGTCGCCCTTCAACGCCGCCATGGCATCGGCTGCGTGCTCCAGGTCGAAGACATGGGTCCGGAGCGCGCCCAGGCCCGGAGTGTCGCCCAGGAGCTCGAGGGCTCGGTGATACGCCGGCCAGCCGGCCGAGCGGGCTCCCTGGATGCGGATCGCCCGCAGGACCACCTGGTCGACGTCGAGCGCCGCGTGGCGCCCCTGCTTGAGGCCGCCGAGCACGACGGTGCCGCCGTCGGCCACACAGTCGATCGCCTGCGAGACCGGCTCGACGGCGCCGGCGCTGGTGTCGACGACCACGTCGACGCCGCGACCGCCCGTCGCCTCGAGTACGACGCCGGCGAGGTCGTCGGTGGCGATGTCGACGACCCGGTCGGCCCCGAGATCGGTCGCGTGACGCAGTCGCCGGTGGTCGTGCGGTGTGCCGGAGACGATCACGAGGCCGGCACCGGCCGCGCGGGCGGCGACGACGGAGGCCAGCCCCCGCTGGCCGGCCCCGAGCACCACCACCGACTGGCCGGCGCCGAGGCCTGACCGCCGGACCGTCCACTCATGAGCTGCGCCGAGCGCGTTGAACAGGGTCGCCGTTCCCGGGTCGAGTCCCTCGGGGACGCGGTGCACCACGGAGAGGGGATGCAGGGCCATGTGCTCCGAGTACCCGCCCCAGAGCATCGGCTCGGCCGACATGGGCACGAACCCGTAGGCGAGCGGTCGGTTCGGCCAGCCGCGACACGACACGTACTCGCCGGTGAGGCAGGGCTGGCAGCTGCCGCAGGGGATGCTCGGTTCGACCGCCACACGGTCGCCGACGGTCACGCCCCACCGCTGGGCGGTGGACTCGCCGACCTGCTCGATCACGCCGACGACCTCGTGGCCGAGGATCATCGGCCCGGCCGGCCAACCGGAGCCGGTGAACGATCCGTCGAACTGTTCGACGTCGGTGCCGCAGAGGCCGCACGCCTCGACCCGCAGCCATGCCCACTCCCCATCGGGGAGCGTGGGCCGTTCGATGGTCTGGAGCTCGATCGCGCCCGGCCCGGTCAGTACCGCGGCGCGGGTCATCACCAGCTCTCGGGGTCGGCGATGACCGACTCGGGGACCGGATGGCGGTAGAGCTCCGACGCGTTCTCCCAGGTGATGCGGCGGCGGTCCGCTTCCGGGAGGTCGCCGATCTCGCGAGACACGACCTCCTGGGTCCGGGGCCAGGTCGAGTCGCAGTGGGGATAGTCGGACTCGAGCAGGATGTGGTCGACGCCGATGACGTCGCGCTGGCGGAAGGCCGAGGGGTCCTCGACCGCACAGAAGTAGAAGTTGCGGCGGAAGACCTCGCTCGGGGTGAGGTCGGACGTCCAGGTGCCGTACATGTCGTGGTACCCGAGCATGTGGTCCAGACGATCGATGAGTCCTGCGACCCAGCCGATACCGCCTTCCGACAGGCAGATCTTGAGGTCGGGGTGGCGGACCGGGGCCAGCGAGTAGAGCCAGTCGACGGCGGCGTAGATCGCGTAGGCGAAGAACAGCACGCCGACGACGTCGGGCGGGGCGTCCTCCGAGGTCGAGGGTGAGGCACCGGCCGAACCGATGTGGAGGTTGATGACGGTCTCGGTCTCGGCGCAGGCCTGGAGGAAGGGTTCCCAATGGCCGGAATGGAGCGTCGGGAAGCCCAGCTTGTCGGGCGCTTCGGAGAAGGTGACGGCCTTGAAGCCGCGTTCGGCGTTTTCGCGGATCATGTCGGCGCCGACCTCGGGGTCGAGCAGCCACGGGATCTGGCACGGGATGATGCGGTCCGGATACGGCCCGGCCCAGGACTCGAGATGCCAGTCGTTCCAGGCCCGCACGGTCGCCATGGCCAGTTCGCGGTCGTTGGTGACGGTCTGGAGGCGCTGACCGGCGAAGCCGGGCAGGAATGACGGGAAGTTGACCGATGCGTAGACGCCGTTGAGGTCCATGTCGGCGACCCGGGCGTGGATGTCCCACGCCCCCCGGCGCATCTCGTCGAAGCGGGTCGGTTCGAACCCGTACTCCGACACCGGCCGTCCGACGACGGCGTTGAAGCCGACGTTGGGGAGCTCGTTGCCGTCGTAGAGCCAGGTCTGGCGGCCGTCGTCGGTCTCGACCACCCGCGGGGCACGATCGACCAGATGGGCGGGGATGCGACCGGTGAAGGTGTCGGGCGGCTCGACGACGTGGTCGTCGGCGGAGATCACGAGATGGTGACGCGGCGCCCGTTCGGGCTCCGGGAGGAAGGTGACCTGGCGGTCGTCGCCGGTCGACGCCTGGGTGAAACTCAGGTCCTGGGCGAGGTCATCGAGGCTGCGCATGCGGGTGCTTTCGGGTCAGTCGAGAACGTCGGGCTCGGCGCGGATCAGCTGGCGGGCCAGTCCCTCGAAGTAGATTTCGGCGCCGCGCTCCATGAGCGAGACCTTCATGCCGGCGACGAGCCCGGGTTCGAGGGGGAGCGCGGTGCCGCCGCTGAGGCCGATGTCGAACGACATGCGACAGACGCGGTCGATGCTGGCGGCCCGGTAGGTCGCCTGCTCGATCGTCTCCCCGGTGACGATCACGCCATGGCTGGCGAGGATCACGATGCTGGCGTCGCCGATGCGTTCGGCCAGGTCGACGCCGAGTTCGGCGGAGTCGACCTCACCGGTGTATTCGGTGACGAGGCCGAGATCGCCGTCGAACATGCTCGCCGTCTGGTGGACGAGGTCGGGCAACACCCCCAGCGCCGCGAGCACGCACACGTGATACGGGTGGTTGTGGATCACGACGCGGGCGTCGGGCCGCATCCGGTGGAGTTCGGTGTGGATGTGGATCGCCGGTGTGACGTCCCACTTGCCGGCGACGATGTTGGCATCGGCATCGACCTCGCAGATGTCGCTGGCCGCGATCTCGCGCCACCACAGACCCCACGGGTTCACGAGCATGGTGTCGGTCCCCTCGCGTTGCCAGGTGATGTGGCCGGCGAGGTTCTCGGCGAATCCTTCCTTGGCCAACCAGCGGAAGGCGATGGCCAGCCGCTGGTCGTCGGTGAGGTCGCGGCCGATGCCGGGATTGATGCTCGGCGACCAGACGGCGTAGCCGCCTTCGCGGACGGCGGTGGTGGGATCGGCGCCGTTATCGTCAGGGGTGCTGGTGACAGGAGACGTCATCTTCTATATGATTTGCGTTTAACGCTGACCTGTCAACCCGAACCCGGAAAGCACGTGGACGATGAAGAATTCCTCGGGGGCCGGCGCGAGGGCGTCGGGATCGGACCCACTGCTCGCCGTCCCCTCGGTTCGTGGTGACCAAGGGGTCAACGGCCGCTATCGGGCCCCCCATGTTGCTGACCTGGTCGTGGCGGAGCTGCGACGCCGGATCCTCGACGGCGAGTTGAAGGACGGCGACGAGTTGCCGCGGCAGGAAGACCTGCTGCTGGAATTCGGTGTTTCCAAGCCCTCGATGCGCGAGGCGCTGCGGATCCTCGAGTCCGAAGGGCTGCTGTCGGTGCGTCGGGGCAAGCTCGGTGGCGCGGTGGTGCACCGACCCGGCGAGGGCATGGCGGCCTACACGCTGGGCATGGTGCTGCGCACGATGGGCGCGCCGGTCGACGACGTGTCGATGGCGCTCAACATGCTCGAGCCCCAGTGCGTCGCCCTGTGCGCCAGCCGGGCGGACCGGGCGGAGACGGTCGTGCCGCGGTTGCGGGAAGTGCAGGAGGAGGCGGCGGCCTGCATCGACGACGTGCGTCAGTTCACGATCGTCTCCCGAAAGTTCCACGAAGAGCTGGTCAACCTCTGCGGAAGCCCCACGTTGACCCTCGTCGTCGGCGCGCTCGAAGCGGTGTGGTCGGCCCATGCCGACGCGTGGGCCGAGATCCACGCCGACCATGGCGACTATCCCGACATCGAGTACCGCCGCCAGGGGCTCGAGGACCATGCGGTGCTGCTCGATCTCATCGAACAGGGCGACGTGGCCGGCGCGGTGGCCGAGGCCCATCGCCATCTCGAGTGGTCGCCCGTCTACACGATCGACGAGGACCATTCGGTCTTCCCGAGCCTGCTCTCGGAGCGGTCCTCGCCATGAGTACTCGCCCGTGAGTACTCGCCCGTGAGTACTGGGGACACGACCGATACAGAGGTCGTGGCCGAACGAGTACGCGAAGACGGATGGGCGATCGTGCCCGACGTGATCGACCCGGCGACCGTCGAGCGGCTTCGGGCCACGGTCGACGCGACGATGGCCACCGACGAGACACCGTTCGGGGCCAACACGTTTCTCGGGCGGGACACCCGCCGGGTCTTCAACCTGCTGGCCCACGATCCCGCCTTCGCGGCCGTGCCGATCGATGCCACCGTGCTGCCCGTCGTCGAAGCGGCCCTCGACCCCGAACCGTTGCTCTCTTCGCTCACCGCCGTCGAAACGCACCCGGGACAGGACGCCCAGCCGCTCCATGCCGACGACGGATCGATCCCGCTGCCGCGCCCCCATGTGCCGTTGACCGTGGTGGCCCTGTGGGCGCTCACCGATTTCACGGAGGAGA
>JBDQKM010000222.1:0-5123 GCA_040263275.1 Acidimicrobiales bacterium
ACCATGGCCGAGGTGCGTCTTTTAACAGATCGGTATCATGATTCGATTCGATCATCACAATTTGACATCCGCGCATACGCTCTCGAATGGCATGTGTCATGACGCCGACATCGGTGATCACCCCGATCGCGGTGCCGCCCGCCGCCTCGATCTCGGCCACGACCACGTCGAGCGGTGGCTGCTCGATGTCGGCCACGACGACCCGGGCACCGGCCGCAGCCAGCGCCGTCGCGGCGCCCCGCCCGATTCCGCTCGCCCCACCGGTGACGACTGCGACCTTGCCTGAGATGTCCTGCATGTTGTCTCCCCTCAGCTCGGATCCGTGTAGGCCGGAGGGCGCTTCTCGAAGAATGCTTGCACCGACTCGACCTGGTTCGGTGAACCGATAAGCGCACCGATCTCGGTGCGTTCGGCGGCGAACTGGGCGTCGTAGTCCTCTGCCGCGACGCCGTTGACCAGCCGCTTTCCTGCTCTCACGGCGTCGGGGCTCTTCGAGGCGATCACCGCCGCCAACTCCATCGCCGCGGCACGGGGAGCGTCGGCCATGTGGGTGGCGAGGCCGATCTCGACCGCTTCGGGGCCGTTGACCTCGCGACCGGTCCAGATCAGTTCCTTGGCCCGGTCGGCACCGATGAGGCTCGGGAGCAGCGACGTGATGGTCATGTCGGGGCTGAGTCCCCAACGGATCTCGAGCACGGACATCCGCACATCGGGGGTGACGAAGCGGATGTCGGCCACGACGGCGAGCTGACAGCCGGCGCCGAAGGCCACGCCGTGCACGGCGGCGATCACCGGCATGGGCAGCTCGTGCCATCCCCACACGGCCTGCTGAGCGCGATGGGTCACGTGGGGCCGGTCGGCCTCCACCGCGCCGATGGCGCCGGTGTCGGTCGCCCCGTCGCCGTCGCCACTGCCGGCCATGGCCTGGAACCCCGAGAAGTCGAGTCCGGCGCAGAACGACGGACCGTTGCCGGAGAGGACCACCGCTCGTACGGCGTGGTTCCCTGCGAGCTCGTCGGCGGCCTCGACGAGAGCGGCGAACATCTTGCCGTCCATGGCGTTCATCTTGTCGCCGCGGTCCATCCGGACATCCGCGATGCCGTCGTGGAAGTCGATCGTCACCCGTTCGCTCATGCGGCACCGCCCGGAGCGAGTGCCGTGAGCACCGCATCGTCGACGGCGCCAACCCCGTGTTCGGGGTGGAGCGGTTGGATGCAGACGTGGGTCGCGCCGGCGTCGGCGTGTTCGGCCAGGCGCGCCTCGATCGTGTCGGCGTCGCCCCATGCGATCAGCGCGTCGACGAAGCGGTCGGACATCCCGTCGATGTCCTCCTCGGTGAATCCCATGCGGATCCACGCATTCCGATAGCCCGGCGCCCGGGAGTAGAACTTCAGGACCGCGGCCCCGGTGGCCCGGGCCTGCGCCGCGTCGGTGGTGAGCATCACCTTCTGTTCGACGCACAGGCCCGCGTCGGGACCCATCACCTCACGGGCGAAGGCGGTGTGTTCGGGCGTCGTGTTGTAGGGGTGGGCGCCCGCCGCCCGCTCGGCCGCCAGCTCGAGCATCTTCGGGCCGAGTGCCGCCAGATAGACCGGGACCGGGTCGGCCGGCGGGACCGACGTGTAGCGCGACTCGTCCATGGCATCGAGATACGTCCGGAGAAACGAGAGCGGCTTCTCGTAGGCGATCCCCCGGACCTTGTTGACGATCACCGGGCTCGACACGCCGAGCCCGAGGGTCATCCGACCGCCGGTCTGCTCGGCGACGGTGTTGGCGCCCTGCAGCATCACCCCCGGATGCCGGTGGTAGATGTTGGCGATCCCGGTAGCGAGCCTGAGCGCCGTGGTCCGGGCACCGACGTGGGCGAGCAGCGCGAACGGGTCGCGCCCCATGGTCTCGCCCACCCAGAGGGTCGAGTAGCCGAGTTCTTCGAGGCGGGGCCCGAGGGCCCCGATCTCTTTGCCGGTCAGCCCCTCGGGGGCCAACCACACACCTCTGTCACAACTGGTCATGCGGCGACCCTAGTTGGGACGGCGGGGCGACCCCACCGTCCCGACCGGGCAGCTCAGTAGCGGTAGTGCTCGGGCTTGTAGGGGCCGTCGACGTCGATGCCGAGATAGTCGGCCTGCTCCTCGCTGAGCTTCGTCAGCTTGACGCCGAGGGCGTCGAGGTGGAGGCGGGCGACCTCTTCGTCGAGGGTCTTGGGAAGCACGTGGACGCCCAGGTCGATGGAGTCGGCGTTGGCGTGGAGCTCCATCTGCGCGAGCACCTGATTGGTGAACGAGCAGCTCATGACGAAGCTCGGGTGGCCCGTGGCGTTGCCGAGGTTCAGCAGACGACCTTCGCTCAAGACGATGACCGAGTGACCGTCGGGGAAGACGAACTCGTCGACCTGGGGCTTGATGTTGACCCGCTGGACATCGGACATCTTCAGGAGGCCGGCCATGTCGATCTCGTTGTCGAAGTGACCGATGTTGCCGACGATCGCCTGGTGCTTCATCTTCTCCATGTGGCCGGCGAGGATGATGTCCTTGTTGCCGGTCGTGGTGATGAAGATGTCGGCCGTGTCGATCACCGCTTCGAGGGTGTTGACCTCGTAGCCGGTCATCGCCGCCTGGAGCGCACAGATCGGGTCGACTTCGGTGACGATCACTCGAGCACCCTGCCCGGCCAGTGACTCGGCGCAGCCCTTGCCCACGTCGCCGAACCCGCAGATGACGGCGACCTTGCCGCCGAGCATGACGTCGACGGCGCGGTTGATGCCGTCGACCAGCGAGTGGCGGCAGCCGTAGAGGTTGTCGAACTTCGACTTCGTCACCGCGTCGTTGACGTTGATGGCGGGGAACAGCAGTTCGCCCTCCTCCATCATCTGGTAGAGACGATGCACGCCGGTGGTGGTCTCCTCGGAGACGCCGCGGATGCCCGGGGCGATCTTGGTGAAGAACTCGCCGTGGCGGTTCGCGATGTCGCGCAGACGGTCGAGGAACACGCCCCATTCCTCGGAGTCGTCCTCCTCCGTCTCGGGAATGGCGCCGGCCTTCTCGAACTCGAGGCCCTTGTGGACGAGCATCGTGGCATCGCCACCGTCGTCGAGGATCAGGTTGGGGCCGCCGCCGTCGGGCCAGTGGAAGAGCTGCTCGGTCGCCCACCAGTACTCCTCCAGTGTCTCGCCCTTCCAGGCGAAGACCGGAGTGCCCAGGAGCTTCTCGGGTGTGCCCTCGGGGCCCACCGCAACGGCTGCCGCAGCGTGATCCTGGGTCGAGAAGATGTTGCAGCTCACCCAGCGGACGTCGGCGCCGAGCGCGACGAGGGTCTCGATCAACACGGCGGTCTGCACCGTCATGTGCAACGACCCGGCGATGCGGGCGCCCTTGAGGGGCTGCTCGTCGGCGTACTTGCCCCTGAGGGCCATGAGTCCGGGCATCTCGTGCTCGGCGAGACGGATCTCCTTGCGGCCGAACTCGGCCAGGCTCAGATCCGCGACCTTGTAGTCATCAGCTGTCAGTGCCACGTGGGCGCTCCTCTTTCGAAGGTTGGGGTGGGAGAGCAGGCCGGGGTCAGCTGACACCATCTCGGAACAGCCCGCAGCCCGCGAGTGTACGGCGTGCCACGGCGTACGGGTATGAGTCGGATGCCCCAGGGCGATTCCGCCCGATCAGGCGAGACGGCCCAGCCCCGCCCGATACAGCGTCGCCGCGCCGTGCAGCGCGACCGGGCCGTCGGCGGCCGGCATCCAGGCTGCGCCGCCACGGTCCAACACCAGGTCGGGGCCCTCCACTCGCCCGTCGAGACACAAGACGATGGCCGGGCCGCCGTCGAGCACAGCCGTGCCGTCGAGCTCGATCCGCTGAAGCGAGAACTCCGGTACGGGGCTGGCGTAGGTGGCGATGCCGTCGACCAGGGCCGGGCGCTGTATCTCGGGCGTGATCGGTGAGGGATCGACCACCTCGATCAGCGACGCGACGTCGACCGGCTTCGTGGTGAGGCCCCCGCGGAGGACGTTGTCGCTGTTGGCCATCACCTCGATACCGACGCCGTCGAGATACATGTGGAGATTGCCGGCGCCGAGGAACAGAGCGTCGTTGGGCTGCAGCGTCACACGATTGAGCATCAGGGCGATGACCACCCCGGCATCGCCGGGATGGCGACGGGCGAGGTCGAGCACCAGCGCCCGCTCGAGGGCGGCGTCGTCGCCGTCGTCCGGAGCCTCGCTACAGGCCTCGACCACCGGCCCCACCAACGCCGACGCACCGGCATCGTCGAGCGTGAGCACCCCCTCGAGGACGCGAGCGATCCCCGCCGGTGAGCCGTCGGCCCGCAGCCGTTCGGCGATCCCGACGAGACGAGGCGTGCCGATCGACTCGAACACCGCGATCGTGGCCTCCGGAGGCCGGAATCCGCACAGAGCGTCGAACTCGGTGAGGGCACAGATCAGCTCGGGCTTGTGGGAACGATCGCGAAACGACCGCTCGGGCGCGTCGACCGGGATACCGGCCGCTTCTTCGAGGGCGAACCCCGCTTCGGCCTGCGCGGCCGACGGGTGGGCCTGCAACGACAGGGGTGCCGACGCGGCCAGGATCTTGAGCAGGAACGGGAGCCGGCCGAAGGCCTGGGCCGGGTCGGCGCCGAGAGCGGCGACCGGATCCCGAGCGACAACGCGATCGAGCGGCGTGTCGTCGGGACGGAGCACGGAGGGTGCCGACGGGTGGGCACCGAGCCAGAGCTCCGCGACGGGCTCGCCGGTCGACGGTCGGCCCAGGAGCTCGGGGATGGCGGTCGGCGAACCCCAGTCGTAGTTCCGGGCGATGCCCTCGATGATCTGCACGCCGGCTACGCCCCGGTGCGGCGCACCAGTGCCGCCGCGACGGCGTCGGCCAACAGGACGAGATCGAGGAGCTGGGCGAGCGGTCCGTCGCCCTGCGCGGTGAACGTGTGAATCTCGTCGAACGCCTCAGCCAGCAGGGCGACCCCGCCATCGAGCCCCTCGGGTTCGAAGTCGTGGCGCAGGACGACCACCACGGCGCCGTCGCGCGTTGCATCGGAGAGCCGGACACCGGTGGCCACATCGACCGGACCGGTCGGCAGACGGCGGCGAACGGCGGCCACGCCCCCGACCCGATCGA
>JBDQKM010000223.1:0-5103 GCA_040263275.1 Acidimicrobiales bacterium
ACCTCGGTCGGGGCCTCCTCGACGGGGGCTTCGACTGGCTCGGCGACCTCGGGTGCCTCGGCGGCGGGTGCCTCGTCGGCAACCGGCTCCTCGGCGGGGGCGACCTTCTTGGCCGCCTTCTTGGTCGACTTCTTGGCCGCCTTCTTCGTGGACTTCTTGGCGGCCTTCTTGGCCGGCTCGGGCGGCTGCTCGTCGCGGATCAGACCCTTGCGCTCGGCCTTGCGCCGGACCCGATCTGCTTGCGCGTCAACGATGCTCGACGAGTGGCTCTTGACCCCGATTCCGAGGCCCTCGGCAAGCTCCAGTGTCTCGGCATTGGTGAGACCGAGCTCGCGAGCGAGTTCGTAGACGCGAATATTGGATGGCACGTTCTGGCGAAAGTCCTTGTGATCAACGAACGGCGGGGACGACGCCCCACCGGCAATGGCCTCAACCGTTCGCGTGTGGGCACGCGAGCGGTTCTGTCGACCACGACGACAAGAGCCTAGCGACCTCCGCGGCGTTCACCTCGGCTCCCAGGCCGCGGCGGAAGCCCTTACGCTGCGTGGCCAATTCGACACACGCAGCAGACGGCCCGACCCACGCGCCACGGCCCGGACCGGAGCCCGTGACCAGGGCGCCGTCGTGTTGCCGCACTCGTACGAGCTGCTCGGCGGGAAGGACCCGCCGGCACCCCACACACGTACGCTGCGGACTACTCCTCTTCGTCGCCGGCATCATTGTCGCCGGCATCCGCCGGGACCGCGGCAATTTCCTCGGAGTCACCGTCATCGCTGTCGCCGGCATCCGCCGGGACCGCGTCCGGCGCCTCGGCGCCACCCGCATCGCTGTCGCCGGCATCCGCCGGGACCGCGGCAGCATCACTGTCGCCGGGCTCCGCCGGGACCGCGTCCGGCGCCTCGGCGCCACCGGCATCGCCCTCGGCATCCGCGGCCGACTCGGCGTTGGCCTCGGTGTTCTCGTCGACCGCTTCGGCCCAGTCGGACGCCGAGACGGCCTCGCCGCCGTCGGCCGGCTGCCAGACCTGCTCACCCGTCTCCGGGTCGGTGATCCACTCGCCCTCGGCCCACTCGACGTCGCCGTAGGCCTCTTCCTCGGCCAGCTGGGTCTCACTCTTGATGTTGATGCCCCAACCGGTCAGGCGGGAGGCGAGGCGGGCGTTCTGCCCCTCCTTGCCGATCGCCAACGACAGCTGGAAGTCGGGCACGATCACGTCGCAGTCGCCCGTCTCGGGGTCGGGTCGCACCTGGGTGACCTTGGCCGGCGAGAGCGCCTTCATCACGAACTCGTCGAGATCCTCCGAGAACGGCACGATGTCGATCTTCTCGCCCCGCAACTCGTTGACGACCTGACGCACGCGGGCGCCCCGGGCGCCGACGCACGCGCCGACCGGATCGACGTTGGAGTCGTTGGAGTAGACGGCGATCTTCGTGCGGTGCCCTGGTTCGCGGGCACACGCCTTGATCTCGACGATGCCGTCGGCGATCTCGGGGACCTCGAGCTCGAACAGGCGCTTGACCAGACCCGGGTGGGTCCGGCTCACGACGATCTGGGGGCCCTTGGCCGTCTTGCGGACCTCGACGATGTAGGCCTTGATCCGCACGTTGGAGTCGGGGCGCTCGTAGGGCACCTGCTCGGCCTGCGGCAGCAGGGCCTCGACCCGTCCCAGATCGAGCAGGGTGTAGCGAGCGTCGGTCTGCTGGATCATGCCGGTGACGATGTCGCCCTCGCGGCCGGCGTACTCCTCGTACTTCAGCTCGCGCTCGGCCTCACGGATGCGCTGCGTCATCACCTGACGAGCCGTCTGTGCGGCGATGCGACCGAAGTCGTCGGGCGTGACCTCGAACTCCTCGCCGATCGGCTCGCCGTCGTCGTCGAGCTCCTGGGCGAACACCTGGAACTCCATGGTGTCGGGGTTGATCGTCACCCAGGCGTATTCGTAGGCGTCGGGCATCCGCTTGTAGGCGGACTCGAGCGCGTCGGCCAGCGCGGCGAACAACGCATCGACGGTGATGCCACGCTCTTGGGCGAGGGCCTGGAGGGCTTCCATCATGTCTTGGTTCATGACGTCGGAGCTTCCTTCTCGGGGATCTTCTGGTTCTTGGACGAGGACTTCTCGGGCGCGGGGTTCTTCGGGCCGCCGGGCTTCGGGGTCGGTCCCCACTCGAAGACCGTGCGGGCCTTGTTGATGTCGGCGATCGAGACGAGGCGGGTCTCGCCCGCGACGGCGACCTCGATGTGGTCGTCGTCGGCGACGGCGATCAGCTCGCCCTCGATCCGACGGTCGCCCTCCGCGTCGGGCCGGGTCTTGATCTTGACGACGCTGCCCACGGCCTTGCGGAAGTGATCGACGGTGCGGAGACTGCGCTCGAGGCCCGGGCTCGACACCTCGAGCGTGTAGCGGCCGGGAATCGGGTCGACCTCGTCGAGCAGGTGACTGATGCCCCGACTGATCCGCTTGATGACCTCGATGTCGATGCCGGTGCCGGTGTCGCCGAGCACTCGATCGGGATCGTCGACGAAAATGCGGAGCGCACCACCGTTGTGCTCGATGTCGTAGAGCTCGACCGACTCGGCTTCGATGATCGGGAGCACGAGTTCGCGGACACGATCGACGATGGCCATGCGAGTTGCTCCCTTCAATCGAGAAAGGCGTGGCCCAGGGCCACGCCTCATCCAAACGGACTACCGAAACGTTCTGTTCACTCTAGCAACATCCGGGAGTCGTCAGTCGGCCAAGGCCTCCACCGCGGCCACGAAGGCCTTGTGCACGCCCCGCAGCGTGAACTCGTCAGGACCGGGACCCGGCTCGACAACGGGCAACAGACGGCGGAGCAACAGCGTGCAGGCGACCCACAACAGCACCGACAACACCCCGATCAGCAGCCCGAGCGGCAACATCACGGGAAATCGGGCCATCGCCGCGCCGAACGCGACGCAGGCGACCCCGCCGTAGACCGCCGACTTCTGCCGCCGGACCAGCATCTGGACCCGGTCGAACTCCGGCTGGGTGAGCGGCACCCGCACCACATAGGGGGCCCTGCCGGCCTTCGCGAACCCGTCGGCCCGCTCCCCACTGCGCACCGAGACGAGGGGAAGCCCCCGGTTTCGGGCGAGCGCCCGATCGACCCGGACGGTCGCCACCTCAGGAGTGCTCGGGCTTGCGACGGATCTCCTTGATGATCGTCTCGGCGTCGTTGGCGTCGTCGCCCTTCTCGCCGAGGTTCCGCTCACGATCCTCTTCGGCGGCCTTCTTCGCCGCGTCCTTGGTGGCCGCGGCCCGCTCCAGCGCGGCATCGGCGCCGTGTTCGTGGATGAACTCGGCCCATTCGACCAGGGTGTCGACCATCTCATCCTCGGGCACGACCATCACGTTCTGGCCCTTCACGAAGAGATGGCCCCGCTTGTTGCCGGCCGCGATGCCGAGATCGGCGTCGCGTGCTTCGCCCGGGCCGTTGACCACACAGCCCATGACCGCCACCTGCAGCGGGATCTCCCGTTCGCCGAATGCGGTCATCGCATCCTGCGCGATCGTGAACACGTCGACCTCGGCCCGACCACAGCTCGGACAGGCGATGAGATCGACGTTCTTGCGCTCGCGGAGCCCCATCACCTCGAGCAGCTGGCGTCCGGCCTTCGCCTCCTCGACCGGGTCGGCCGTCAGGGAATACCGGATCGTGTCGCCGATGCCCTCGGCCAGGAGTGTGGCGATGCCCGCGGTCGCCTTGAGCGTGCCGATGGGCGGCGGACCAGCCTCGGTCACACCGAGGTGGAGCGGGTGGTCGGTCACCTCGGCGAGTTGACGGTAGGCCTCGATCATGAGCGGCACGCTGGAGGCCTTCACCGAGATCTTGATGAGATCGAATCCGACCTCGTCGAAGTAGGCGATCTCCTGGAGGGCCGACTCGACCATCGCTTCCGGCGTGACCTTGTCGCCGTACTTCCTGTAGAGATCGGGATGCAGCGACCCGCCGTTGACGCCGATGCGGATCGGCACGTTGCGGTCCTTCGCCTCGCGAGCGACGGTCTTGATGTGTTCGGGGTTCTTGATGTTGCCGGGGTTGAGCCGCAGGCAGTGCACACCGGCCTCGAGCGCCTCGAGCGCCCGACGGTACTGGTGATGGATGTCGGCCACGATCGGCACCGGTGACCGCGGGATGATCCGGGCCAGACCCTCGGCCGCTTCGGGTTCGTTGCAGGTGCAGCGCACGATGTCGGCGCCGGCCGCGGCGAGGGCGTAGATCTGTTGGAGCGTGGCCTCGTGGTCGGCCGTCTTGGTGACGGTCATCGACTGCACGGTGATCGGCGCACCACCGCCGACCGGCACGTCGCCCACCATGATCTGGCGGGTCTCACGACGGGGAAAGCTCTGTGTGAACTCCATTGCCGCCGAGGCTAGGGGCTACCCGATGTTGATCGGGTCGATGATGTCTCGGAATATCGCGAGCAGACCGAAGCCGGTGAGGAGCACGAAGACGGCGTAGGTGACCGGCATGACCTTGTTGTAGTCGACCTCGTGGCGGCGGCCGCCGAACGAGCGCAGACGTTCGTAGGTGGCGATCACGACATGACCGCCGTCGAGCGGCGGCAGCGGCAACAGGTTGAGGAAGCCGACCGAGATGTTGAGGAACGCCATGAAGACGAGCGCCCCGTCGAGCCCCTGGTCGGTGATCTGGCTGCCCACCCGGGCCGCGCCGTAGATCGAGATGATCCGCTCCTCGTCGGGGTTGCCCTCGTCGAGGGCCCGGCTGGCGATCTCGCGCTCACCGGCGTCGGTCGATGTGATGTCGTCGTGGACCGTGTCGACATCGCCCGAGAGGGTGTCGGACACGAACGTCGGCAGGGCGCCGCCCGTGAGCGTGTCCCACATCCCTGTGGTGATCAGGGAGAACACGCTGCCGAACTCACGCACCGCGGCGGGCGCGGCGCCGAACACGCCCATCGACTCACGCAACGGCTCCTGCGACACACCGAAGAACCCGCTCGTCGCCTCATCGGCGGGCAGCAGGCTCTCGAAGACGGCGTTCTCGACCACCTGGATCGTGTTGCCGCGGGCCGGGTCGAACACGATCTGGAGTTCCTCACCGAACCGACCGTCGACGG
>JBDQKM010000224.1:0-5092 GCA_040263275.1 Acidimicrobiales bacterium
GGATCGCCCTCGTCGGTGGCCGTCACGGTGGTGGTCGACCCGCCGGAGCCGGCGTCGCCGGCGCAGGCCGCTGCGAGTGTCGCGAGCGCGACCATGCCCACCACCAACCGCACACCCACAGACCGCTGCATCATGGGGCGAAGCTAGCCTGCGCCCGTGCAACGCTTCGACCTGATCATCATCGGCGCGGGCTCGGGAAACTCGATCATCGGGCCCGAGCACGACGACTGGAACATCGCCCTGGTCGAGCGGGGGCTCTTCGGCGGTACATGCCTGAACGTCGGCTGCATTCCCTCGAAGATGTTCGTGTTCGCCGCCGAACTCGCCGACTACGCGCGACGCGGCCCCGAGTTCGGGGTCAACACCCGCTTCGACGGAGCCGACTGGCCCGCCATCCGAGATCGCGTGTTCGGCCGCATCGATCCGATCGCAGCCGGCGGCGAGGACTACCGACGCGGACTTCCCCACGTCTCGGTGTTCGCCCACGACGCCCGCTTCGTGGGCCCGAAGCAACTCCAGGTCGGCGACGAGGTCATCACCGCCGACACGATCGTGCTCGCAGCCGGGGCCCGCGCCAACGTGCCGTCGATCCCCGGCATCGACACGGTCGGATTCGACACCTCCGACACCATCATGCGGGTCGACACGCTGCCCGAACGGCTGATCGTGCTCGGGGGCGGCTACATCGCCGCCGAGCTGGGTGCCGTCTTCGGTGCCCTCGGCAGTGACGTCACCTACGTCCTCCGGGGCGACGCCATGCTGCGCGATCAGGACCACGACATCAGTCGCCGCATGACCGAGATCTACGGCCGCCGCTACCCGACCCACTACAACGCCGACATACGCTCGGTCGCACGCGATGCCGACGGCGACGTCGTCCTCGAGCTCGGCGACGGCACGACGCTCCGGGGCGATCGCCTGCTCGTCGCCGCCGGCCGGACCCCCAACGGCGATCAGCTCGGCGTGATCGAGACGGGCGTCACGCTCGACGATGCCGGGTATGTGATCACCGATGGCCACGGCCGGACCGACGTCGACGGGATCTGGGCCCTGGGCGACATCAGCAATCCGGTGCAGCTCAAGCACGTCGCCAACCACGAGGCCAAGGTCGTGGCCCACAACATCACGTATCCCGACGACCTGCAGACGCTGAACCACGACCACATCCCCGCCGCGGTGTTCGCCCACCCACAGATCGGCTCGGTCGGTCTGACCGAGCAGGAGTGCATCGCGCAGGGGCTCGACTACACCGCCCACCTGCAGGAGTACGGGTCCGCGGCAGCCGGTTGGGCGATGGAGGACACCGAGAGCGTCTGCAAGGTCATCATGGACAACACGTCACGCCGGCTGCTGGGCGCCCACATCATGGGCCCGCAGGCTCCGACCCTCGTGCAACAACTCATCCAGGGCATGGTCTTCGGGCTGACCGTCGACCAGATGGCGACGGGTCAGTACTACATCCACCCGGCGATGCCTGAGGTGGTCGAGCAGGCACTGCTCGAGCTGTGAGCTACCGCCCCGCGAGCTTCTCCGCCTCGGCCTTCGCCCACTTGTAGTCGGACTTGCCGTTGGGGCTCCGCAGGAAGCTGTCGGTGCGGAGGATCCGCTTCGGTGCCTTGTAGGCGGCGATCTGCGTGCGGGCGTGGGCGATGATGTCGTCGTCGTCGACCACGACATCGGGGTGCAGGGCAACCACCGCGTTGACCGACTGGCCCCAGCGGTCGTCGGGAAGACCCACGACATTGCAGTCGGCCACGGCCGGGTGGGTCTTCACCGCCTCCTCGACTTCCTCCGGGTAGATCTTCTCCCCGCCGGAGTTGATGCACACCGATCCGCGGCCGAGCAGGGTGATCGTGCCGTCGGCGTCGACCGTCGCGTAGTCGCCGGGGATCGACCATCTGATCCCGTTGATGGTGGGGAACGTCTCCTCGGTCTTCTCCGGGTCCTTGTAGTAGCCGAGCGGGTTCGCGCCGCGGTTGGCGAGCCGCCCGATCTCTCCGGAGCCGGGTTCGACCATTCGTCCGTCGTCGGTGATGACCTGGGTGGTGGGGCCGAGTGAGAATCGGCCGGTGCTCGCCACCTTCTCGTCCTTGCGTGTGATCTGGAGGGCCTGACCGACTGACTCGCTCGACCCGAGGCTGTCCATCAGGGTCATCGGCTTGTGTGCGAGGAAGGCCTGCTTGGACTCCTGTGACCACATCACCCCAGAGGACATGATCTGGAACACGCTCGAGAGGTCGTGAGGGCGCCCGGCGGCTTCGGCTCGGTCGAGAGCCTCCAGCATGGGTCGGGCGAAGGCCTCGCCGACGATCGTCAGCATCGTCAGCCGATGGTGGGCCACGGTGGTCCAGAGCTCGTCGGCATCGAAGCTCCGACCCGCGAGGGTGGCGACCATGCCTCCCTGCGTCAGCGTGTGCAGGGCGTTGATCCCCGAGGTGCCGTGCATCAGCGGCGCTGCGGCCAGGAGACGGGTCGTGCGATTGCGCCGATGAAGTTCGACGGCACCGTCGACCGCCTCGGTCGCCGTGGCCGGGATGCCCCGGTCCAGCACTCCGTAGTGGGCGGCCATGTTGGCGATCATCTGGTCGTGGGGCCACATCACGGCCTTCGGGTTGCCCGTCGTGCCGCCGGTGTAGAGGAACCAGAGGTCGTCGCCCGATCGCGGGATCCTGGCGGCCGGCTCATTGCCCGCGATGAGGTCTTCGTAGGCGACCGCGCCATCGATCGACGGCCCCCCACCGACCTGGACGTACAGCACCACGCCGGGGCACCGGTCGCGGATCTCCTCGACACGATCAGCCAGGGACCCGTCGAAGAACAGCACCCTCGCGTCGGCGTTGTCGAGGAGGTAGGCGAGCTCGTCGGCGAGATAGCGATAGTTGACGTTGCACGGGACCGCGCGCTGTTTGAACGCTGCGAACTGGGCCTCTTCGTACTCGAAACCGTTGAACAGGAACAGGGCGACCTTGTCGTCGGCGCCGATGCCCGCCCCCGCAAGGGCACCCGCGAGGCGGGCCGACCGGTTCTCGAAGGTGGCCCAGTCGTGGAGTGCGGTGCCGTGGGCCGTGGCCGGCTTGTCGGGAAGGGCGTCGGCGATGCCCTCCCAGATCGTGGCGAAGTTCACTGCGTCGAAGGAGCTCTCGCTCACGGTCCCGGCCATGGATACGCAGCGTAGGCTGCGAGCATGACCTCGCCCACGTCCGCCTCGCCGGTGCCGGGCTCCCTGGGCCCCGAGCAACGAGTACGAGACCTCCAACGGCTTCGCGAAGAGGAGTTCGACGTGCTCGTCATCGGCGGCGGCATCACCGGTGTCGGGTGTGCCCTCGACGCCGCGACCCGGGGCCTGAGCGTCGCCCTGGTCGAGCAGCGCGACATCGCCAGCGGCACCTCGAGCCGGTCCTCGAAGCTGCTCCACGGCGGCCTCCGCTACCTCGAACAACGCGACTTCGCCCTCGTGCGCGAGGCACTCCACGAGCGTGGCCTCCTCACGAGAAGCGTCTGCCCCCACCTGGTCCGTCCGGTCACGTTCCTCATTCCCCTCACGCACCGCATCTGGCAGCGGCTCTACTACGGCGCCGGCGTGCTGCTCTACGACCTGTTGGCCTGGACGGGCAAGAACCCGCTCCCCCGTCATCGCCATCTGTCGCGCAAGGCCGCGCTCGAGTTGGTGCCCGGCCTGCAGCGCTCCTCGTTGATCGGCGGCATCCTCTACTCCGACGCGCAGATCGACGATGCCCGTCACACACTCGCCGTCGCCCGCACCGCGGCTCGCCACGGCGCCGCCATCTCGACGAGTACGCAGGTGAGCGACCTCGTGTTCGACCCCGAGGCCGACGAACGCACGGTGGTCGGCGCGGTGCTCACCGATCTCGAGTCCGGCGAGGAGTTCACCTGCCGGGCGCGGAAGGTCGTCAACGCGACCGGGGTGTGGATCGACGACATCCAGGAGATGGCCGGACCGGCCGGGCTCTCGGTAAGAGCGGCCAAGGGTGTCCACATCGTGGTCCCGCGCGAAACCATCGACAGCGACAGCGGCATCGTCCTCCGCACTCCCCGGAGCGTGCTCTTCATCATCCCGTGGGGCGCCCACTGGCTGATCGGCACGACCGACACCGACTGGGACTACGACCGGGCCCACCCGGCCGCGTCGCAGGCTGACATCGACTACATCCTCGAGCAGGCCAACGCGGCCCTCGAACGGCCGCTCACCGAAGACGACATCGTCGGTGTCTATGCCGGGCTACGCCCACTGGTAAGCGGCGAGGCCGACGACACCGCGAAGCTCAGCCGAGAGCACGCGGTCGCGCAGCCGGTGAAGGGTCTGATCTCGATCGCTGGGGGCAAATACACCACGTATCGGGTGATGGCGGCCGACACGATCGACATGGTGGCCGAGGGCCTCGGTCGACCGGTGCCTCCGTCTTGCACAGAAGACGTGACCGTCGTGGGCAGCGAGGGATGGGACCACTGGGCCGGCCGAGCCGGCGAACTGGCAACCACCCACGACCTTCCCGAGGCCCTCGTCACCCGGCTGCTGTGGCGCCATGGCAGCCGCATCGACGACGTCCTCGACATCGCCGCCGCCGACCCGGCGTTGTCGGCGGTGCTCGGCGACCTCTACCTCGCGGCCGAGGTCGTCCATGCCGCCCGCCACGAGGGTGCCCTGCATCTCGAGGACGTGCTCGCCCGACGGCTGCGGATCTCGATCGAGACCGAGGCCCGGGGCACGATGGTCGCCGACGCCGCAGCCGACCTCATGGCGGCCGAACTCGGCTGGGACGACGACCACAAGGCCGAGGAGATCGCGGCGTGGAAGCACCGCGTCCGAGCCGAGCGAGAGGCCAACGATGCCCCCGACGACGCCTCGGCCGATGCCGTGCGCCGGCGGGCAGTCGACGCTCGCGGCCTCATCGACGTCGAACCCCACGAGTGAGCCGACGCAATAGCACCGGTCGCCACGTCGCTGGGCCGTACACTTTCGGGCGATGACCAGCTCCTTCGGCACGCTCTTCCGCGTCAGCACTTTCGGCGAGTCCCACGGCGGCGGCGTCGGCGTGGTGCTCGACGGCGTGCCTCCCCGTCTCGCCATCAC
>JBDQKM010000225.1:0-5079 GCA_040263275.1 Acidimicrobiales bacterium
GTGCAGACCGATGCCGATGGCGACGGCGCTGACGAACGCGTCGTTGATGGTGCCGTCGACACGCCGACCGGCGGCCCTGAGATCGTCGAGGGGCACCGAGAAGAACCGGGCCTCGAGATCGTCCGAACGAGCGGAGGGCACGCCGGCCGCAGGGCGGGGCCGGAACATGCGAGCGGCCGAACCGACCACCTCACCCACGTAGCGCGCGTCGTCCACGACCTCGGCCAACGATCGCGACCCGGCGATCGTGTCGAGGGCGGTTCGAAGGCCGGCGAGCGCGGCGACCAACTCGTCGTTCGGGGAGGGCGACGCCGCGCCGTCGTCCGGCTCGATCGATGGGGGGAGGGGCGGTCGCTCGGCCTCGGCATCGAGGTCGAAGAGTTCGAGCATCATCTCCACACCGCCGACGCCGTCGCTCACGGCGTGGTGGGACTTCAGCAGCAATGCCTCGCCTCCGTCGTCGAGACCCGTGATGTGGGTGAACTCCCAGAGGGGCCGAGACCGGTCGAAGGGCTGGATGAGCAGGGACCGCACCACGTCGGCCAGGCGACGCTCGTCGCCGCCATCGAGGCGGAGCGGTCGGCGATGGAAACTGACGCGGAAGTCGGGATCGATCGACCAGCGCGGCGCGGCGATCGCTCGGGGGTCGATGACGACGCGTTGTCGCAGCCGGGGGAGGACGCGGCTCGCGCGGTCGACGCGGTGCCGGAGTTCGACGGGGTCGAGCGGTGCGGCGAAGCGGGCGAGCGCGGCGATGGTCGTGCGGTTGCGGGGTGCGTGTTCGACGTTCCACACCAGCGCGTCGACATCGCTCATGCGCTCGTCGGCGAGTACCCCGGTCATGGCCGCAGTCTAGGGACGCCCCCGTCAGGGAACGCTGGTCGGGACCGTGGTCGAGGTGGTGGTGGAGGGCGGCACCGTGGTGGTGGTCGGCCGGGTGGAGGTGCCGTTGCAGTTGACGCCCTCCGGTCGGTACCGGGCGGTGACCGTGTCGACTTCCGTACGGCCGTCGTCGACCCAGGTCCGGGTGCGCTCGGTGGTGACGCGGGTGCACGAGGTGCCCTCGGTGCGCTGCGTCTGTCCGGTCTGAGCGCCCTCGACCCACTTCGTCGAGTAGAGGCGCACCGTGATGGAGTCGTCGGTGGTCGTCGGCCACAGGAGCACCCCATAGGGCGTGGTGTTGACGATCTGCAGGTCGGGGGCCGGGAACGAGACGGTGGCCTCGCGGCCGAACGGGTAGCGATCGATGTAGATCGAGTGGCTCTGGTACTCCCCGAAGTCGAGCCCGGCGAAGAAGGCCGCGTTGAACAACGTCGTCGCGTACTGCGAGATGCCACCGCCGACCGAGCTGCTGAACACGCCGTTGCTGATCACGCCGGCCGAGACGAAACCGTTCTCGATGGTCCGGCGGCCGACATAGTCGTTGATCGAGAAGGTCTCGCCCGGCTCGATGATCGCGCCGCGGGTGAGCTCGGAGATGCGGGCGATGTTGATGTTGCGGGTCTGGTTCGGGGCGAAGTAGGTGGTGAACTCGCCCACGAGTTCGGTGATGCCGAGATCCTCGGCCCAGGCCAAGCCCTCGGCATCGCTCTCCTCGACGGGGAAGACGACGATCGCGTCGTCGGTGCCCGCTTCGTGGCCGGCCCGCGCCGCGGTGAGGAGTCGCTCGGCGCTGTCGGCGGCGCAACACTCGGCACTGGGCAGCGCGCCGAGCAGATACAGCTCGGCATCGAACCCCACCACGAACTGCACGCCGTCGACGCCGTCGACGCCCACCGTCGGGTAGATCTCCCGCAGCGTGGCCTGGACCCGGGCGGGATCGAATGCCAGTTCGTCCTCGTTCGTCACATCGCCGACCACGAGCCACTCGCGCAGCGTGGACTGCTCGATCACGTGCGATTCCAGCTGGCCGGCGAGCCGGATCTCGAGCGATCGGGCCGTCAACCGGTTGGCCGCGTCGGCGAGGCCGGGGTCGCCCTCCACCTGCCGTTCTCCGGCCACGGGGACCTCGATGACCGGGGTCGTGCTGCTCCCGACCGCCTCGAGCAACGCCGCTTCGAGCGCGTCGACGTCGGCGACCGGCAGGGACTCGAGTGCGACTGCTTCGAAGCGGCCCTCGACGAGCCGGATCGCAGCCACGGACAGCTCGATCTCGAGCGCATCCGGATCGTCGGAGTCGGCTCCGAAGTGCGACTCGAGGATCGTCCGGTCGACCGTCCACACCGGCTCGATGGTCCGGTCTCGGACCACCGCCGCCCCCCAGCGCAGGAAGCGGAGGGGGAACCCGCCACGAGTGGCAGCGGCTGCGTCGATCGTGGCCTCTGTGTCGAGGACGACGCCCCAGTCGGCCAACGACTCCGTCCGGCTCTCTCCGGCGAAGGTGACGGTCGCGTCGCCGTCGGCTCGGAGCGGCGCGAGGCGTTCGGTCGCCGTGTCGCGGTCGGTGTTGCCGACCGGGATACCGGCCACCGCCACTCCGCGGGGGATGTCGTGGGCACTGATCACGTCGTCCCACACGAAACGCCCGACGAAGGCGGCCGCGGCGACGACGAACAGCAGGACGATGACGCGGGTCGTGGTGAACGGCCTCATGGGGGGAATGAGTCGCATACGGCTGGGGCGAATCTAACCGCCGGCCCGTTCAGAACAGCTTCAGGTTGGGCGACTCGATGCCCCGCAGCTCGTCGTAGTCGACCTCGACGCAGCCGATGTCGCGGTCGCCGGCGAGGACCTTCGCCTGTGGCTTGATCTCCTGGGCGACGAAGATGCCCCGCACCGGCCGCAGCATCGGGTCGCGATTGAGGAACTCGAGATAGCGGGTCAGCTGCTCGACCCCGTCGATCTCGCCCCGCCGCTTCACCTCGATCGCAACGGCGAGTCCGTCGGCGTCGCGACACATCAGGTCGACGGGCCCGATGTCGGTCGGGTACTCCCGTCGCACGAGCCGCAAGCCGGCCGCGATCGACGTCGGATCATCGGCCAGGAGCTTCTGGAGGTGGGCCTCGACGCCGTCCTTCTGGAGGCCGGGATCGACCCCCATCTCGTGGTTCGAGTCGCTGATGATGTCGTGGAAGGTGATCGTGAGGACCTCGCCCTTGGAGCTGGTCACGGTCCAGACCCCTTCCTCGCGGTCCTCGATCAGGCGGTTCGGCGCGTTCATCCAGTTGAGCGGCTTGTAGGCCCCTCCATCGGCATGGACCGCGACACAGCCGTCGGACTTGACCATCACGAGCCGCGTCGCGGCGGGGAGGTGGGCTTGGAGACGACCGTCGTAGTCGACGGTGCACTCGGCGACGACGAGGCGCATGGGAGTTCCTTTCGAGACGCGCGAACGTAGCGAGCGCGTCAGCCCCGCGCGCGGAGCCGGTTGCGGATCAGCTCACGACGTTCCTGGAGTTCGCGGTAGGTCATCGACTCCACCGTCTCGTCGACTCCGAACGCCGCCCGCACGCCGTCGGGGTCGAACTCGTAGACCTCGGGATCCATCCCGACCTGGGCGGCGAGGTTCTCCCCGTGCGTGGTCGCGAAGTATGCGGCGATGTGGGCGATCTCGGCGAACAGGTCGAGATCGGGAGCCAAGCGCGCGATCGCACCGTCGAGGAACACCATGTTCTTGACGAAGAGCATGAGCTCCTTCGGCATCCGGGCGCCGTAGCCGAGGAGCGCCTTGATGACCCGCTGCAGCTCGAGCACGAGTTCGTCGGCGGTCATGGTCGTGGGATCGACGGGCTCGCCCAGGAACCCGAGCTCGTCGGCCACGGCCTGGAGGTCGGTGTCGGCCGGCAGCGCGCCGAGATCTCGCAGCGCAGCCAGCTGACCCAACGGGTCGTTCATCATCCCGGAGATCAGCAACCGGACGAAGGCGAGTCGGCGCTGCTCGCTCATTCGACCGGTGATGCCGAAATCGAGGAGCGCGGTGCGACCGTCGGGCAGTACGTAGAGGTTGCCCCCGTGGAGGTCGCCGTGGAACACCCCGTGGATCAGGGCGCCCTCCATGAATCCGATCATCCCGGCCCGGACCACCGCGTGGGTGTCGACCCCGTGGTGGTCATAGGAGTCGAGATCGTCGAAGTTGAAGCCGTGGATGCGCTCCATGACGAGCACCCGCCGCGTGACGAGCTCGGCATGGGGCCGGGGGATGACGAACTGGTCCTGTCCGAGCTCGGCGAACACCCGGGCGACGTCGAGCATGTTGTCGGCCTCGACCCGGAAGTCGAGCTCTTCGCTGATCGTGTGGGCGAACACCTCGACGAGCGCCGGTGGGTTGGCCAAGGCGGTGATCGGGATCCGCCCGACCAGCATCGGTGCGAGCCAGGCCATGACTCGGAGGTCGTCGTGCACGAGCTCGTCGACGGAGGGCCGCTGCACCTTGACGACCACTTCGGTGCCGTCGAGGAGCGTGGCGCCATGGACCTGAGCGATCGACGCGGCGGCGATCGGTGTCCGATCGAACGAGGAGAACAGCGACTCGAGCGGGGCGCCGAAGTCGTGTTCGACGACCTCGCGGACGACATGGAACCCCTCGGCCGGGACCTGGTCGCGGCACTTGATGAATTCGGCCACCAGTTCGGCGGGGAAGATGCCCTCACCGCTCGAGATGATCTGTCCGAGCTTGATGTAGGTCGGCCCCAGCGTCTCGGCAGCCTCTCGCAGGCGACGCGACAGGTCGGATTTCGAGTCGCTGCCGCCGCGACGTCGACCGGTGACTGCCCATGTCGCGAGCGCGCCGCCGACATGGCGGACGACGGTGACGGCGCGGCGTCCGGGAGGACGGCGCGACGGGGTGATCAGGGCCGGGAGACGGCGGCGGGTTGCGCGGCGCAGCCCGGGCACACCGCGGCGCCAGCGCATGGTGTCGGGATCGACGCTCCAGGGGTCGTGCATCGAGGGGGAGTCGGTCACCCCCTCAGTATGGGGTGCGGGTCAGCCCTCGAACGAGGCGAGTGCCTCGAGGGCGGCATCGGCGAGCTCCGGACGGCACACGAGCAGGTCGGGGAGGTACGGGTCGCGCTGGTTGTAGCGCAGCTCGCTGCCGTCGATGCGACTCACGTGACAGCCGGCGGCCGCCGCGACGGCAAC
>JBDQKM010000226.1:0-5074 GCA_040263275.1 Acidimicrobiales bacterium
ACCCAAGCCGACGAAGAGGGCGAGGTCGATGGCGCCGGCCACAGCGGCAACCGTGAAGAACACCGGCGGCTGACGAATCCAGCGGTCGAGCTGGTCGCCTCGCAGCGTCACCTGCCGGTGAAGGACGAGCGAGGCCACCGCGGCGATGACGAGGGCGACGAGATCGGCGACGAATCTCGCGAGGCCGATCTCGGTCAGCGCGACCGCCAGGCCGTAGTCGACGGCGGTCGCGATGACCCCGACCGCAGCGAAGCGCCCCGAGGTGGAGCTCCGTGCCCTGTCGCTCACCGGCTCTCGTCGTCCTCGCCGACCGGACCCTCGGACTCGGCCCGCATCTCTGCGACGATCCGGGCCGGACCGAGCGCCTGCACTCGCAGCCGAACGGTGCGGGCCAGGCGCGGCAGGGCTGCGAACGCGAACACGACGAGGCCGACCACGGCCGGGCCCCACACCACCAACGACGGTCCGATCCGGTCGCCGCCCGGAACCAGGCCGTCGACCGCCAGCACCGCCACCAGGAACAGGAGCACCGACAGGCCCATGAGCAGGAGCGAACCCCCGAGGGCGCCGAGGCCGGCTCGTTCCACGACGGCGACGTCGGCCGACAGCTCCGAGAGTTCCTCCCGACCGATCACGCCGGCCTTGGTGTCGGCGAGTACGGCGTGGGCCGACGGCAACACCTCGTCCTCTCCGGTGAGATCCCAGAGTGCGGCTCCGTGGTCGTTTTCCACGCGAAGGAACCGCCGGCTGCGGAAGGCCAGCAGTAGGCCGCCGAAGGTGAGGCCGAGGGAGAACAGTTCGATGCCCGACCGTCCGTAGGTCAGCTCGACCTCCGTGTCGGTGGGGATGACCACCATCAGGTTCGGCGCGACCCGGTAGGGGCCATCGGCGCCGGAGACGTCCCAGTTCGGGAAGTAGCTCGCCCGGACCAACACGGGCAATCCCACCTGATCGACCTCGAACCGGATCGCCATCGTGTCGACCTCGATGTCGGTCACCACGGCCACGTCGCTCTCGACGCGCTCGAGCCATTCGGGGGAGGCTGCAGCGAGCGTGCGCATGTCGCGCACGCGGTCTTCGTGTTCGCGCATCTCTGGTTCGGGTTGCTGCGCCTCGATGGCGGCGAGTCGGGCCGCCTCGTAGGACTCGAGATACGCCGCTTCCTCGGCCTCGAGCACGCCGTCGATGCTGGAGCGGGGCCAACTCTCGGGTCCGTCGGCGGCCATCAGCGGTGTGTCGTGACCGCTCTCCCACCAAGCGACGGTGGGCACGAGCCACTCCTCGCCGCCAGCGTCGACACCGTCGACGACGACCGGCAGGTGGTCGAGTCCCTCCACCACCGACTGGCCGTCGATCATGAAGATCACCCACGGCCCGCTCGTGGCGATCTCGGTGATGCCGTCGACGCCGCGGGCCTGGGCCACGGCCGTCTCGGTCGCGGCCATGTAGTAGCGCACGCCCATCGTCCGCAGACCCTCGACCCCCTTGGCGACGTCGAGCGACGAATAAGGCATGTCGCGCATCGCCCGCGACGGCCCGGCCGAGAGTTCGGACTGCAGGAGGAAGTGGTAGGGGGTGGTGGCCGACGCCTCGAAGTAGAGCCCCTCCATCGAGCCGATGCAGCCGTCGGTCCAGTGCGGGAGGAGCATCGGCGCCATCGGCGTGCCGTAGCCCCCGAGCCGCTCGCCGTCGTATTCCCACAGCGACTGACCACAGCCGAACTGGCGCCCGACCTCGTCCATCGTGGCAACCAGGTGGCGGTACTCGTCGGCCGTGGCCCTGGCCTCGTAGCCCGTGAAGTTGTAGCGCATCCAGCCCGGCCCGAGGTTGAGCGACGATGTGCCGAGGTCGAGGTACTCGAGCCCGTACTCCGTGCCGCTCTCGTCGGTGTAGACCACCCCCGTTGGGAACGAGCGCAGGGGAAAGGCGAGGACCGAGATGATCACCACGGCGGCCAGTGCGGCGGGAATCGCCGCCATCGCCGTCGGCCGCCGGTGCCTGATGTCGTCGGCGCTGCGGAGGAAGTCGGCGACGAAGCGGAAGATCTCCGACAGGGCGATGCCCGCCAACAGATACACCGACAGGTAGTAGAAGGGCAGGATCCGCACGTTCCACAGCCGGCCCTCGGGCAGCAGCAGGAAGATCACCGCGAAGATGCCGGCCGTGAGGGTCAGCGCCATGCCGAGCCGCACCCGACGGACCCCGCAGATCAGCGCGCCGATCACGGCGAGCACGATGAAGACCTGCAGCACCGGCTCGTTGACGAGGAACGACTGTCCACCGAAGTTGCCGCTGCGGGACCACAGGGCCTTGACGTACTCGCGTTCCTTGCCCCAGCCCATGTCGTTGAGGTACTTCGAGTTCCAGTAGAAGGGCAGGACCCAGAACGCCGAGAGCAGTCCGGCGACCGGGCCGGCGACGAGGAGCCACGAGAACTCGCGCCGCCCCGGACGCAGCAGGAAGAGGCTGAGGGTCACCACGAGGGCGAAGAAGGCGGCGAACAGGTGGGTCAGACCCGCCAGCGCGAGCAGCCCTCCCGCCACGACCCGGCTCCGACCCGTACGCATGCCCCGCACCGCGAACCCGATGTAGAGCACGGCGATCGACAGCCCCATGGAGAAGGCGAACTCGCCGGCCATGGTGGACATCACGTTGCCGCCGTAGATGTTGAACGAGCGGTCGAAGAGGAAGGGCAGTGTCATCACCGACAGCAGGGCGGGCCCCGGGAAGGCCAGCCCGCCGAGGCGCCCTGCTGCGAACGCCGCCAGCGGCAACGTCACGATGCCCGAGATCGCCACCATCTTCATGGCGACGCCGTAGGGAATCGGGACCACGAGGACACAGGCGATGACCGCCAGTGCGGTGAGGAACCCCCGGCGGCGACCGGCGGAACGGGCGAGATGGTGGGCCAGCGACCCGACGGCGACGGGCAGCAGGATCCCGGCGACCGCGAGGTCCATCGACGCGTCGTTGTAGGTGAACGGTTCGATCGGTGACCAGGGCAGGATGCTCTCGGGGTCGCGGAGCTGGCCGTCCCAACGCCACGAGAGGGCGATGCTGATGGCCGCCGCGGCACCGATCAGGGTGCGACGGACGGTTCGATCGACCTGCAGGCGCCGGGTCAGCTCGCTCACCGCGAGCACCAGACCCACGAAGGCGTAGAAGTCGCGGTCGATGTCGAGCGGCCCGATCGAGAACTCGAGACCCACGTTGACCATCACGATCGCCAGCGACGGGATGATCATGTAGAAGGTGAACGCGGGGAATCCGGCGTACCAGTCGGGCGACCAACCGGTCAGGCGCAGGTTGGGCAGCAGCTCCTCACGGAGGAACTTCGGAGCCCAGACGTGGGCGCCCATGTCGCCGCCCGTGGGCGTCGAGTCGACGAACCACGCCCACGGCGACATCGTCCACACGAGGAAGACCATGACGAAGGTGACGATCCCGGCACTGGCCAGGGTGCGACGGTCGAATCGGCGACGCACTGTCCGACGACGCGCTGTCTGGGGACGCGCGGTCTGGGGAGGCGATGCGTCTGGCCGCGCGGGGGTGGACGTGGTCATGGCGCCCCCATGCTGCCATCCGGGAGCGGGTTTTCGGTGACGCTTCGCGTCGGGCTCAGCGACGGAAGCGTGAGCGAGGAGCCTCGGGCTTGCCCAGGTCGTGGATCACGCCGTCGAGATTGGTGAATCGGCCGTCGACCTGCCACCACCGACGGTCGCACTTGGCACAGCTGCAGAGGGTGCGCTCCCCGGCGCCGACATTGATGGTGATCTGCACGAGCGGGGCGTCGCACCCCGGGCAATTCGAACTCGACATCTGCATCAATCCCCACGTCGTCCGTCGCTCCTCCTTCGGCGCGGAGCACGGGGCGTTGAGGAATGGCAGGGGAAAGTCTCACGATACGTGGGCGGTTCGACCGCTGAGGGTGTCAGTAGATCTCACGGAGCACGGCGACGACCGCGGTCGCGTTGAACCCGACGTGGATCCAGATCGCCGTGCCCAGCCGCCCGGTGCGATACATCCCGAGCGCCGCGATGGTGCCGATCACGAACAGCCCCGGAAACTGCAGCGCTTGCAGGTGCGAGGCCGCGAAGATCGCCGACGAGGCGACGACGGCGAGCGGCAGTGCCACGCGGGAGGCGTGTTCCATGTCGAGAATTCCGCGGAACAGCAACCCGCGAAACACGATCTCCTCCGCCAGCGGCGCCCCGACGACGACCATGAGCACCAGGGCGGCGACGTCGACCGGGGTGTTGGCGAGCGCGATCAGGTTGCGAGCGGGCTCCTCCAGGTCCTCCGCGTCGATGGCATCGGCCAGCGGCCAGTAGACGGCCGGAACCACGAGCAGCTGTGTGACGATCCCGACACCGAGTCCGGCGACGACGTCGACCGGCCGCATCGCCCACCCGAGATCACGATGCCAGTCGAGGTCGCGGAACTTCGCGGCGAGCAAGGGAATGCCGATGAACCCGGCCCACATCGGCACGTTGACCGCCAGCAGGACGAGCATCGGGATGCGGTTGTGGTCGAGCGCGAGCCCCAGGCCGTACTGGCCGGCGACGCGACCGATGTCGCTCCCCGGGGTGGCAGCGACATCGAAGTCCCATCCCCCGCTGATGATGACGCCCCCGCCGATCAGCTGACCGAGCACGAACCCGGTCGCGAGCGCGACCACCGCGAGCACGACCCGCCAGCTCGGGGCCGGCACCGACGCGGACCCGGCCACTATCCGGCGTAGCGCAGGCGGTGGACCGGCGAGAGCTCGCGTCGGTCCCGTAGATCCCAGCCCTTCGGCGGATGGGTGCGATCGGCATGGGGAGCGCAGAGGTCGTGATTGGCGGGCGAGTCCTCGGCGTGGAGGTCGTCGAGCCACACCGTGCGCTGGGCGTAGGCGTAGGACAGGGTGGTGGTGGCCGGACGACCACAGCCGGGGCGAGCGCATCGACGATTCACGTTGCGAACCGTAGTTGCCGATCAACCAGGAGACGGGGACCGCGGCGACCGCTCACCCCCCTCACAGGTCTACCCTGAACTCATGGCGTCCAACCCTCCTCCTCCCCCACCGCCACCG
>JBDQKM010000227.1:0-5069 GCA_040263275.1 Acidimicrobiales bacterium
CGGGTCGGCGACCCCGAGTTGCTCTATCTGGACGGGAACTCCCTCGGACGCCTCCCGAACGCGACGCCGGCCCGAGTCGACGAAGTGGTGCACGGCGAGTGGGGCGAGCGGCTCATCCGGTCGTGGAACGAGTCGTGGTGGGACCTCGCCGACCGGATCGGCGAGAAGATCGCGCCGCTGATCGGCGCGGCCGACGGTGAGGTGATCGTGTCGGAGTCGACCACGACCAACCTCCACAAGCTCGCCGGCGCGGCGCTCGAACTCCGCCCCGATCGGGGAACGGTGGTCACCGACGATCTCAACTTCCCCTCCGACGTCCACGTGCTCGCGGGGGTCGCAGCCCGGGCCGGGCGACGCCTGGTGGTGGTCGAGTCCGACGGGGTCGAGGGGCCGGTCGACTCCCTGCTCGCCGCGATCGACGACGACACCGCCCTCGTGTCGCTCTCGTTGACCGCGTTCAAATCCGGCTACACCTACGACCTCGCCGCGGTCACGGCCGCCGCCCACGACGCCGGCGCCCTGGTGTTGTGGGATCTCAGCCATGCCGTCGGCGCGATCGAAGTCGACCTCGGCGGGGCCCACGTCGATCTCGCCGTGGGCTGCACCTACAAGTTCCTCAACGGCGGACCGGGTTCGCCGGCCTTCCTCTTCGTCCGAGGGGACCTCATCGACCAGCTGCACAATCCGATCACGGGCTGGTGGGGCGATGCCGCGCCATTCGACTTCGGGCTCGACCATGCGCCCGCCGGCGGGATCCGCCGGTTCCAGGTCGGCACCGCTCCGATCCTCTCGCTCGCCGCGATGGAGCCGGGTGTCGACCTCGTCGCGGAGGCGGGGATGAGTGCCGTCGCGGCCAAGGGGCGGGAGCTTGTGGCGGTGGCGGCCGACCGGTGGGCGGATCGGCTGGCCCCGCTCGGGTTCGGATGGGCGACGCCGCAGGACCCCGCGCACCGCGGCGCGCACGCCGCGTTGGCCCACCCCGATGCGTGGCGGATCACCCAGGCGCTGATCGAGGTGGGACGGGTGGTGCCGGACTTCCGGGCTCCCGACAATGTGCGGCTCGGCCTGTCGCCGCTCACGACGTCGTTCGTCGACCTCCACACGGCGATCGAGCGTCTGGCCCGCATCGTGGAAGCAGGCGTGCACGAGCGCTACTCCGAGGCGCGTTCGGCCGTCACCTGAGGGCGGGGCGGTCGTAGTCCTGTTGCGGCATCGGACGGGGGCGTACAGTTCGCCACGATGGACCGTGAACTCCTGAGCCGCTACCGCGCAAGCCTGCCCTCGTTCGTCTCGCCGATGTTCGCCGAGCCGATCTCGATCGATCACGGCGAAGGCAGCTATGTCTTCACCGGCGAGGGCGAGCGCTATCTCGACTTCTTCGGGGGCGTGCTCACCACCATGATCGGCCACGCCCACCCGAAGGTCGTCGCCGCCGTGCAGGCGCAGGCCGCCAAGGTGATGCACACGACGACGCTCTATCTCAGTGAGCCGATGATCGCGCTCGCCGAGCGGATCACCGCCCTCTCCGGCATCCCGGATGCGCGGGTGTTCTTCACGGCGTCGGGCACCGAGGCCAACGACACCGCGCTCCTGCTGGCCACGTCGTATCGCAAGTCCAATCAGGTGCTCGCGATGCGCAACAGCTACCACGGGCGCTCGTTCACCGCCCAGGCGATCACGTCGCACAGTTCCTGGTCGTCGACGTCGATCTCGGGACTCGACGTCACCTTCATCCAGGGCGGGTATCGCCTCCGAAGCCCGTTCCGGGATCTCGACGACGCGGCCTTCACCCAGGCGTGTGTCGACGACCTCGCCCAAGTGCTCGACATGGTGTCGGCGGGAGACGTCGCCTGTCTGATCGCCGAACCGATCCAGGGGGTCGGCGGTTTCGCCACACCACCCGACGGCTTCTTCGGCGCCTTCCAGAAGGAACTCGACGCCCGCGGGATCCTGCTGATCAGCGACGAAGTCCAGACCGGGTGGGGTCGTACCGGCGAGCACTTCTGGGGGTACGAGGCCCACGGCGTCGTGCCCGACATGCTCACGTTCGCGAAGGGCGTCGCCAACGGTGTCGGCCTGGCGGGTGTGGTCGCGCGCGCCGAGATCATGGACACCATCGAGGCCACCTCGTTCTCGACCTTCGGCGGCAATCCGCTGGCGTGTGCGGCCGCGCTCGCGACACTCGATGCGGTCGAGGAAGAAGGCATGCAGGCCAATGCCCTCGCGATGGGGGAGCGGCTCGTGAACCACCTCGCCCCCGTGGTCGATACCACGCCCTGGATCGCCGAACTGCGGGGCAAGGGTCTGATGCAGGCGCTCGAGTTCGTGCATCCCGAATCGACCCAGCCCGATGCGGGCCGGGCCGTGGAGGTGCTGGAGGCCTGCCGCCGGCGAGGTCTGCTGGTCGGCAAGGGCGGGCTCTACGGCAACGTGATCCGGATGGCACCGATGCTCAACGTGTCGGCCGACGAGATCGACGAAGGTGCCGCTGCGCTCGTCGCCGCCATCGGCGACGCGGGGACCGCGTGACCCGGTGACCACCGGTGTCCGGTCGCTCGACCCGACGCCAGGAGCGCGCCGCGCCAACCTCGCCGTGAAGGCGGCCTTGTTCGGCGCCTTCGCCGTGGCGCTGCTCGTTCCCCTCGACCATCTCGACGGCAAGGCCATGCCGGCTCGGGCACCGATCTTCCTGGCCAGTGCCGTGCTCGTGCCGCTGCTCGCCCGGCGTCGACGGTGGGAGCCGTACCCACACGTCGTCGATGCCCTGCTCGCCGCGCCCTTCCTCCTCGACACGCTCGGCAACCTGCTCGGCATCTACGACGCGGCCGAATCGACCGACGACGTACTGCACTTCCTGAACTGGATCCTGCTCGTGGCCGCGTTCCATGCATTCCGCTTCCGCAATGTCGACGACCGGCGCGACGCCCTGCTGCTCGGTTACGGCTTCGGCGCACTCGCCATCGTCGGGTGGGAGGCGCTCGAGTGGTTGGTGTCCGAGGACGGGATCGGTGGGGCCGACGGCCTGGCCCTCACCTATGGCGACACCATCGGGGATCTCGTGCTCTCGAGCACGGGCGGACTCGTCGGTTCGCTACTCGGCGTTCGTCTGCTGGGCCCGCGCCGAGGTCCGGCTCAGTGAGCGGGTTGACTCGACTCGACGGCTGATTCGGCGGCCGCCTGGTCGTCGGTGCCCGCCGTCTCGGGGGTCAGGGCGACGATCAGGGTGCTCTCGGTGTTGTCGAGCACGTGCTGGATCGTGTGGCCGACGAACAGGTTGCCGTCGTTGGTGCGGCTGGTCCCCGACACGATCACGAGATCGGCATCGAGTTCCCGTGCCGTCGTCGCGATCTGTTCGCCCGGATTGGTGGCGTGCTCGACCCGTGACGAGAAGTTGGCTCCGGCCGTCGACGCCAACGCGGCCGCCTCGTTGAGGATTCCCCGCCCGGGCGACCGGGGCACCGGGTACTCACCGAGGATGGTCTCGAAGCGGGTGGCGGTTTCGGTCGTGACGTGCAGATGGTGGAGATGGGTGCCGATCCTGGCGCTCAGGTAGGCGCCGAGCTCCTGGGCGGGTCGTGACGAGCGGGCACCGTTGACCGGCACGACGGCGCGGGCGAAGGCCCAGGGCAGCCGACCGCCGGCGTCGTGGGCCGAGCGCACGATCACGACGGGGATCGGACTCCGCCGGAGCAGTTCGTCGACCTCGGGGGTGACCAGCGCGCCGGCCTTGTCGCCCGTGCCGACCACGATCGCGTCGTAGCCGAGTCTGGCCTCGGCCAGGATCGTCTCGGCCACGTCGTCGCCGGCGACCTGCTCGTGTTCGGGGTTGCCGTGATGGAGCACGGCGAAGTGGGCGGTCAGGTCGGGTGCCGGTCCGTCTCCGACCGTGAACAGTGTGACCTCGGTGTCGTCGGGCCAGGCCAGATCGGCCACCTGGGCGGCCAACAGCGACGACATGCCGCCCCTCGTCGGGATCAGGACCCGCCCGCCGCGCACCACGGTGTTGGCCGCCAGCTGCGATTCGAGGTCGAGGCGTCGGCGCTCCTCGGGCGTGCCCTCCCAGTTGCGCAATACCCGCCGCAGCATCGGCGGGGCGGCCATCGACGTGGCCATCGCCATCAGTACCACGACGGTGTAGGAGCGATCGTTGAGCACGCCGAGCGACAGGCCGACGGTGGCGATCACGATCTCGAGCGCGCCGCGGGCGTTGAGGCCCACGCCGAGGGCCAGACCCTCGCGGGAAGGGATGAACGAGAGCCGGGCACCGGCGAGCGAGCCGAAGAACTTCGAGAACGACGCGGCGAGCACCACCACGATCGCCCAGAAGATGGTCTCGCCGTCGGCCAGAAGGCCGAGGTCGACCCGGAGTCCGGCGGTGGCGAAGAAGATCGGCGCGAAGATCGCTGCGGTCATCGTCTCGAGCGGCCGGATCAGCTCGTGATCGGCGAAGCGCGACCGGGCGAGGATCACACCGGCGATGAACGCCCCGAGCACCGCTTCGACATGGAGCCACTGGGTGATGACGCCGAACGAGAGCGCCGTGATCAGCACGACCGTGAGGCCGGACAACGCATCGCCGCCGTTGGCCCGCACGCGGCGCAACGACGCGTCGACCACCCGCTGGCCGATGGTGAAGGCGAGCACGAAGAACACGGTCACGCCGACCACCGTGAAGGCCAGCTTGTCGAGCTTCACGCCGCCGGCCTGGGCCAGGCCGGCGATGAAGCCGAGCCCGATCCATCCGATGACGTCGTTGGCCATGCCGGCGGCGAGCGTCAGCTGGCCGAAGTTGCGGCGCATGAGGCCCATCTCCGACAGGATCTTGGCGATCACCGGCAACGACGAGATCGAGAGCGCGGCGGCGATGAACAGGGCGAAGATGTAGCGCTCGGTGTCGTCGCCGACGAAGGTCGTGGGAATGAACCAGCCGACCGCGAAACCGGCTGCGGCCGGGACGATCAACGAGCCGGCCGAGACGAAGAACGCCGCCCGGCCGAGCCGCTGGATGAGTCCGAGATCGGTCTCGAAGCCGGTGCCGACGAGCAGCAGGAGCACGCCGAGCCAGCCGA
>JBDQKM010000228.1:0-4954 GCA_040263275.1 Acidimicrobiales bacterium
CGGCCGGGTCGAAGAGCTGCTCGGGTTCTCCGTGACGGAATGGCGGGATCTCCCGGTCGCCGAGCGGGTGCATCCGTTGGATCTCCACCGCTATGTGGCCGACCTGGCCGAGATCGACGGGCGCGCCGTGCGCGAGGTGCGACTGCGCCGGGCCGACGGTGAGGCCCTGCGGGTCCGCGAGGTCGTGCGCTCGGTCGAGGTGGCCGACCGCCACTACCTCCGTGGCGTCATCCTCGACATCGCGGAGGAGGCCGCCGCTCGCGTGGAGGTCGACCGGCTGGCTGCAGTCGTGGCCAACCAGGCCGAGCCGCTGCTCGTGCTGGCCGCGAGGCCGTCGATCGAGAGCGAACCCGTCGTCCTCCAGGTCAACCCCGCGTTCGCAGAGCTCTCGGGCATCGACGTCGCCGACGCCGCCGGCGCGGACCTCTGCAGCCTGGCCCCCTGGCTCCCCCCGTCGATCCGGGCCGATCTCGACGATGTCCAGATGACGGGCCGGGTGGCCGATCGTGACGACGTGGAGATCACCACGCCGTCGGGGATGCGGACCTTCGACTACGAGATGGTGCCACTTCCCGATCAGGCGATCGGTGTGCAGTTCACGGACGTGACCGACCGGAAGCACGCCACCGAGCTCATCCGCCACCAGGCCTTCCACGATCCGCTGACCTCGCTTCCGAACCGCTCCCTCCTGTTCGACCGGTTGACCCAGGCGCTCGCGGTGATGCGCCGCGACGGCACCGGCGTCGGGCTCCTGCTGCTCGACCTGAACCAGTTCAAGGAGATCAACGACACGCTCGGCCACGCCTACGGCGACGAGTTGTTGGCAACGGTCGGCGCTCGACTCAGCGAGATGATGCGTGAGGTCGACACCGTCGCCCGGCTCGGTGGCGACGAGTTCGCGGTCGTCGTCAGCGGCGCGGCCGAAGCCGATCTGCTCGAGATCTCACAGCGGGTGGCGGCCGCGGTGAAGCAGCCGGTCGAACTCGGCGGCATCGAAGTCGAGGTGACGGCGTCGATCGGCGGGTCGGTGGGCCCTACGCACGGCGACGACGCCCATGTGCTGCTCCAGCGGGCCGACATCGCGATGTACGACGCCAAGCGGTCCGGGGTTTCCTATCGCCTCTACGCGCGTGACGATGACCGACACTCGCTCGACCGACTCACGCTGATGGGTGAGCTCCGGCATCTGCTCGACGACGGGCTGCGGGTGTGGTTCCAACCGAAGGTCGACCTGCGCACCGGGCGGGTGCAGGAGATGGAGGCGCTGGCCCGGTGGCAGCACCACCGACTCGGTCTTCTCGGGCCGGCCCAGTTCCTCGAGCTCTGCGAGGTGTCGGGAATGATCGCCGACCTGACCTTCGCCGTGCTCGACCATGCGCTCGACACGATCAAGGACTGGCCCGGTCAACGGGTCGCGGTCAACGTGCCGGTCCGCAATCTCTACGACCGGACCCTTCCCGACGCGGTCGCGGTCCGGCTCGCCGCCGCCGGGGTTTCGGCCGACCGGCTGATCCTCGAGATCACCGAGCGCGAGATCATGGAGGACCATCGTGCCGTGGTCGAGGTGCTGGAGGCGCTGCATGCCCAGGGGGTGCGGATCTCCATCGACGATTTCGGCACCGGCTTCTCGTCGTTGACGCATCTTCGCCGGCTTCCGATCCACGAGATCAAGATCGACCAGTCGTTCATCTCCGGAATGCTCGACCGTGAGAACGACTACATCATCGCCCGGTCGATCATCGACCTCGCCCACAACCTCGGTCACCGAGTGGTCGCCGAAGGGGTGGAGGACACCAGCACACTCGAACTCTTGCGTGGGCTGGGATGTGACATCGCGCAGGGGTTCCTCTTCGCCCGCCCGGGCCCCCGCGAGCGGATTCGGCGCCAGATCGAGACCGGCCCGGCCTTGAGTGCCGAGGGTCTGCTCGCCTGGAACGTCCACGGCTGACGGTCGGTCGCGCGGCGAGTCGTAGACTCTCCGCCTGATGGGCGCCGCCACAACCCTCTCCCGTTCCGCCGACACCGGCCGCGTCCGAGGACTCGACGGACTGCGGGCGATCGCGGCCTTCGCGATCGTCTTCCATCATGTGGGGTTCCAGTCGGCGGCCACCTATCGGCACGACACCTGGGGCGGGTATCTCGGCCGCCTCGACATCGGCGTGCCGGTCTTCTTTGCCCTCTCCGGCTTCCTCCTCTTCCGACCGATCGCCGCGTCGGTGCTCGACGACACCGCGTTGCGGCCGGCCCTCGAGCACCTCTGGCGTCGGGCCCTGCGCATCTATCCCGCGTTCTGGGTGGCGCTCACCCTGATCGTCGCGTTCACGAGCGAGGCCTTCGTCGACGTGACCGGCGCGCTCACGACCTACCTTCTCGTCCACATCCACTGGCCCACCCACTCGATCGGGCCGATGCCGCAGGCCTGGAGCCTTGCCACCGAGATCAGCTTCTACGCGGCGCTGCCGCTGATGGCCCGGTTCCTGCGGCCCTGGCTCCGTGACCGCGACCGGGTGGCGCGGCGCAACGGTCTCCTCGTCTTCGTCGCCTGCTGCTACCTGCTCTCGGTGTTCTTCCGGATCTGGGTGCTGAGCCTCGACACCCGGTGGACGGCATCACAGGTGCTCTGGCTGCCGGGCACGCTCGACTACTTCGCCATCGGGATGGGGCTGGCCGTTGCCCGGGTCGGGTTCGGATCCGACGACCCGATCCGCCGTCGACTCGAGCGGTGGGGTGGCCCGGCGGGCTACTGGTGGATCGGCGCGGCGGTGCTGTTCCAGATCGTGTCGCAGCACATGGGACTTGCCCTCGGCGTCGAGTCCGCCTCGTGGCCGCGCGAGATCGCGCGGCAGGTCGTGTACGGCGCGATCGGCTTCTGTCTGCTCTTCCCGCTGGTCTTCGGGACCGGGCAGCGGTCGCGGCTGCGCTCGTTCGTGCAGAGCGGTCCGATGGAGTGGCTCGGCACCATCTCGTACTCGGTCTATCTGTGGCACATGGTGTTCGTGGTGCACCCGGTCGAGCCGTTGGCCGACCTCTTCGGTGCGGTGCGCGAGACCGCCCTGTGGGACTACGCGGGCACCGACTTCTGGAGCTATCTCGTGATCGCGACGGTCCCGACCATGGTCGTGTCGGTGGCGAGCTACTACGTCGTGGAGCGCTGGGGTCAGCGCCGCCAGGGGCTCGTGCGTCGCCCGTTGCTCGACCCGACCCCGTCGGAGTCGGTGGTCACGAGGATCCGTGATCGCTGGACGGCTGCGTCGTTTCGGGCCCAGTTGGCCGTGATCGCGGCCGTGGGGTTCGTCGGCCGGGTCGCCTATGTGGCGTTCGCCAAGCACGACCAGACCCTCAGCTCGACCGACATCTTCCCGGGCGACCAGTTCTTCTACTCCCGGGCGGCCGACGCGCTGGCGGCCGGCGAGGGCTTCGTCACCCCCTGGCAGGACATCGCTGTGCAGGTGGGTCTCGCCGAGGCGTCCGAGGCTGCGGCGCACGCGGCCGACCATCCGCCCCTCACCGCCATCGTGGCCGCGCCGGCCTCGTTCCTCCCCGGCGGTCGGGGTGATCATCTCTTCGGCCAGCGCCTGATCATGTGTGCGGTCGGCGCGGCGGTGATCGTGGTGATCGGGCTCCTCGCCCGCAAGATCGCCGGCCGCGCCGTCGGGCTCACCGCCGCGGTGATCGCGGCCGTCTACCCCGGACTCTGGATCAACGACGGCCTGGTCATGGCCGAATCGGTCACAGTGCTCGGTGTGGCCGGCACCCTCTACTGGGCTGCTCGCTACCGAGAGGCGCCCTCGTTGCAGCTGGCGCTCGGGCTCGGCGGCTGGATCGCCTTCGCGGCGCTGGCTCGAGCCGAGTCGCTGCTCTTCGTGCCACTGGTGGTGCTGCCGCTGCTGTGGATCAGCCATCCGGACTGGCGGACCCGGATCGCCCGGACGGTCGCCACCGGTGTGGCCGTCGTCGTCCTCCTGGCGCCGTGGGTCGTGCCCAATCTCGTGCGGTTCGAGGAGCCCGTGTTGATGTCGCACGGCGACGGCCTCGTGCTCGTCGGCGCCAACAACGACGCCGTCTACTCGGGCGGCGGCCTCGGCTTCTGGCTGGCCCCCCAGGAGTTCATCGACGCGACGTCGCGGTTCGACGACACCGACCCCAGCGTCGACTCGGTGGTCATGCGCGAGCGGGCGATCGAGTACATCGGCGACAATCTCGATGATCAACCGCGGGTGATGGCCGCTCGGTTCGGGCGGCTGTGGAGCGTGTACCGCCCCCTGGCCACGGCGCAGCTGAACACGCAGGAAGGCCGCGAGGCGTGGGCCTCGCACCTGTCGATCGGTGCGCTGTATCTCGCCCTCTTGCTGGTGCCGATCGGTCTCTGGCGGGTCGGGCGCAGCTGGGGTCGGTGGCTGATGCTGGCCCCGATCCTTCACGTGTCGCTCATCGGCGTGCTCTTCTACGGGATCCCCCGGTTCCGGGCGCCGGCCGAGGTGGCGATCGTGGTGGCGGCGGCGATCGCCGTCCACTGGCTGGCTAGCCTCGGCACATGTCGACCACCGCGCATCTCGTCTTCTCCAGCGTCCTCATCCTGACGGTCCTGTTCATCTACTCGCTGGTGCGCCAGCGGGTGTTGAAGAGCAAATACGCACTGCTGTGGTCGATCGTGGCCGTGGCACTGCTGCCGGTGGCGGCGGTGCCGAGCATCGTCGAGTCGGTGTCGGATCTGCTCGGGATCGAGACGCCGTCCAACACCATCCTCCTGGCCGCGGTCTCGCTGCTGTTCGCCACGACGGTGCACCTCACCTACGAGCTGTCCCGCGTCGAAGCCCGGACCCAGGACCTCGCCGAGGAGTTCGCCCTCCTCCAGGCCCGCATCGACCTCGGCGCGGCCGGAGAAAGTACGGGTGCCTGACCCCGGGGTCAGGCACCCGTACTTTCTCCGGCCGCGCCGAGGTCGATGCGGGCC
>JBDQKM010000229.1:0-4926 GCA_040263275.1 Acidimicrobiales bacterium
CCCTCGGCGTTCGCGCCCCCTCCGACGCCACCACAGAGCGCATCGCCCCCGCCGGCGGCGCCACCACGGTCTCCGGCCCCGGCGTTCGACGCCGCGCCGGTCATCCCCCGGCCGACCCTGCCGACGCGGGCGAAACCCCCGGGAGCCGCCGACCTTCCGGCATGGACTGGGGAGACCACGGGCGACGGAGACGACCTCGATGCGCTCGCCCGGCTCCCGGTCGCGCAACCGGCGCCCGACAACGAGGTCCCGAAGTGGCGACCCCCGACATGGGTCGACGGTCACGGCTGGGTGATGGACCCCGACGATCCTCGCGAACCGCCGGGCAACGCCCGCCACGTCGAGGGCGTCGGCTGGGTCGTGCCTGGCCCGCCGCCGTCGTGACGCCGCTCAGTTGATGCCGCGGTCCTGGTCTTCCCAGTAGGGAGCCCGCAGCTTGAACTTCTGGAGCTTTCCCGTCGCGGTGCGGGCGAGTTCGTCGCGGAACTCGACCGACGTGGGGCACTTGTAGTGCGCGATCTTCTCGCGGCAGTGGTCGATGATCTCCTGCTCGTCGGCGCTGGCGCCGGGTGCCAGCACGACCAGGGCCTTGACTGTCTCGCCCCACTTCTCATCGGGCACTCCGATGACGGCGACCTCGGCGACGGCCTCGTGGGAGAAGACACAGTCCTCGACCTCGATGGACGAGACGTTCTCGCCGCCGCTGATGATCACGTCCTTCTTGCGATCCTGCAGGTTCACATAGTGCTCGTCGTCGATGAAGCCACCGTCGCCGGTGTGGAACCAGCCGTCGGCGAGCGCTTCCGCGCTCGCCTCGGGGTTGTCCCAGTAGCTCTTGAGGATGACGTTGCCGCGGGCCAGCACTTCGCCGTCGGCGGCTGTCGCCATCGTCACGCCCACGGCAGGGGTGCCCTGGCGGGAGAGCTTGCTCGCCCGCTCGGCCGGGTTCAGATCGTCCCATTCGGCGCGGGTGCGGTTGATCGTCAGCAGCGGCGCCGTCTCGGTGAGGCCGTAGATCTGGATGAACTCCCAACCGAGTTCGGTCTCGACGCGTTCGATCGTCCGGGTCGGCGGGGGCGCGCCGGCAACGACGATGCGGACGCGTCCCCGACCGGGGATCTCGCCGTCCCAATCGGCCGCCGCGTCGAGCACGGCGGCGACCACTGCCGGTGCCCCGCACATGATCGTCACCCCGTGCTGCTCGACCCGGCGCAGGATCTCGGCCCCGTCGACCTTGCGCAGGACGATGTGTTGAGCACCCATGGCTGTCATGGCATACGGCATGCCCCATCCGTTGCAGTGGAACATCGGGAGGGTGTGGAGGTAGACGTCGCGATCGCTGACCCCCGTGTGCCAGCCGAAGGTGGCGGCATTGATCCACAGGTTGCGGTGCGTCATCTCGACGCCCTTCGGTCGGGCCGTGGTGCCGCTCGTGTAGTTGATGGTCGCGGTGGCCGACTCCGAGGGTTCCCAGGCTCGCGGCTCGGCCCCGATCTTGTAGAGGGCGTCAGATTCCTCGCCGGCGATGAAGCGGTGAGGGACGTCGATGTCGCCGAGGGTGGCCTCGAGTTCGGGGTCGATGATGAGGGCCTCGGCGCCGCAGTGGCGGACGATGTAGTCGACTTCTTCCCGGCTCAGCCGGAAGTTGATCGGCACGGCGACGCGACCGAACGCGCTCGTGCCGAACAGGTGGACCAGCACGCGAGCGGAGTTCTGCGACACGATCGCCACACGGGCCCCCAATGGGAGGCCGAGGTCGTCGAGCCCGGCGGCGAGACCGCGGGAGAGCTCCTCGAACCGTCGGTAGGTGAGCTCGCCCAGCGACGGTGCCGGTTGGTCGGCCTCGTCGATGATGCCGATCCGATCGCCGTAGACGAGCGCAGCGCGTCGCAGGTGATCGGCGATGGTCAGCGGTACTTCCATGGGAACCCCCCTTGCGTGGGCCCGAAACTACCCGTCGGCGAGAAGGGCCGCGAACTCTCGTTGGACCAGTTCGGTCACGGGACGCTGTTCGGCCATCCGCCATTCGGTCCACGGGAGCCAGTCGTGCCAGCGGGCCGCCTTGTCGAAGTCGAGTTCGGCCACGATCAGGTCCTCTTCGGCGCCCGCGGTGGCCAGCGCGGTACCGAATCCGGGGAAGTCGGGCCCGCCGATCACGCTTCCGCCCGCCCAGGTGGAGCCGCCGTGGGTGTCGCCCACCCGATTGCTCGAGGCGGCGTAGACGAGGTTCTCCTGGGCCCGGACCAGGGTGGCGTGGGTGAGGTTCTCGCGGGCGTGGGGGAGATCCGACCGCCCGGTCGGGTTCACCAACAACCGGGCCCCCTTGAGGCACAGGAGCCGGCTGAGCTCGGGGTTGTTGTAGAAGTCGTAGCAGATGGAGATGCCGACGGGTCCCAGCGCCGTGTCGAAGACGGGCAGCTCTTCGCCCGGCGTGAAGCGGTCGGTCTCGAGCGGGATGCCCAGGTGCAGCTTGCGGTAGGTGCCGATGAGTCCCTCGGGGCCGATCAGGTTGGCGCTGTTGTGGATCACCCCCGGAGCGTCGCCGGTCTCCTCGAAGCCGTAGATCACGTGGATGCCCGCCGAGGCGGCCGCCTCGGCGATGCGTTGGGCCGAAGGGCCGTCGGCGATCTCGGCTTCGGACAGGTGCCAGTCGCAGGGGGCGTGGGCTGCCGCGCACGGCTCGCAGTGGCCCCAGGTGTTGATGGCGAGTTCGGGGAAGACCACGAGGTCGGCGCCCCGGTCGGCGGCCTCGGTGGCCACCGCGATCAGGTGGTCGACGCTGCCGGCCTTGTCTCGAGGCGCGGTCGAGAAGTTCGCGCATGCCACCGTGACCCGGCTCGGCCACCGGGGATCGTTGACGTGATGGGAGCCTGGCGGCGGGTCGGTGTCGAGCATGACGACATACTGTCAGACTCGGATATGGCTGTTCGCGTCGACAAATGGCTCTGGGCCGTTCGGGTCTACAAGACCCGGACGAAGGCATCGGCCGCGTGCGACGACGGCCGCGTCCTCGTCAACGACGTCGCCGCGAAGCCGGCCACCCGGGTCGACGTGGGCGATGTGGTGACGGCCCGGCGCGGCGACCGGACGCTGGTCCATGTCGTCGTCGAGCCGATCGAGAAACGGGTCTCCGCGCCCCGGGCGGCGGAGTGCATCGACGACCGGTCGCCGCCGCCGGTGCCGCTCGACCGGCCCGGTGAGGCCGTCTTCGCGCGGCGCGAGCGCGGGGCGGGCCGCCCGACCAAGCGAGATCGTCGCGAGATCGAGCGGCTCCGCGGCCGGGACCGCCGCCCCTGATCTGATTTCCGTGGAGAGGCCAGACAGTGGAGGCGCACTCGCCGCGCCTCCACTGTGGCTTCACGGCCCGAATGGGTGGAGGGGTACCCGGACCGGAGATCTGTTGTGGTGTCGGCCGACCCGTCGGTCACCGGCGAACGCACGCTACGGCGGACGTGTGTCGCGACCTTTGCGTTCCGGGCATGGGTGTCTGAACTTCAGGTGACGGGCGGGTGGACGTCTGCGAAGGCCCGGACGCGTCACCCACCGCCGTCCCAGAGGGCGGTGTCGGGGTGGAACTGGCTCCACGCGAACCAGAAGGCCTGGTGGGCGGCGAGCGGTTGCCCGTCGAGGCCGGTCGCCGTGTAGCCGGCGCCGTCGGTCGCGATCGTCACCCCGCCGAAGCTGATGGTGTCGCCCGTGTCGGCGAGGGCGGCCTCGAGGGCGCCCACGCGGAAGGCGGCCGGTCCGCCAGGGGTGATCACTCCCACGATCGGTTCCTGCACCGGGAGGCGAGCGTCGACGTCACCGATGGGGAAGATCGGGCCGTTGTCGTCCCGGCCACCGAGCGGATCGGGCGCATAGCTGCGTCCGATGCCCCCGTCCTTGGCGACGATGCCCGTGTCGGGATGTGCCTGCTTCCAGTCGCCCCATGTGGCCGTCCGTACCGTGACCGCTTGCAGCTCCACGCCCAGTTCGCGCAGTGGGCCGCTGACCGCCCGCCCAGTGAAGGTGTCGAGCACGGACTGGGTGTGCAACTCGTACATGACCTTGTTGCTGCGGGTGAGGAGGCCCGAGGTGCGGAGCTCATACGTGTGGTGTTCGCCGAGATCGACGCCCTCGGCGATCTCGTCGGTGAAGTAGGCCTGGGCCGAGCCGCACAGCGTGCAGTAGGGCATGCCGATCCGGCGCCCGGCCACCGTCATGTTCACCATCTCGTGCACTTCCATGATGTTCTTCGGGAAGGCCACGGCCTCACCGTCGACCTCCAGGCCGAACACGATGGCGTCGTCGGCGTACCAGTCGCCGCCTTCGGCATCGGTGAGTGCCGGGTCGTTGAGCGCGGGGATGCAGCCCTGCGGACAGCCGACGTCGGTCCGGTCGACCGGACGGTCGTCGATGAGCACGCCACCCCACGAAACCAGGCGCCAGTCGATGTCGGCCTCGACGTCCTCGAAGAACGGAATCCATCCCGGCTCGACCAGTTCGAACAGCTGGCGCTTCCACTCGACATAGCCCGGCGGGGCGGGAGTGTCCCAGGCGATGAGGTGGTCGGTGGTGTTGCCCCAGTCGGACCCGTCGCCGTCAGCGGCCGTCCCGGTCACGGCTTCCCAGGCTCGGACCGTCGTCTCGCTCTCGTTCGTTCCCGGGCGGATGAAACGGAGAATGTCGCTCAGCAGCCACGCGACCCGGGCATCGCCCGAACTCCCGAGGCGGGCGAGCGCGTCCGTGTCGATGCCGGTCGGAATGGAGTCGAAGACCCGGTCGAGGTCGGCCGCGACCGACGGGTCGAGCGGGCCGTCCGGCACGCTCGGGGCGGGTCCGAACCGGGTGAGCGTGTCGGCGCTCGTCGGGGACGGCGCTTCGGCGGGCGAGGCGGCATCGGATCCGCATGCCGCGCCCACGAGGGCGAGGATGGCGGCGATCAGG
>JBDQKM010000230.1:0-4912 GCA_040263275.1 Acidimicrobiales bacterium
CCTCGACGGGGTGTGGGACGGCCGCGTCGATCCCGGCCTGCTCGAACGCTGCCGACTCCGGGTGTGCGAACTCGTCGGCGCCTCCCCGGAGGCCGGCCGGCACCCGTCCGCACCCGCCATCGCGCCCGACGGGCCCGCGGTCGATGCCTGCCTCGCCTTCACCGAGATGTGGGTGATCGACCCGCACGCGATGACGGATGAACTGGCCTCCGCCGTGCGCGTCCACCTCGACGACGCCGCCGCAGCCGCGTTCACCATCGGCCTGGCCACCATCGAAGCGCAGGCCCGGGCCGATCTCGCCTGGCACGCCGTTGACGGGGCGGACCCGACATGAGGTTCCCACCGCCCCAGGGCTCGATGAACTTCTTCGAACACGACGCCGAGCTCAACGACCGCTTCGACGCCTTCTACGCCCGCCTCTGGCAGCACGGTGTGGTCGACGAGGCGACCAAGGAGGTCGGACGACTCCGCAACGCCCGTATCACCGACTGCGGGATTTGACGCAACCTCCGCTTCGCAGGTGCGCAGCAGCAGGGTCTCACCGAGGAGATGGTCGAGCTGATCGACGGCGAGGTCGACGCGACCACGCTGTCGGACCGATGGAAGGATGCGGTGAGCTGGGCCGATGCCGTGATCGGCGCTCGTGCACCCCTCCCCGTCGGTGACGCGTTGAGCCGGCCCGAACGAGCGGAGCTGACGCTCACCGTGGCCGTGGCGCAGGGCTTCTCGAAGGCCGCGATCGCGTGGGGGCCCGCCCCGGAGCTCCCCACGATGGTCATCCCGACCCCGGGATCGTGACGCGCGGAGCCGACGACACCACGCTCCGAGTTCGCCCGGAGGTTGTTCGGGAGCACGCCTGCTGACACCATGAGCCGATGGCCCGACCTCCGCATCCGCTCCTCGCGCTGATGGAGGTCCGCGCCGCCCCCGAACTCGGCGCCTTCGCCGCCACCGCGCCGATGATGGCCGCCATGCTCCCGCGGGCGCGCGCCGAACGCCATGTGCTGGTGCTTCCCGGCTTCATGGCCGGCGATGCCAGCACGAAACCACTACGGCTCTTGCTGTCGAACCTCGGCTACGACACCCAGGGATGGGGCCTCGGCACCAACGTCGGCCCCACCGCCGAGATCGTCGACGGATTGATCGACCTGATCGCCCACCTCGACCGCAAGAAGGGTCCGATCGATCTCGTCGGGTGGTCGCTGGGCGGCTTGTTCGCCCGCGAGATGGCCCGTCTCGACCCGTCGACCATCCGCCAGGTGATCACCCTGGGCAGCCCGTTCCAGACCACCGGCCCGGAGCAGTCCAACGCCCGTGTCGCCTTCGCCGCTCTGCGCCGGCGGCACAGCGACGACTTCCCGGTGCCCCGGACCCCGAGCTGGGCACGCGAGCCACTGGCGGTCCCCACCACCTCGATCTACACCCGTACCGACGGAGTAGTCAGCTGGCATCAGTGTCTCAACCGTGACCTGCCCCGGACCGAGAACATCGAGGTCTACGGGAGCCATTGCGGCCTCGGCCACAACCCCGCCGCGGTGTTCGCGATCGCCGACCGGCTGTCACAGAACCACGACCAGTGGCAGCCCTTCCGGGCCCCTCGTCGCTTCCGCGGGTTCTATCCGTCGAGCGACGTGCTCGACACCGACCGCGTCGCCTGACGCTCGGCCACCGCCAGGTCCGCGGCCAACCGGTCGGCCCGACGCCGATGGGTCGACGCGACACCGTCGAGCCGAACCGCCTCGTGATCGAGCGCGACGATGGTCGACCGCAAGGCCTCCCCTGCGGCCCAGAGCGAGAAGGCCACCGTGTGGTGCAACTCCTCGCGGCTGACCGTCGCCGCCGCGGACGACCACGTCTCGGGCACGTGACGAGCGATCGCCGCATCGTGACGGTGCACGACCATCGAACGCCGGCGATCGATGTCGAGCGCGAGCCCGCGGGCGCGGTCTGCGCCGATCAGCGCCCGCGTCGCTGCATCCCGACTCGCCTCTACATCGGCCGCCGTCACCGCGATCGCCTCTTCCATACGTCCTCCTCGTGGTCACCCGGGGCTTCTCGCCGGTCGTGACCGACCAGAATGGAACGAAAATACACAGAAACGCATGTCAGATTCCAGAGGTCGGCGAGCCCCGCCCGATCCCGACCGTCGCATCGTTCGGTCCCGGCGGCCGGCGCTAGCGTCGCGACATGGCCGATCTGCCCCGGCCGGCGATCCGCCGTCCCATCAGCATCACGGTGCTCAGCCTCACCTTCTTCGTGGTGCTCGCCCTCACCCCCGTGGTGCTCCCCGTGCTGGTGCTCGTCGACCTCGTCACAGGATCGCGCCTGCGCCGGACCCGCATCTGGGTGCTCTACCTGGGAGTGCTCGGCAACGAGGGTCTCGGCGCGTGGACGGCCATCGCCATGACCGTGTTCCACGCAGGTCGACTCGATCGACCACTCGCCCAGGACCGCTTCCATCGCCTGATGGTCGGCTGGGGGGCCCGCCACATCAACAACCTCCGTCGCTTCGCCGGTCTGCGCTGGGTGGTCGAGAATCCCGAAGAGGTCGAACGCGCCAACTCGATCGTGCTCTCCCGCCACACCAGCCATGCCGACGCCGTGCTCCCGGTCCTGCTCTTCGGCAACGTCGGCGGCCACCGTGTTCGCTACACCCTCAAGGACGATCTCCAGTGGTCGCCGGCGATGGACATCGTCGGCAACCGGCTGCCCCACGTGTTCGTCGATCGGACCCCGGCAGCCGATTCGCCGCTCAGCGCCCGGATCACGGAGCTCGCCACCGGTGTCGACGACCACACCGTGGCGGTGATCTTCCCCGAGGGCACCTTCTACACCCCGACGCAGCTCGAACGGGCGGCGACCCGCATCGCCGAGACCCGGCCCGAACTGGAGGAGACGGTTCGCTCACTCCGGCATCTGCTCCCCCCTCGACCCGCCGGCACGCTGGCCCTGATGGCCGGTGCGCCCGACGCCGACCTGGTCCTCGTCGCCCACGAGGGCATGGAATCGTTCGGCGCCCTCGCCGACATCCACGCCAACCTCCCGCTGGCCGAGCCGGTTCAGGTGCGCCTCTGGCGCATTCCCCGGGCTGAGGTACCGACCGATGAGGACGAGTTCGTCACCTGGCTTCTGGACCGCTGGATCGACATGGACCGCTGGATCGATCAGCGGGTGACCGAACGGCACCGCGACGGTAAGACACCGGCGGCGCCCGGCGCCCGGGAGTTCCGGGCGTGAGCGGCCATGTCGACGTGCTGGTCGGCGCGGGCGCCGGGGTCGTGGTCGTCGTGCTCGTGGCCTCGATCATCGGCCTGACCCGACCCCGGGCCGGCCTGACCCACGTCGTCTGGGGCGCCGGGTTCGTGGTCGTCGTCTGCGTCTCGGCCCTGATCGGCGACGGCGAGGATGGGCGGGTCGCCCTGTTGACCGCAATGGTCACCATCTGGGGAACCCGGCTCGCCGTGTACCACGGGTGGCGCAGCCGACACGACCCCGCGCCCACCACGCCGATCCGGTCGCTGGCGTCCACCCTCACCCTCGAGGGAGTCCTGCTGTTCGTGGTCGCCCTGCCCGTGATGCTCGCGATGACACCCGCGAGCCCGGTGATCGGCTGGGCGTCCGTGGTCGGGGTGGCGATCTGGGGTGTCGGCCTCTTCGTCGAGGCGGTCGCCGACGTCCAGTTCGACCGCTTCCACGCGGTCCCCGAGAACCAGGGAAGGGACATCGACCGTGGCCTGTGGCGCTTCGGCCGGCGGCCGACCCGTGTGGGGAACGCCTGCGTCTGGTGGGGCATCTTCCTCGTCGCGGCCGAGACGTCCGACGCCCGCCTCGGCGTGATCGGCCCCCTGCTGATGACATTCCTCCTGCAGCGGCGCACCGGCGCCCTGTTGGCCCGACGACCGACCAAGGTGATCTCCTCCGATGTCTGAACATCCTCCCGTCGACACCGACCTGATCGACACCGCGGTGTCGATCGCCCGGGCGGCCGGCGAACTGACGCTCGAGTGGTTTCGCAACAAGCACCTCGCCGTCGACCACAAGCAGGACGGGTCACCGGTCACCGCCGCCGACCTCGCGGCCGAACGCCTCATCCGTGACGAGCTCTCAGCCCGCTTCCCCGACGACGCCATCATGGGAGAGGAACACCAGGACACGACCGGCACGAGCGGCCGCACCTGGGTGATCGACCCGATCGACGGCACCAAGGCCTTCACGAAGGGTGTCCCCCTCTACAGCAATCTGCTGGCCCTGGTCGACGAACACGGGCCCGCGGTCGGGGTCGTCAACCTGCCCGCGCTCGGCGAGACCGTGTGGGCCGGCCGCGGGCGGGGCGCCTTCCTCAACGACACGCCGTGCCGGGTCAGCGACCACCCCACCCTCGACGGGGCCTACGCGATGACCAGCGGGTTCGGCTACTGGCCCGACCGGGCACTCTCGGCCGTGCTCGACAGTGACATGGTGTTTCGCACCTGGGGCGACGGCTACGGCTACGCCCTCGTGGCGACCGGCCGGGCCGAAGCCATGATCGACCCCCTCGCCAACCCCTGGGACGTCGCCCCCATGGCGGTGATCATCCCCGAGGCCGGTGGTCGCTATTCGACCTTCGACGGCGACGACTCGACCGACGCATGGAAGACGGGTTCGGGGATCGCCACCAACGGCGCGATCCACGACGCCCTTCTCGATCTGTGGCGCTGATCAGCGATCCAAGACCTGGGCGAGGATGTCCTCGAATCCAGCGTCGGGATCCGACGGGGCCGCACCGACGGCCCCGGCACAGCTGACCCCCGCCTCGGGAGCGGTCGGCGACTTGCGGGCCAGGTAGGTGTCGAGGAACTCCTCGAACAGGGGATCGGCAACCCGATCCACCGCGAGCTGGCGAGTCCACGCGGTCAAGACGATGGCGTTCTGC
>JBDQKM010000231.1:0-4908 GCA_040263275.1 Acidimicrobiales bacterium
GAGCAGGGCCACCCACGCCGCCGGATCGGAGGCGCTGACATAGCCGATGAGCAGCAGGTCGAACGCGCCCAACATCACCGCCTGATGGCGGCGCTGCATGACGACGATCACCGCCAACATGCCGAGGAGGTAGAACAGCGCGGCGAAGACCTCATGCCGGTCCGGCCGCGAGAGGAAGAGCCCCGCAACCACCAGCGGACCCATCACGAAATGGGCGAGCCGGATCCATTCGACGGCTCGGTCGCGAACGGCCGTCTTGTCATGCGTCCATTGATCGATGAGCGCGTCGACGTCCGACGTCGACTCGGCCGGGTCGCCCCGGAACGCCGCGCTCAGCACCCGGTTCAGCTCTGTTCGGGGCGCAACAACCAGTCGCGGCTCGCGTCGGGAGCGTCGTCACCGTCGATGAACTGGCGGAACGCCTGGTCCTCGGAGTCGTCGGCGTCGAGCGCCTCGGCCAACTCGTCGGGCGCCGTCTGCTCGACCAGACGAGACCCGAACATGCCGAAGAGTCCGGGGCGACGCGGTGCGTCACCCTCGTCGCCTTCGGCATCGTCATCGTCGTCATCGGCGGCGAGGTCGTCGAAGCCGAGCACCTCGTCCTTGTCATGCCGAGACCGGGAGAAGAGGCTCTCGCCCAACGCCTCGTCGTCCTCCGACTCCTGCACGGGCACTCCGCCGAAGGTCGACGGTGGGCCCGCGGGGATCTCGTCGATGGCGGTGTCGGGCATGTCCAAGATTCGGTCCTCTTCAGGGATGGCGGCTTCGAGCATCTCGACCCACGGGTCGAGCGACGTGTCGTCCGACGCCTCGGCAACCGGGGCCGGGGTATCGAGGGGGTCGATCGTGCCGACGGAGGACTCCGCCGAGTCCTCGGCGTCATCGATCTCGTCAGTGTCGATCTCGTCGGTGTCGGTCTCCGCCTCGATCCCGGCGGTGTCGATCTCGTCAGTGTCGGTCTCCGCCTCGACCCCGGCGGTGTCGATCTCGGGAATGGTGACGCCCTCGAGCGCCCCCGCCGTGGGCGACGGGAGCTCGGTGTCCATGAACGTGACCATCGATGTGGCCAGCTCCTGGACTCGTTCCCGCAACGAGTCGTGGTACGAACTCAGCGCCTCGCGCTCCTGGTCGAGTGCGCTGCGCACCTCGGCGAACGCCTCGGCCTCCGCGGCCAACATCTCGCGCTCGGCCGTCACGATCTGGGCCGCTTCCTCTTCGGCAGCGGCCGTGATCGCCGCCGCCTCTTCGTTGGCCCGATCCACCGTCTCCTGGGCCTTGTCGGCCTCGGCCAGCATCTGTTCGACCATCGCCTCGGCTTCCGCGGCCACTCGCGTCGCCTCGTCGCGGCGGGCCTCCGCTTCGGCGCTGATCTCCTCGACGATCTCGTCGGCCTCGCGACGGGCCTCGGCGACCGTGCGGTCGGCAGTGTCCGCGGCCATCGAGAGCAGTCGCGCCGTGACGGCGGTCGGGTCCTCGCTGCGCAGGGTGTCGAGCTCGGCCTGCAGACGGGCGACCTTCAACTCGAGTTCCTGCTCACGCGGCGTGGACGATGAGTGCGATTCGGGGTGGTCCGTCATTGCTGATCCTCAGATCTTCGGGTGGGGCGAGGTGCGGTTCACCTGCACAATCGGCCTGTACGCCGGCGTCTTGAGCGTCCGCCCCGGCAACCGCACGCCGGGCCGTAACCTCGCGGATCGTGGCCCTCGCCGACGACGCTCCGATCTGGTACGCCTCCTACGGTTCCAACTGTCTCGCCGCCCGATTCGACGCATACCTCCAGGGTGGGCAGGCCGAGGGCGCCACCCGAGGCGAGCGAGGGGCTCGTGACCCCCGGCCACCGACGCGAACCGACGGCTATTGGTTCTCCCGCACCGTGCGTTTCCTCGGCGACAGTGCGAAGTGGGGCGGAGGCGGGGTCGCCTTCCTGGACCACGAAGAGGGCGGACGGGCACCGGGGCGCATCTATCTCGTCACGAAGGGACAGTTCGACGACGTGGTCGCCCAGGAGAGCGGCCGCGCGCTCGAATCCGTGCCAGTCGCCGACCTCGTCCCGGGCGTGGTGACCCCCCTCGGCGCCGGCTACTACGACGGCCTGCTGCGGCTGGCCGACATCGACACGATCCCGGTCGTGACCTTCACCTCGCCACGTCCGGTCGATGCCCGCCCGACGACGCCGCCGTCGGCGGCCTACCTCGGCACGATCCTGCGGGGGCTCCTCGAGGTCCACGGCGATGACCGGGCGGCGATCATCGCGTCACTGCTCGATTCCCCCGGGGTCGCCGCCGGTTGGACGGCGCAGACGCTCGAGGCGTTGGTCGGGAAATAGGCCGATCGACTCATGCCACGGCCCCCGGGGTCTCCCTAGGTTTGTGGTCATCGGGTGTGGCTCACCCGCACGAGGCGAATGGTGGTGGAGGACATGGATCAGCCGAACGAACCGTTGGCGCACAAGCTGCGCAACGCCGCGATCGACCGGACGACGACCGACGCGGAACGGGTCGACGACTTCGTGATCGACGAGGAAGGTGTGCTCGACCTCCGGGTTCTCGACCGCGATCCGACCGGATCGTCCATCGCCGACCCCGCCAAGGCACTCGCCACGATCCGAGGCCAACTGGGCGATGCCCATGAGATCGCCGACCTCTACGACGAGTCCGAGCCTGAACGGCCCCGTTGGCGACTCGGGCGGCCCCGCCGCGAGACCGCTGCCGAAGCCACGCCCAGGGTCGCGCCGAAACTCGACCCCACGGTCACCGTGCCGAAGCCGCGCCCGCCCTTGAGTCGCCTTTCGATGGTGCCACTGGCCGACGAGCCGACGCCCGCCGTCGACCAGACGACCGAGGCCGAGGTCGTCGAGAGCGCGGACACCGCCGCGATCGCCGACACCAGTGTGCTCCCGGCCGGGTCGATCGCCGAGTCCATCGACCCCGAGATCGACCTCCGCGACGAGAACCGGCCGACCGCCGACTGCCCGAAGTGCATGGGCCTGGGCCGGCGCGATCTGTTCGACCGGTTCAGCCAGGTCGAGTTCTACAGCTGCGACAACTGCCTGCACATGTGGCAGCAGGACCTCAGCTGAGGGTCAGCTCCCGAACACCGCGAGCCACTGCTCGCGAGTCTGCGGTCGAAACACGATGTTCTGCTCGCGGGTGATCCCCATCGTGGCCGACGAGGCCATCGAATAGCGGTGACCGGGATAGAGCACCGCGTCGTCGGGGACCTTCGCGAGCCGCTGGGTCAGGCTCTCGTACATCTCCTCGGGGCTGGAACCGGGGAAGTCGGTACGCCCACAGCCGTCTAGGAACAGCGTGTCGCCGGCAACGAGGCGTCCGTCGACGAAGAAGCACTGGCTTCCGGGCGTGTGCCCCGGCGTGTGGATGAGCTCGATGTCGATCGCGCCGACCGACACCGTGTCGCCACTGCGATGCCGCACCAGCGCGCCCTCGCTCAGCCCGGTGACCTTGTGCACGAACTCCGCCTCGTCGGCCTGGACGTGCACCGGCACCTCGACTCGTTCCAGGAGCTCGGCGACACCCTCGAGCTTCATGCCCATCATCTCGCCGCCCACATGATCGGGGTGGTAGTGGGTGGCGAGCACCCCAGCGCAGCGCATGCCGTCGGCCTCGAGGACATCGACGATGCCGCCGACGTCGTAGGCCGGATCCACCAGGAGCGCCTCACCGGTCTCCCGGTCGCCGATCGCGTAGACGAAGTTGACCATCTGGACGGCCATCTGGTCGTCGACCGCGAAGTCGCGGCCCGAGAGCAGCTGGCGGAAGTAGAAGCGATCGCTCATCCGGCCAATCTAGATCGGCTGCGGAAGAAGGCCGACAGACGGAGCCGATAGGCCCGGTTGTAGCGGTCGTAGGCGACCCGCAGCTCGGCGGCCGGCCAGTCGGTCGGGCACAACACGGCGGGGAGGAGCGGGTCGGACACCAGATGGCGCAGGGCGTCGGCCGCGACGGTGAACCCCTCGGCGAGGGAGCCGGGCTCGTCAGCCTCCAGTGCCGCCTCCATGGACACCATTCGGGTCAGATGGCGGGCGGCGCCTCGCGCCCAGTCGTCGAGCGCGAACAGTTCGGCCGCCAGAGCCGCCGGGTCGCCGTCGGGTGTGGCGACGAACCGCTCGGACTGGTCGACGACGGTCGTGCGGGCGGCGGGAAGCCGATCCGCCGGAAGGTTGTCGGGACGGAGCCAGACCCCTTCCCGCCGCTCCCGCAACCCGAGGTGCGTCGCGGCCGTGCGCAGCGCGGCCCGGTCGCCCGATCGGCGGGCACCGCCGCGCACGACCCACATCTCCCACTCGCCCGACCACGATCGGGTTCTCGGCGCCAGCCCCTCCTCCTGCCGCTGTTGCCGCTCGAGCAGGGCCCCGGACAGGGCGTAGCCGCCCTGCGGGTCGCGGAGGAGCTCGCCCCGCTCGACCATCCGGCTCAGCGCCACTCGCGTCGTCCCCGGGTTGACGCCGAACTCCTCGGCGAACGCGACGAGCAGTCGACCCGGCAGCTGCGGCGGCTGGGTACCGAGCAGGGTCGAGGCGACGATGCTGCGAGCGGAGAGGGCGGACATGGCCGTCAGGCCGACGGCTGCGCCAGGGTCCGCCAGAACGCCCAGTACCCGCGATGGGTGATCGCCTCCGTCACGTAGCCGTCCTCCTCGAGCGCCTGCTGGAGCCGAGGGAGGTTGGCCATCGGGATGCCGGAATCGACATGGTGGGCGAGGTGGTAGCCGATCGACTGCGACAGGAACACGTGCTTCGAGAGGAACCCCTGGTGGATGTGGTGGGTGGTGAGTCGGCGGTCGTCCGAGCGGGTCATGCCCGCGTGCTCGGCCAGGGCCCGGAGCCGGTTGGCCACCCGCCAGTAGGTCAGCCACGGCAGGAACCACAGGAACAGGTAGAGCCAAGGA
>JBDQKM010000232.1:0-4895 GCA_040263275.1 Acidimicrobiales bacterium
CCCCTCGTCCTCGTCTTCGTCTTCGTCCTCGTCGGCGCCGGCGGCGATGCGGTCCTTCAGGATCGCATCGAGGTCCGCTTCGACGTCGTCGTCGTCCTCATCGTCGTCGTCGGCCGGCCGCGCCGGCGCCGCGACATCGTCTTCCTCGTCGTCGTCGTCGACAACCGCATCGCCGTCGACGGCCGCGAACTCGTCGTCCTCGTCGAAGTCGTCGTCGTCTTCGACGACGTCCTCTTCGAGGTCGGGTTCTTCGATGTCGTCTGCTGGGGGATCTTCGTCAGCCATGGTTCCTGCGCCTCGGATGTTGCGGCGGATCATAGACACTGCGGCCGCTACCGCAACGCCGATGCCCGATTTGTTGCGATCAGCAGGAGGATCATGCCCCTTTCATGCCCGTTGGCGGCGGATTTCCTCGATTGCGTCCACATAGCCGGCGCCGGCAGCGCTCACGCCGTTGGTCCGGACGCCGTTGAGCCCCTGCACCCAGGCGGCGACGGCCTCGCGCTCGGAGTCGGTGCGATCGAGGAGATAGCGCAGGAATCGTGCACCCATCTGGATGCCGTCGGACGCATCGAGCGCGTCCATGTCCCGACCGAGCAGGCCTCCTTCGATGAGCTGGACCGTGTCGGGGCTCAGCTGCATGATGCCGAGATGTCCGTCGGCGCCGACCGCGTCAGGCGTCCAGTCCGATCCCTTCCAGGCGATCGCCTCGACGAGGTCCCGGGGCACGTCGTAGATCTCGGCCCACTGGGCGAAGATCGGGGTCAACAGCACCTCGTCGGCGGCCCGGCTGGTCGAGGGAGTCGGGTTCGCGGGTTCCGTGATGGTCGGAGCGGTCGTGGTTGCGGGCGCGGCCGGAGCGGGAGCGGGCGCGGGAGCCCCGATGGTGAGGACCATGCCGATCCTGATGCGGTCCGGGTCGGCGATGTCGTTGTCGGTGGCCAGCACGCCGGTCTTCACGTCGTAGGCCTCGGCGATGGAGCTGAGGGTGTCGCCGGCGACGACCGTGTGCGTGCGGGCCGCAACGGTGGTCGTGGTCGCAGGGGTGGTCGACAGGGTCAGTCGTTGCCCGACGCGAATGCGGTCGGGATCGGCCAGGTCGTTGGCGGCCACCAGTGCGGCGACCGAGGTGCCGAACCGGGAGGCAATGGCCGAGAGGGTGTCGCCGGCGGTGACGACATGGGTGCCGGTCTCTCCGCTCGGTGTGCCCGTGGTCGCCGCCTCGGGGGCCGAGACGATCAGGGTCGATCCGGCGAAGATGCGATCGGGGTCGTCGATGTCGTTCCACGCGATGAGGTCGTCGATCGAGACGTCGTTGCGTTCGGCGATTTGGGAGAGTGTGTCGCCGGGAGCGACGGTCACCGTTGCGGTGGCGAACAGGGTGGCGCTCACGAGGGCGCTGAGCAAGGCCAGCGGCCGCCAGCTCTGGGGATGGGGGTACACGGGGAGCCTCCTACGGCTCCGCCCGCGTGCGGCAAGAAACGTATCAGCCCAGATCGCGGCTGCGGCGGCGCCGCTCCTCGGCGCGTCGTTCGGCATCGAGGCGACCGAGCGTCGGTTCTCCGGTGTGGTCGACGAACCGCATCGCCTCGGCCAGGGCCTTGTGCCCGGCCTTCTCGGCGATCTCGGTGTGCATCCGTTGGCAGACCCGCCGGTAGGCCTCGTGGCCCTGTGGGGTGGTGCGGAGCTCGAGCATGTGCATCGCCTCGCGGGCGTTGAACTGCATCGAGTAGCGCACGCGATATGCCAGCGAGACGGCGTAGGCCGCCTGGTCGGGGTGGTCCTCGAGCAGCGCGTTGTGCAGGGATGCCGAGCGCTCCATCGCGCCGCGGAATTCGTCTTCGACACCGGCTGCACGGACGGCGTCGGGCGTGACGTAGCCGTGTCGGGGCGAGAGCGGCTGCCAGTCGATCGTGAGCATCCGGTGACGCTGGAGATCCCTGAACGCACCGTAGTCGGAGAGCACGTCGAAGCGGTAGTCGGTGCGCTCGAACGCCCGGCCCGGACGTTGGCGGCGATTCTCGCGATGTCCGACATACGCCTTGATGACGTCGAGTCGGTCATCGACCGACATGGCGCGCACCCTGGCTTCGATGGTGGCCTCGGACAGCGACGTGTGGGGATACAGCATCGCGGCGACGGTCTTGATCTCGCCCTCGGGGTCGAAATCGACGAGTTCGACCACGTCGTCGTCGACGACACCTCCGGTCTCATCGCCGAACAACGAGTCGACCATGGCGTCCATCGAGTCGCGTGTGTCCGCCAGGTAGGCGCTGGTGCGTTCGCCGCGGTCGGGCAGATCGACTCGTTTCAGGAACGACGGCACGACCTTGCGGAGCTCGGTCAGCATCAGGTCGGCGTAGGCCCGGCTCTCCGGCAGCGGATGGGAGCGCATGCGCAGGAGCAGCGCCTCGTAGGCCTGGCCGGTGCCGTAGATGCCGAGATTGGACAGCGACGAGGCCGGGAGCATCCCGCGGATCGCATCGAGGGCACGAGCCTTGATGGCGGTGCGGTAGGCGAAGTCGCTGTCGGAAGGGTCCTTCGGTGTGGTGGCCTTGAAGAACTCCTGCATCTGCGGCACGAGGCTCGAGTAGGCATCGAAGATGCGGTCCATGTCGGCGATGTAGCGCGTGCCGAGGGCGCTGCTCAGGATGTCGGGATCGCGGTAGTAGCGGTACCTTCCCCCGAGTCTCTGGTCGTAGGCGATGTAGCGGGTGCTCTGCTCGAGGTAGGCCATGAGCCGACCCCACTCCAGGACCTTCGTCAGCACGTTGCTGGCCTGCTCGCAGGCGAGGTGGACGCCACCCAGCTGGGCCACGCTGTCGTCGCCGTACTCGAAGAACACCTTGTCGTAGAGCTCTTCGGCGCGGCGGAGCCCGACCGTTGCGTCGATGGTCTGGTCGCCCTCGATGTCGAGGTCCCCCACGAACTCCTGGAGGAAGAGCCGTCGCAGGCTCAGGGGTGACCGTGAGTAGCGGGCGAAAAGGGCGCCCTTGACCACCTCGGGGAGGTTGACCAGAGCGAAGACCGGCTGGTCGAGGTTGGTGAAGTAGCGGCGGAGGATGTCGGCCTCTTCGGCGGTGAACTCCTCGGCGATGTAGACCGTCATCGGTGCGTGAGCCTATTGGTTCGTCGGGAGGGCGTCGCGGACCGATGCCATGGTTTCGGCATCGGTCCACAGGTCGACGATCGTCAGTGCCATCGAGAGGGCCCCGTCGACGACCGCCCGGTCGCCCGCTTCGCTGCGGGCGTGGTGGGCAAAGTCGGGCGTGTGGATCGCACACCCTCGGGGCGCGACCTGGATCATCGGGTGGATCGACGGCACCACGTAGGAGACGTTGCCCATGTCGGTGCTGCCGGCGACGATCGACTGGGGATCGGGTTCGACCACCACTCGGCCGGCTTCGGTCGCGTTCGCGCAGTAGAGGTCGAGCAGCGGCGTGTTGTCGATCATGTCGAGGAACGGCGGGTCGTTCCACGTGTGGTGCATCGAGCAGCCCGTGGCGAGGGCGCCCGCCTCGAGGCAGGCGACCACCCGGTTTTTCAGGGGTTCGAGCGTGGCCATGTTGGCGGCTCGGACGTACCACTCGGCCGTGGTGCGGTCGGGCACGATGTTGGGCTTCTCCCCCGCGTCGTGAAACACGCCGTGGATGCGCTCCTCGGGCCGGATGTGCTGCCGGAGGGCGGCGACGTTGTTGTAGCCGAGCACGGCGGCGTCGAGTGCGTTGCGTCCCTTGTGGGGCGCCGCGGCAGCGTGGGCTGCCTGGCCTCCGTACTGGACATCGAGGGTATGGACCGCGATCGTCTGCATCCAGCGCAGATCGTGGTCGGCGGGGTGGACCATCATCGCCGCGTCGACGTCGTCGAACGCGCCGGCCCGGATCATGAACTCCTTGCCGCCGCCACCCTCCTCGGCGGGCGTGCCCAGGATCGCCAGGCGCCCGCCGAGCGCCTCGGCCACGCTGGCCGCCGCGATCCCCGCGCCGAGTCCGGCGGCGGCGATGATGTTGTGACCGCACGCGTGACCGATGCCGGGCAGGGCGTCGTATTCGCAGCAGACCGCGATGGTCGGGCCCGTGGATCCGACCCGGGCGTCGAATGCGGTGGGCATGTCGTAGGCCGAACGCTCGGGCGCGATGCCTTCGTCAGCGAGCACGCCGGTGAGCATCTCGTGGGCGAAGTGCTCCTCGAAGTTCAGTTCGGGGTTGGCATGGATCTCGTGGGACACCTCGAGCAGGGCGGGCGTGAGCCGCTCGATCTCGGCGCGGACCCGCTGCTTGGCCTCGGTGACGTCCATTGGCTCATGCTACCGAGCAGGCCCGGACCGGACCCGCAGTCGGGCTTAGATCCAGACGTCGAGCGCGGCGGGCTCGACCCTGATACTCAGTGCGCGAGCGGCCCCGATGTCGTGCCCGTCGATGCGTACGGGCGTCGGGGTCGCCAGGTCGACCTGGATCGCCTCGACGCGACGGACGTCGATCTCCGGGTGCGGGACATGAGTGCCCAGCGGGAGCCGTCGCCGAGCCTTCCATCGGTCGCCGAGGGAGAGGTCGGCGTCGAGGATGTCGAGTCGCCCGTCGCCGGGGTGAGCCCGCGGCGCGATGTTCCACTCGCCCAGGAACGCGGCGTTGGCGGCGACGACGACTCGGCCACGGAGCCAGGACCGCTGAGCCACGAGATGCGCGACGAACCAGTGGAGGCGTCCGTCGACCAGGACGGCGCCGAGGTCGATGGCGACGCGGGTGCGAGTGGCCGCGTCGACTCGCCCGCACGCAATTCATCGATGTGCAACAGCGTCCGGCGCAGCTGCCAGGTTATGCGACGCTCCAACGCGCGGTCGTTGACGGCGCGTCGCAACCAGTGGTCGCTCAGCGTCGTGTCCGCGGCCTCGACGG
>JBDQKM010000233.1:0-4868 GCA_040263275.1 Acidimicrobiales bacterium
ATCCGCGACCTCCTCGACGCAGCCGAGCCGATCGCGATGCAGGCGTTCGACAAGGACCGGCCACTGTGGGAGCTGCATCAGATCGACGGGCTCACCGACGGTCGGGTCGGCGTCGTGATGAAGCTCCACCACGCTGTCGGCGACGGCATGGGGCTCGTGCGGATGACCGCCGCGTTGATCGAAACCGAGCGCGACCCTCAGGACCGAGCACCGATTCCCGAACCCGACGATGCCACCCACGAGCGCACGACCGACAGCGCCCACCGCCGCAACGCGATCCTCCATCAGGCCGAAACCGGGCTGAGACGAACGATTCGGGGAGCCACGGCGCTGGGCAAGGGCGCACTCGATCTCGCACGAGACCCGGCCGGCACCTCACAGTCGTTCGCGTCGACGGCGGCCTCGATCGCACGGTCGGTCCGGCCGGTCACAGAGCCGATGAGTCCCATCATGCGAGAGCGCTCGATGTCGACCGGCTTCCACGAGACGACCGCCGAAGTAGATCAGCTGAAGGCGGCGGCGAAGGCCTGCGACGGAACCGTCAACGACGTGTTCGTGACCGCCATGCTGGGCGGACTCGCCCGGTATCACCGACAACACGACGCACCCGTCGACGAACTCCGCATGACGATGCCCATCAACCTGCGGACCCGCGACACCGCCGGCGTTGCCGGCAACGTCTTCGCCCCTGCGCGGTTCACCGTGCCCCTCGGCATCGACGACCCGATCGAGCGCATCGCCGCCGTGCACGAACTCGTCCAGCGCGAGCGGGCCGAGCCGGCCTACCCGCGCACGGGTCAGATCGCTGCCGACGTCTTCACCCTCGGGCCGGCGGTGTTCGGGCGACTCATGGGCTCGATGCTCAAGGCGATCGACTTCGTGACCTCCAACGTGCCGGGCCCCGACTTTCCCGTCTACACAGCCGGCGCGATGGTCGAGCGGAGCATCCCCTTCGGCCCCCTCAGCGGGGCCGGGGCCAACGTGACGCTCTACAGCTACAACGGCCTCGCCGACATCGGCATCAATGTCGACCGCGCCGCCGTTCCCGACGGCGACACGTTCACCGGCTGCCTGCGCGACGGACTCGACGAGGTCCTCGCCCTCGGCTGAGCGGTACCGTCTACGAGCACCGCCCGAGCCGTATGGAGAACGATCGATGAGCACGCCAGCCACACGCCGTCTCGCCGCCACCGTCACCGCGTTGCTGTTCGCGGTGTCGTGCAGCCAACCGATCGAGATCATCGGACAGGGCGATGTCGTCTCCGAGAGCGGCTCGCGGACGTGCACCCTCGAGGACCACGCCGCCGGAGCGCCCAGCTGCACCGACAACATCGTCACCGGCGACTACGACGAGACCTACTCCGCGGAACCCCGACCGGGCTGGCACTTCCACCGATGGATCAACTATTGCGCCGACGCGACCACCAACGAATGCCGATTCGACCTCGGGTCCGACATCGTCGATCAGGCATTCGGGCAGACCGTGCCACCCCTGGTCGCCGTCTTCCGACCCGACGTCGTCACCGGCTTCGACTCGTTGTTCATCGGACACAGCTTCTTCCGCCCCTTCGCCGACGGGATGGCGACCCACGCCCCCGGAGCCGGGTTCTCCGACCACACCCAGTCCGTCGTCTTCTCGGGCGGTGCGTCGGGAGCCCCCGAGGGTCTGTGGAACAACGCGACGAAACGCGACCAGATCCAGGAGATCCTCGACGAGGGCGACATCGAACTCTTCGGGATGACCTACCACCCGACCTATCCGTCGCTGACCGGATATCGGAACTGGATCGACCATGCGCTGGCTGCGAACCCCGACACCCGCATCTTCATCGCGCTGCCCTGGCTGACCGACCCCGGCACCTACGACGCCACCGTCTACGCCTCTACCTGGAACGCCGCCCACGACTCTCTCTTCCACGGACTCGTCGACGACCTACGGGCCGAATACCCGGGTGTCGACATCTACGGCATCCCCTACGGCCAGGCCGCGGCGGAGCTCTACAGCCTCTACGACGCCGGCCAGCTACCCGATGTCGACACCCTGGTGAGCCCGAACGGCGAGGCGATCTTCCGCGACTCGTTCGGCCACGCCGATGACATCCTCGTGGAGCTTGGTCGGCTGGTGTGGCTCCGTGCCATCTACGGCGTCGATCTGTCCGCCTACGACTACGACCCCGGCTACACCACCGACCTGAAGGCGATCGCCGACGCGATCATGGACAGCCACGACCCGGCCTACGACGCCCCCGACGACTGACCACCCAACCGCGTCGCTTCCGGGAGAGCGATCAGCAGTCGTTGGCGGCGATGAAGTCCGACGCGAACTCGACCATCTCGTCGCCGGTGCCGTTGCTGGTGGGTTCGAGGATCCATTCGTGGTCGAGGCACGACCACGCGACCTCGTAGCCCCCGTCGAACACACCCTCTCCCTCACCGGGCTCGTTGACGCGGACCTGCACGCCGTCGATCTCGGTGAAGGTCGATTCGCCGTGGTAATAGCGCTCCACCATCGGGTCGAACCAACCGGCAGGGGCGACATCGATGATCAGGATCTGGCCGGTTCTCGACACCAGCATCACGTAGCCCTCCTCGGAGCCGAACTCCGGAGGCTGGGCGATGCCGACGTTGCGGCCGCCTGCCGCGATCGCCGCGGCGATACCGACGCGCTCTGCCTCGATGGTGATCTCGGCATCGCCGAACGACGGGGCGTCGGCGGAGAACGTCTTCGCGGCGACGCCCAGGTTGAAATCGAGATGGCCGACGACGAGCGTCTCGCCGGATCCGAGGGAGCCGGCCCACAGCGAGTTGTCGTCGCGCACGTACTCGCCCCTCGGGTTCTCGAATCCGACGGAGATCACCGCTGACGTGTTCGGCAGTGGATCCGGCGCGTCGCCGGCGCGCACCACGAACGCCATGCGGGGCCCTGTCCAGGAGATCAGGGCGAGCCGATCACCCGCAGCCTCCGGCTGGGCGGCCTGCACTGCGCAATCGAGGCCGAGCACACCGGCCCACACCTCGGGGTCCGCGGTCTCGGCCGTGAAGGCACTCGCCGAGACGTCGAGCGACCAGGGGCCGCCCGGTTCGAAGCGGGCATCGACCAACGCCGCGTCGAGGGCCGCGAAGGCATCCTCGGGCACGCATTCCGGTGTCGGTGCCTCGGTGATCGTGGCGGGTGAAGTCGTCGTCGTGGTGGTGGATGAGGTGGTGGTGGATGTGGTCGTCGTGGTGCTCGTGGTCGTGCTCGTCGACGTACTCGTGGTCGTCGTCGACGAACTCGGGGCCGGTTCGGCCGTGTCGTCGTCACCGCACGAGGAGGCGAGCAGCGCAAGGGCGAGGCACGCGATGACCATCCGTTTCATGGCTCCACTGTCGCGGGCCGGAAGCGCCGCGCCCAGGGACCTTGGCCCTGTCTCAGGCGGGTTGCGGAATCCGATCGAGTGCCGTTCGCCAGAGTTCCTTCGACAGCTCCGGACAGCCGGACAGCAGCGATGTGAGCTCCCGCGGATTCATGGCGTAGACGGTTGTGCCGGCCACGGCAGTGACGTCCGCCGTGCAGGGCCCGCCCGTCAGCGCCGAGATCTCACCGGCCACGTCGCCGGCTCCGAGGTCCGCGACGCGGCTGCCCTGTCGCTCGACTTCGAGAAGACCGTCGATCACCACCAGAAACTGTCGACCGCGCTCCGCCTGCCGGGTGACGAGCGAGGGTTGGCTCAGCGTCACGATCGTGGCCGCGCGGTCGAGACGGCGGAGTTCGGTGGGCGGAAGGAGTTCGGCAAGACGGCTGCCCTGCAGCGGACTCGGCCGACGGGGTCGTTTGGTGAACATCGGTTCTCCTCACTTCACGATGCGCGCGAGCGTGCCGGACCGAGGTTTCCGCCGCGTGTCCGCCGCGCGGCGTCCCGAAGAACACGAACTGAACCGAACCGGTCGGCCCTCAGCGTTCGAAGACGTACTCACTCGTGATGGTCACGTCGGTCTGGTCCATCTCGAGCATCTTGGCGACGGTGTCGACCATTCGTCCGATGTTCGCTGCGAACTTCTCGTCGTCACCGACCGCGTCGAAGAACACATACGGATCGTTCATCGCCTCGATCGGAAACGATTCCTCGACGATCGCCGCCCAGGGACGGGGCGCGCCGGCGAGTTGCCGGACGATCTCGTTGCGCACGTACTGGAAGGTCGACTGCGTCTCGATCGCACACGGACGCTGCTCCTCCTGCCAGATCCGGATGAACTCGTCGTGGTCGAGCCCGTCCTTGCGGACGATGCCGGTGACCTGGACCATCCCCGGTGTGCGTTCCCCCGGCGCCGCGACATGCTCGGTGTTGACGATCGGCTGCGACTCGACCACGAGAAACGAAGCCAGATCGGCAGCATGGCCCGCGAGGACCGCTTCGAGCGGCCCTCGATCCTCGCTGCACTCGACCCAGTACGACACCATCGCCGACTTCGGTGGCGGTGCCGGGTTCATGCGCAACGCATCGCCATCGACATGGTCGTCCTCGACGCAGACCTTGAGCTTGCGGGCGCCCAGATCGGCCAGCGCCGGGGCGGCTTCGTACAACAACGCGTCGGCGAACTCCTGCTTGCTGGACTCGTCCGGCTTCCACAGCACGGTCACGATCTTCTCCACGACAGACTCCCTCTAGGTGCGATCGCTGCGATAGCTGCTGAACGCGGACGACAACTGGTCACGCAGTGCCGGAGACGACAACGCGTCGGACCCGGTCGCGGCGAGCGGCACGTCGAGCACCGCGGCGAGACGATCGAGTGCCTCGTCGAGACCCACGGCACCCCGGCCCGCCGCCGCTGCGTCGGCCGCGGCTCCGTCGGCATAGACCTTCGCCTTCCACGACAGGGACATGCGC
>JBDQKM010000234.1:0-4787 GCA_040263275.1 Acidimicrobiales bacterium
ACGACATCGTGTTCCTGGCCGGTGGTTGGGGCGCCGCGTTCGACTTCGGCTTCTCGGAGACGCTCGGTGAGAAGATCACCGAGGCGAACGCGGCCGACAAGCTCATCGGCGGCGTGTGCCACGGCCCGCTCGGTCTCATCAACGCGAAGGACACCGACGGCGAACCGCTGGTGAAGGGGCGCAAGATCAGCGCCGTCACCGACAAGCAGGTGAAGGAGCTCGGCATCGAGTCGACGCCGCATCACCCGGAGACCGAGCTCCGCAAGGTCGGCGCCGAGTTCGAGAGCCAGACCAAGCGTCGCGATCCGTTCGCCAACCACTGGGTGGTCGACGGCAATCTCGTGACCGGCCAGAACCAGAACGCCGGCCCGATGGTGGCCCGGGAACTCCTGCAGCTCCTCGAGGCGAAGGCAGGCTAGTTGACGGCGTAGGGGCGGTTGTCGGGCGGCTGGGCCCCGCCGGATGTGTCGGGCACCGTCGTGGCCTGGTCGACATGGTCGGCGAACCAGCGGAGGATGCCGGCGCGCTCGAGCACACCATCGAGTTCGTCCGAGCGGGCGGCCACATAACGGGCCAGCATGACCCCTCGCGCGTTGTCGAGGAACGGCGTCGACTCGATGACCGCCGTTGCCCCGTCGCCGAAGTCGACCGGCGCTCTGCCCTCGACCGTTGCTTCCGCGACCCACGGCAGATAGTGGCGACCGGCTTCGGCCAACACGGCCACGAGTGAGTCGGAGACATCGGCCGGTTCGATCCAGTCGCCGAACACCTGGCGCTGGGGGAGTTGGAGTCGGTGGGTGTGGGCGACGACGCGGGGCCCGTGCTCGTCGGCCAACTCGCGGCAGTACGGATCGCCGACGAAGTGGGCGACGTTGGCGCCGAACACGGCGAAGTCGGCCATCGACGGCCGGGCTCCGAAGAAGTAGCCGCCGTCACCGAAATGGTGGTCGAGCGCCCGAAGCCACGGCACGAGCGTCTGATCCATCCACGCGTCGATGTTGTCGGCCGACACGCCCAACTTCGGCAGGCTGTCGGTCATCGTCTGGATCACACCGGCCCGCACCGCAGAGCCGGGCAGGCCGACAGAGACGGACAGCTCCTCGGCGATCTGCCAGCCGGCGGGGTCGGTGTTGGCCGGATAGCTCCACCGACTCCCGACGGCGGGCCGATAGAACCACTCGTCGGAGAAGTCGTCGAGCACATGGTCGAGAAATCGGATCGTCGGATCGGCCGGCTGGGCGCGGCGTTCGGGTGTCGTCGTGTGGTCGAGGTGTTCGATGATCGACGTCGAATCCCACATCGCCACGCCGTCGGGGGTGGTCATGACCGGAATGCCGCCGTTCCACCCGGCCTCGATCGCCGCGCTGTGATCCAGGAAGCCGGGCTCGAGCCGCCAGGGGCGGTCCGTGTAGTCGAGGTATCCGGTCACCTTCCGGGTGAAGTAGGAGCGGGTGAGTCCGTGGACGAGGTGAACGGGCATTTCGTGATTGTGGCGCATCTCTCGCACAACGTGCTCTTCCCACGACGTGACATACGGCGTAAGGTCAGCCCCAACGGCGCCGATACTGAGGATCACCATGGCCATTACCGATGTCACATCCAAGATGCGTTCCAACGAGGAGATCCTCGGGCGATCCGATCTCAACGACGCCGAGGCGATCCTCGCCATCACCACCCTCGACGAGACCGACGTGATCCACGCGGTGGAAGACAACGCTGACGCGATCTTCACCTGGGGCTACGACAAGGGTGAGCGGGCCAAGCTCGACAAGCTCTACGAGAAGGCCAAGACCTCGCAGTGGAACGCCACCACCGACCTCGACTGGAGCACCGAGGTCGACATCGAGAAGATGGTCCGTGAGCAGAACTTCGCCATGTCCGGTTCTCACGAGCTGGCCCCGCCGTTCGATCTCAGCGACACCCCGCTGAAGTCCTGGGGCGACAAGGAGTTCCTCGAGTTCGGCATCGAAGCCCAGAACCACCTCCTCAGCCAGTTCATGCACGGCGAGCAGGGTGCGCTTCTCTGCACCGCCAAGATCGTCGAGACCGTGCCGTGGATCGACGCGAAGTACTACGCGGCGACCCAGGTGGTCGACGAGGCCCGCCATGTCGAGGTCTTCGCCCGCTATCTCGACGAGAAGCTCGAGGGCAACTACCCGATCAACGCCCACCTGCGGATGCTGCTCGACGACATCATCAACGACAGCCGGTGGGACATGACCTACCTGGGCATGCAGATCATGGTCGAGGGCCTCGCCCTCGCCGCGTTCGGCATGCTCCACCAGACCACCCAGGAGCCGCTGCTCAAGAAGCTCCTGCGCTATGTGATGAGCGACGAGGCCCGCCACGTCGCCTTCGGTGTGCTGAGCCTCGAGGAGTACTATCAAGAGCTGTCGTCGGCCGAGCTCCGTGAGCGGCAGGAGTTCGCCTACGAGGCGGCGGTGCGCATGCGTGACCGGTTCCTGCAGCAGGAGGTGTGGCAGCGCTACGACATCGATGTCGCGCCGCTCATCCCGATGATCCAGCAGGACCCGGGCCGCATCCTCTTCCAGCAGCTGCTCTTCTCGAAGATCGTCCCCAACTGCAAGAAGCTCGGTTTGCTCGATGCCGGCGTGCCGGAAGGGCAGAAGGGCTGGCTGCGTGAGCGGTTCGAGGAGATGGACGTGATCCAGTTCGAGGACATGGTCGACACCGGCGACGAATACCTCGAACTCGACGCCGTCGCCCAGGACCGCGAAGAGGCTGCTGCCGGGGCCTGAGCGTTCGGGCGCTAGCCCTCGTACGAGTTCCAGTGGCCCTCGGCGTAGGGCGTGTTCCAACAATGGGCGAGCACGCCGTTCTCGACCTTGAAGACCTCGATGCCGCACATCTTCATGCCCTCGACGCCCGTCTCGGAGTCCATGTTCCACACCGAGGTGGCCCATTCGTCATCGGCGTGGGTGATGACCCGCTCGATCTTGATCCCCATCTCCATCCCGAGCTTCAATCGGTCGATCTGGTCCTGATGGCTGAGTTCCGTTTCGCTCCCCGGGTCGTGGCGGATGATCGGATCCGCACACAGCTCACGGACGAGCTCGACGTTGCCCTGGTTGCTGCACTCCTCCCAGTAGCGTTCGAGGAGGATCTGGGCTGCGGGTTTCGTCATGGTCCAGCACCGTAGTGTCAGAGCCGAAACGTCGGCGAGTGCCGGTGATCATCGAACGGAGCACACGACCCCATGGCCCGAAAGCGAGCCCGACGAGGCCTCAACGAGTACGTCATGCCCGAGGGCCAGCATCCGATCTGTCCGAAGTGCGACCAGCCCACCGACGGGCTCATGAGCGTGAAGATCAGGTCCGACATGGGCAAGGCGTTCGTGTGGTGTTGCCCCCGGTGTCAGGCGATCCTCGGCGTGACCCACCGCAAGGGATTCTGGATGGGTTAACAGTGTTAACCCGGCAATGGTACGGTGCCGGTGCTGCTCGCGAGACCACCAGGAGTCCCCATGACCGCCGTCGACGACACACGGCTCGAAACGGCCAACGCGCCCACCATGCACGGTGCGCTCGCCAACCTCGACGAGGAGCACAGCTACTGGCTCGACGAGGTGCAGGGTGAGGTGCCGCTCGACCTCGAGGGAAGCTTCATTCGTAATGGCCCCGGTCGTCAGCGGATCGGCGACACGCCCTACGGCCACTGGTTCGACGGGTGCGGAATGCTCAGCGTGTTCTCGATCGCCGACGGCCAGGTCCACTTCAAGAACCGCTATGTGCGCACGCCGAAGTACCTGAAGGAAACGGCCACCCAGCAGATCCAGTACCGCGGCTTCGGCACCCAGATCCCTGGTGGACTGCGCAAGAACATCGGCCGTATGCCGGGCAACCCGGCCAACACCAACAGCGTCTACCACGGCGGCAAGCTGCTGGCCCTCTACGAGGGCGGCCGCCCGTTCGAGCTCGATCCGGGTTCGCTCGGGACCGTCGGTGAATACACCTACGACGGCGAGCTCAAGAAGTCCAACGTCTTCAGCGCCCACGGTCACTTCCACGGCCCCACCGGCCATTGGGTCAACTTCGGCACCGGTTCGATGGGCTTCGGCAAGAAGGGCCCGAAGCTCTGCTTCAACATCTTCCGGATCGACACGGCCGGGAAGATGATCGCCAAGGGACAGGTCCCGGTCGACTACTTCCCCTTCGCCCACGACTTCGCGCTGTCCGCGAAGTACGCCATCTTCTTCGTCAACTCGATCAACATGGGCCCTGTCGGCAAGGTCATGCTCGGGGCCCAATCGATTTCCGAGGGCGTCCACTTCGACAACTCGCAGCCGATGGCCATCGTCCTCGTCGATCTCGACACGATGGAGGAAGTCCGTCGGATCGAGACGGCGCCGGGTGCGATCGTGCACTTCGGCAACGCCTTCGAGGAGGGCGACGAGGTCGTCGTCGATGCGATGCACTCCGACCAGTTCGACGCCAACGAAGCACTCAGCGACATCTTCAACGCCAAGGCGCTCAAGGGCGGCGAGTGGCGTCGGTACCGCATCAATGTGGCCACGGGCGCGCTGAGCTTCGAGGTCATGACCGAGACCAATTCCGAGTTCCCGACCTTCAATCAGCGCAAAGCCTGTGAGAAGAACGAGCTCACGTTCTCGGCCGCGTCGGTCGCGAACGGCCACGACAGCTTCTTCAACGGCTTCCAGCGGATCACGCGCAACGGCGACGTGCAGCTCCACACCCTCGACCCGGGCTTCTACGGATCCGAGCCCCTCTTCGCTCCGTCGAAGCACAGCGCCGAGGACAACGACGGCT
>JBDQKM010000235.1:0-4779 GCA_040263275.1 Acidimicrobiales bacterium
GCATCACTGCGACCGTGGATCACGTTGCCGCCGGCGTCGGTCCACTCGGCGAAGTCTCCCTGGTGCCACATACCGGGCATCCGTGCGAAGTACGCAGCGCGATAGCGAGCGCCGTCGGGGTCGGCGTGGAAGCCGAGTGGCATCGACGGGAACGCGTTGCGACAGACCAGTTCGCCGCGTGTACCCGGCGGGACGCGGGTGCCGGTGCCGTCGACCCCGTCGATGTCGAGCCCGAGGGTCGGTCGCTGGATCTCGCCGGCGAAGACCGGGGCGGTCGGGTCGCCGCCGACGAGGCAGCCGCAGAGATCGGTGCCGCCGGAGATCGACGCCAGGTGGACGTCGGGGGCGATGCAGTCGTACACGGTCTCGAAGCCCTCGGCCACGAGCGTGGAGCCGGTCGACGTGATCGTCCGGATCGACCCCAGGTCGTGGGTGTCGACCGGGCGGAGGCCGGACTTCCCGAGCGCCTCGATGAACTTGGCCGACGTGCCGAACAGGGTCGTGCCCGTCGCTTCGGCGAGGTCGAACAGCCGGTTGCCGTCGGGGTGGAACGGCGAGCCGTCGTAGAGCACGAGCGTGGCGCCGACGGCGAGGCTCGACGCCAGCCAGTTCCACATCATCCAGCCGGCGGTCGTGAAGTAGAAGACCCGGTCGCCGGGCTGGACGTCACAGTGCAGCCGGTGTTCGACGAGGTGCTTGAGTAGCACGCCGCCGGCCCGGTGGACGATGCACTTCGGACGCCCGGTCGTGCCGGAGGAGAAGAGGATGTACCACGGGTGATCGAAGGGCAGAGGCACGAAGTCGGGCTCTCGGGGCTCGATGTCTGCGATGAAGTCGTCGAGCAACACCGCGTCGGCGACGCCGCCGGTGGTGCCGGCTCCGAAGAAGGGGACGACCACGACCTGGGTCACGCTCGGCAGTGCCGCCCGCACCTCGTGGAGGGGCCCCAGACGGTCGTGGATGCGCCCGCCGTACTGGTAGCCGTCGCATGCGAACAGCACCGTCGGCTCGACCTGACTGAAACGGTCGATGACCCCGTCGACGCCGAAGTCAGGAGAAGTCGACGAGAAGGTCGCGCCCAGCGCCGCCGTGGCCAGCATGACGATGTAGGTCTCGGGGATGTTGGGCAACCACGCCGCCACACGGTCACCGGGACCGACGCCGGCTCGCCGCAGCGCTGCTTGGAGCTGCCCGGTCCGGTGGCGCAGATCGTCGCGGGAGACCTGGCGAACGATGGAGCCGTCTTCGCTATGGAAGACCACGGCCGGCTCCGAGCCCCGGTGGCCGAGCAGGTTCTCGGCGACGTTGAGCCGGGCATCCGGGAAGAAGCGGATGGCCGAGAGCTCATCGGCGGACTCGATCACCCGCATGCCGCGATCGCCGATCACACCCAGCTCGTCCCAGGCGGCGGCCCAGAAGGCGGCCGGCTCTTCCACCGACCAGCGGTGCAGGCTGTCGTAGCGCTCGTGGCCGTGCGCCGCAGCGAAGCGGGCCATCGTAGTGGCCGCCGCTCGCTCGGGGGTCGGCGTCCACATCGGCTCGGCGCTACCGGGCATGGGTTTCGAGTTTGGCCAGGAAGTCGCCGAAGATCTCGTTGCGTTGGACCCGGTAGGCCTCGTGCATGCGGCCCTCGATCGGCTCCCAGGTGTGGCGTTCGGTCACGCGGGCGCGGGCGGTCTCGAAGGTCGGGGCCCAGGTGGGGTCGAGTAGCCACGCGATGGCGATCACGTCCCAGATGACCCAACTCCGCCCGACCCGCTCCACATCGGGGTCGATCGGGTTGTTGACATAGACGTCGTGGAGAAGATCGCCGAGCGGTCCCCGGCCCTTCACCCACCGCTCGCAGTCGGGCAGGGAGAAGCCGAGCACCTCGGCCACGTGGTAGCCGGGCTGGTAGATCAGCGGAACCCCCGACTCGAACAGCACGTTGGTCGCATGGCGGTCCTGCACCAGGTTGAAGCTGTCGTCGCCGTGGGGCGAGGCCGAGGGATAGCCGGCCAGGAAGATCACCACGATCTTCTCTGCGATCGACGGATCGATCAGCAGGGCGGCTGCCACGTTGGTGGGGGCTCCGATGGTGGGCACGTAGAGCGGTGCGTCGTCGGCGTGGGCCCGTTCGATCAGGTGTCGGGCCGCCTCGCTGTCGACGATGTCGGTCGGGTTCGCCATGAACCGGGTGCTGCCGGCCTTGACCGGCGGTGGCGTGTCGAGGTGCATCGCGTCGAGGATCCGATGGATCTCGTGTCGCGACTTGGCCTCACCCTCCTCGGCGGGGTGTTCGCGGCCCATGCGCTCTCGCCGCTCGGGGCCGATTGCCGCAGCCAACGATTCGAGGCGGGTGCGTTCACCACCTCGCCGTTGCGCGGCGGCGTCGACGGCATCGAAGTAGTGGCCGTGGCAGAAGGGCGCCGCGTGGATGGCCTCAACCGTGAGCTGTGCGGGCGAGAGCAGCGCCCAGGCGATCGCGAACTGGTCGTCGATCTCGTTGGCGGTGTCCGTGTCGATGACGACGCGAAGCGGCCCGGCCGGCCGCTCCGGCATCGATCGGTGTGGGGGCATCATGAGGGGTCACGGTAACCCCTCGACCCGCGGTGACGCAGCGTGTGCCGCCACCGGGGCCCTCAGCCGAGAATCAGGCGGGAACGGCGTGGCGCTCGTCGACGCGCGACCCGGCCGTGCCGACGCGGTCCTCAGTGCGGGCCGGAGCGGCGATCTGGGTGGTCGCCTCGGCCTTCTCCTTGTCCTTCATGATCTCGTGGAACCCGTTGCCGACGACGGCGCCGGCGAGCGGGCACATCCAGAAGCCGATCATGGCGCCGACTCCCACGGCTACACCCCAACCGCCGTCGGGGTCCGCGGCGTACATCGCCACGGCGACACCGGCGGCGATCACGATGGCCGATGAGATGGTGGCGATCGCGAAACGGCGAATCCGGAGCTTGCCGTCGTTGTCGAGCAGGGGAGTGGAGAAGTCGGTGGTCATTGGTCCTCCTGTGGTCCGTTTTGATGGTGCGACACGGCCGGAGGAGCCAGAAGGGACCTACGTCCCGATGTTTTCGAGCTCCTCCGCCGCGGCGGTCCACTGCTCGAGCAGTTCGGCGGCACGGGCCTGCAGACGTTCGTGGTCCGTTGCGATCCGATGGACCTCTTCGGGCTGGTCGTAGATCGCCGGATCCGCGAGCTGGGCGTGGAGCTCGGCCACCCGGGCCTCGGCCTTCTCGAGCTCCTTCTCGAGCTTGTTGACCCGGTTCCGCAACGTCTGGGCCCCGGACTTGCCGCCACCGGAGCGGGGTTTGCCGGTCGAGCTGGTGCCGGTTCGGGAATTGTTGGCTCGGGTCTTGCCGGCCGGCTCGGAGTCGCTCGAGTCCTTGCCGGTCAGGCCCTTGCCCCGGTTGACCTTCGACGGGTCGGGCGGGGTCAGGACGTGGTCGGGCACCCCCGGGTGCCAGGTCGCCGTCCCGTCGCGGACCTCGATCAGCGCGTCGGCCACGTTGCGGATGAGATGCCGATCGTGAGTCACCAACAGGACGGTGCCGGGGTAGGCGGTGAGCGCGTCTTCCAGCACGTCGCAGCTGGGCAGGTCGAGATGGTTGGTCGGTTCGTCGAGCACGAGCAGGTTGACCGGCTCGATCATCGTGCGAGCGAGCGCCAGGCGGGTGCGCTCGCCGCCGGACAGGTCGCGCACGTGACGGTCGGCGGCATCGCCCGGGAAGCCGAACGAGCCCAGCACGGTCCGCAGATTGCGCTTGCCGGGATCGATGCCGCCCGAGAACGCCTCGACCACGGTCTTCTCGAGATCGAGCTCGTCGGCCTGGTGCTGGTGGAAGGTGGCGACCGACACGTTGTTGCCCAGCTCCGCCGTGCCGTCGGTGGCCGTGAGGTCGCCGAGGATCAGCTTGAGCAGGGTGGTCTTGCCGCCGCCGTTGGGGCCGACCAGGGCCACCGTCTGGCCCCGTTCGATGGCCAGGGAGACGTTGGACACGACCGGCACGCCGGCCTCGTAGCCGACTGTGGCGTCGTGGAACTCGGCGACGGTTCGAGACGACCGGGGCGGTTCGGGGAAGCTGAAGCGGGCCACCAACTCCTTGCGGGTGGGGACCACGATCTTCTCGAGCTTCTCGAGCGTCTTGATCCGGCTCTGCACCTGCCGGGCCTTGGTCGCCTTGTAGCGGAAGCGGTCGACGAACTGCTCGACCTTGGCCACCTGACGGGCCTGACGGGCCGCGGCCGCCTCGATGCGCTGGAGCCGTTCTTCGCGCTGTACGACGAACTCGGCGAACCCGCCGACGTACTCGAGGGCCGTGCCTTCGGCCAGTTCGACCACCCGATCGGCGACCGCATCGATGAAGTCGCGATCGTGGCTGACGAACAGGAGGGCTCCGGGCCAGTTCGCCAGCTGGTCCTCGAGCCAGGCGACGGAGTCGACGTCGAGATGGTTGGTCGGTTCATCGAGGATCAGGACGTCGGGTTTGGCGAGGAGCAGGCGACCGAGGGCGACGCGCATGCGCCAACCGCCGGAGAGCTCGCGCACCGGCCGGTTGACTGCCTCGTCCTTGAAGCCGAGCCCGGCGAGCACCTTGTGGGCGTCGGCCTCGAGCGCGTAGCCGCCCATCGCCTCGAAGCGGCCCTGGGTCTCGCCGTATTCGGCCAGCACCACGTCCTGGTCCTCGATGAACCGACCAACCATCTCGACGTCGACTCCGTCGCCTGGCTCGAGGACCAGCTGGCGAACTGGCCCGGAGCCCTCCTGTTCGTCAGCCACGATCGCGACTTCATCGA
>JBDQKM010000236.1:0-4762 GCA_040263275.1 Acidimicrobiales bacterium
ACGCCGAAACCGGCGCCGATCCCGGGTCGCGCGTGGGAGGCGTCGCCGCGGCGGTCGTCGTCGCCGCGCTCCCCGGGGTGTTGTGGGTGACGCTCGACCCGAGCGCCGCAATCGAACTCCTCTACGGCGCCGGCCGCTACCCGGGTGCGCCACTCGTCCTCAGCCTCGTCGCCGTGGTCACGATCACGTGGCCCCTGCGGGGCCTCGCCGGGATCGTGATGGTGGCGCGGGAGCGGGCCGCGGATCTCGCGCGCATCTCCCTCGCCGGGCTCGTCCTCAACCTGTTGGCGGCGGTTCCGCTCGTGGCGTACCACGGGGCGGCGGGAGCGGCGGCCGCCCTCCTCGTTACTGATCTGGTCACGGCGATCGCCCTGCTCATTCGCGCCGACGTCAGTCTTCCGGCCGGATTCGAACGCCCCCTGGCCGCAGCCGTCACGGTGGCCGCAGTGTCCGGCTCGTTGGCTGCACTCGCGCCGCTCGTCCTCGCACCGGTGATCGTCGGAGCAGGCACGGTGTGCTCGGTCGGCATCGGCCTCCGGGCCAACCGCACCGTCGCCCGAACGGGAGAGATCCAATGGGCCTGAAGAAGACCGCAGTGTTGGGCTGGTCGCGCACGAAGGTCGAACTCGACCGGGATGCGGTCGTGCTCGACGTCGGGGCCGGAGCCTGGCCGAACGATGCCGCGACGATTGCGTGCGATCGTTCCCTCGACGAGGACATCCATCGGACAGGGCGGGCAACCAAGGTCGACCGCCCGTTCGTGATCTGCGACGCCACGGCGCTGCCGTTCCGCGACGGGTCGATCGATTTCGTGATCGCCAGCCACATCGCCGAGCACATCGACGAACCCGAGGACTTCTGCCGGGAGCTCTCGCGGGCGGCGAAGGCGGGCTACATCGAGACGCCCAGTCCGCTGGCCGACTACCTCCTCGACGAGGAGTACCACCAGTGGCGGGTCGGCGGCAGCGGAAGCGAGATCCGGTTCGCCCGCAAGGCGCCCAAGGTCCCGGCGGCGAAGTGGATCACCGATCGCTTCTACCGGATCTTCTACGCGGGCCGGGAGACGGGCACCCCCACGTACGGGCTTCCCGGAGGAGCGCTGGGCCGGTTGTGCGGCTTCGTGCTGTTCGTCATCCGTGGTGTGCTGAACCGGACCGGGGTCATGCACACCTCCATTCACTTCGACCCGAGCCGCCCACTCCGGTGCGAGGTCGACCGGACGGCGGAAGAGCCCCGGCGAGTGGCGATCATCGAGCGCGGGCCACGGAGTGGCTTCCTCGAGGGCGACCGCGCCGCGATCGAGGAACAGGCGGTCACCCGAGTGGTCCGCTATCCCGGTTGGCCCTCGCCGCGCTTCCTGCGGGAGACCTGGCGGGCGGTCGGATGGTCAACGGTGGTCTACACGTTCTTCGCCTCCGAGCACGCCGTCGTTGCTGCGCTGTTTGCCCGTGCCCGTCGACGGCGCTTCGTCGTCTCGGTCGGCGGCTACGACGTCGCCAACGTCCCCGAGCACGGCTACGGGCTTCCGTCGCGGTTCCCTCATCGGCTGGTGCCACGACTCGTGATGGCATTGAGTCATCGGGTCGTGGCGTTCTCCAAGGCCGCGCGCGACGAGGCCGTGGCGGCGGGCGCGGATCCGGAGCGGACGACCGTGAGCTACATCGGCCTCGAGCCCCGCTTCGTCGATCAACCCGCGGGCGTCGAGCGCGACCCGGAAACCGTGATCACGGTGGCGTATGTGGACGAGGTCTCGTGGTCGCGGAAGGGCATCGATCGTTTCGTCGCCGCCGCCCGCCAGGACGCCGATCGCCGATACGTGCTGGTCGGCAGGGTCGCCGATCCGGTGCTCGCCGCAGGTCTGGCGGATCCGCCCCCGAACCTCATCCTGGCCGGGTTCGTGTCGGACGACGAGCTGCGAGAGCTCTTGTGGTCCAGCGGCGTCTACGCGCAGCTCAGCTGGCACGAGGGCTTCGGCGTCTCGATAGTGGAGGCGATGCAGGCGGGGTGTCAGCCGGTGGTGACCGACGTGCCGGCGCTGACCGAGATCGCCGGTCCCGACGCGGTCCAGAGCCTCGATCAGGGTCACGACGTGGGCGCGATCGCTCGCGCCGCCGCCAGTCCGGCCGACCGGTCTGCGCTCTCCCGCTGGGCGACGACCGTCGCATCGATGGACGAGCGAGCTGCGGGCCTGGAGTCCGCACTTTTCGCACGCAACTAGGCGGCCGGCCGTCCGAGAGACCCTCTAGTCTCGGACCGATGGTCCAACGTCCTCCGGCGGGGTCGATTCCCGACACCCCCGGCTCGTACCAGTTCAAAGACGCCGAGGGTCGGGTGATCTACGTCGGCAAGGCGAAGAGCCTGCGCTCGCGCCTGTCGAGCTACTTCCAGGATCCCCGCAATCTCCACATGCGGACGCGCCAGATGGTCGAGACGGCCGAGACGGTCGAATGGATCCAGGTGGCCAACGAGGTCGAGGCGTTGATGCTCGAGTTCTCGCTGATCCAGCGTCACAAGCCGCGGTTCAACGTCCGCTACACCGACGACAAGTCGTATCCGTTCCTCTGCCTCACGACCGTCGGCGAGTGGCCCCGAGCCATGGTCATGCGGGGCAAGCGCAAGAAGGGCAACCGCTACTTCGGTCCCTACGGGCAGGCGTATGCGATCCGCGACACGCTCGACTTGCTGCTCCGCACGTTCCCCATCCGCACGTGTACCGACAACAAGTTCCGGCACCACGAGAAGCTCGGGAAACCCTGCCTGCTGTTCCACATCGAGAAGTGCGCCGGGCCGTGCGTCGACGAGGTCACCAAGGCCGACTACGACGAGATGGTGAACGAGCTGATCTCGTTCCTCGAGGGCGACACCGACGAGATCATCGCCAAGCTCGAAGCCCAGATGACCCGGGCCTCCGAGGATCTCGAGTTCGAGCTCGCCGCTCACCTGCGCGATCGCCTCAGCGCGGTGCGCAAGGCCGTCGAGAAGCAGCAGATGGTCTTCAACCGCAACGAGGACGTCGACGTGATCGGGCTCCACGATGACGAACTCGAGGCCGCGGTCCAGGTCTTCTACGTGCGCAAGGGTCGGGTGATGGGCCGACGGGGTTTCGTCGTCGACAAGGCCGAGGAGCTCGACCGCCCCGAACTGATCAGTCGCGTGCTCGAGCGCCTCTACTTCGAGGACAATCCGGTCGGGTCACCGAAGGAGGTGCTCGTCCCGGATCTGCCGAGCGACCCCGACCTCTACGAGGAGTGGCTCACCGCGGCCCGCGAATCCAGGGTCAGGATCCGGGTCCCGCAACGAGGCGACAAGCGGGCGTTGCAGGCGACCGTCACCCAGAACGCCCAGGAGTCGTTCACCCGTCACCGGCTGAAGCGCACCAACGACCACAACAGCCGGGCCAAGGCGTTGCGCGAGCTCCAGGAACACCTCGAACTGCCCGTCGCCCCGCTCCGCATCGAGTGTTACGACATGAGCCACATCCAGGGCACCGACTATGTCGGCTCCATGGTGGTGATGGAAGACGGCCTGCCCAAGAAGTCCGACTATCGGCGCTTCAAGATCCAGTCGGTGCCCGGCAACGACGACTTCGCGGCGATGGAGGAGGTGCTCACGCGTCGCTTCAGCGCCTACCTGAAAGAACGTGAGGTCCCGGTCGACCAGCGCGAGGGCCGCTTCTCGTATCCGCCGCAGCTCCTCGTCGTCGACGGCGGGAAGGGCCAGCTCAGCGTGGCCACGCGGGTGCTCGACGGGCTCGGTCTGCGCGAAGAGATCCCGGTCGTCTCGCTCGCGAAGCAGTTCGAGGAGGTGTTCGTGCCCGGCCGGCCCGACTCGATCCGTCTGCCGCGCCAGTCCGAAGCGCTCTACCTGCTCCAGCGGATCCGCGACGAGAGCCACCGTTTCGCCATCACGTTCCATCGGCAGTTGCGTGACAAACGCATGACGAAATCGGCCCTCGACGGCATCGAAGGACTCGGCCCAGCCCGCAAGAAGCGCCTCACCAAGGCGTTCGGGGGCGTCAACGCCGTGAAACAAGCCGGACTCCAGGACCTCAAGAACCTGACCTGGTTGCCCGACGAGGTAGCAGAGAACGTTTTTCGCAGTCTCCACCGTGTGGAGGCTCGGGCACGCCGTCCACCACCTGCGGAGGAGGGCGGGTAATCCTGGAATACCGCGGGTCGAGGAGACTCCATGAACGACGAAACGCACCACAGCGGAACGGGCGCCGAGCCGACCGACAGTGTCCTGCTGCCGTTCGAAGCTCCCGAGCCACCGCCGCTTCCGCCGATCGAGCCCTCACAGGTCGTCCCCGAGCCGCCGGCCGTCGAGGAACCCGTCGTCGAGGAAGCGGTTGTGCCCCCGCCGCCGATCGAGGCGCTGGCCGACGATCCCTGGTCGCCCGCCGCGGAGACGGTCGAGGAAGCCTCCGAGCCGGTGGCCGATGTGGCCGACGTGGCTGACGAAGACGGCGATCTCGAGGGAGACGGGGTCGACGAGCTCGACGCCCTGTTCGACGACGAGGACCGCCCCGACGTCGCGTCGACGGCCGATGCTGCCGCGCCGGCTCACACAGAGACCATCACCCTGCCCCGCAAGACCTTCCTCGTCGGGCTGGGCGTGCTGCTCGGCGCGGTGGCCCTGTTCGGTCTCCTCTGGCAGACAAGCGGCGGTGACGACGGCGGCGACGAGAGTGCCGCACCCCCGGTCGCCGAAGAAGCAACCCGCGTTGTCGACGATGGTGACGACGACCGCGACGAAGAGCCGA
>JBDQKM010000237.1:0-4668 GCA_040263275.1 Acidimicrobiales bacterium
GTCCCGAACGGGAGGCCGCCCGGACCGCCGGGGGCGGGCATGAGGGGCGCCACGGCGTTGACTCCGGCGATGGGCAGCGGGTGGTCCATCCACTTCCGGTCGATCACCAAGGTCTTCGCGGCCATGTCGCCGACGCGGCGGTGGCCGTTGCTCGACAGACCGGTGATCAGGCCCACGAGCGGGAAGCACCATGGTGCACTGTCGACGATCCAGAGGATCCAGCGCAGGAAGTTCGCGCCGAAGCCGGCCTTGGCGAAGGTCTCCTGGTTGACGATGCGCAGACCCACCATTGCCTTGCCCGGGCTGAAGCCGGTGATCGCGGGGAGCAGCATGTGGGTGACGAACCCGTAGAGCAGGGTGATCAACCCGATCAGCGCGAACTGGCCCGTCTCGATGAGGATGACCGTCGTGTCGGCGTTGATACAGACGTAATCGGCATCAGGGTTGTTGTTGATCAGTTCGCAGGTGAGTTCGGCCTGGAACGCCGAGGACTGCTCCTCGGACGAGGCCAGGTTGGCGAAGAGCACCACCACCAACACGGCCAGAATGACGAAATCGATGATGTAGGCCAGGATTCGGCGGCCGACGACGGCGGTCGGGTCGGACGGAGGCATTTCGGTCTGCGCGATCACGGATCCATGCTCGCGCGTGGCCGGTAGTCTCGTCGCCATGCCTGAAGCGGATCCGCAGTTGTTCGACAAGATCGTGAACCTCTCGAAGCGTCGAGGGTTCGTCTTCCAGTCGGCCGAGATCTACGGCGGTTTCCGGTCGACCTACGACTACGGGCCGCTCGGTGTGCTCCTGCTTCGCAACGTCAAGGACGCGTGGTGGCGCGACATGGTGCAGATGCGCCACGACGTGGTGGGGCTCGACGCCTCGATCCTGTCGCCCCCGCAGGTGTGGGAGGCGTCGGGTCATCTGTCGAACTTCTCCGACCCGCTCGTCGACTGCACCAACTGCAACGCCCGGCACCGGCTCGATAAGCTCGACGACCCCGACACCTGCCCGTCGTGCGGCACGAAGGGGTCGTTCACCGAGGCGCGCGAGTTCAACCTCATGTTCAAGACCCACGCCGGTCCGGTCACCGAGACCGCCGCCGAGGTCTACCTGCGGCCCGAGACGGCGCAGGGCATGTTCATCAACTTCGCCAACGTGCTCAACACCAGCCGCAAGAAGCCCCCGTTCGGCATCGCCCAGATCGGCAAGTCGTTCCGCAACGAGATCACCCCCGGCAACTTCGTCTTCCGCACCCGCGAGTTCGAGCAGATGGAGATGGAGTTCTTCGTCCCGCCCGACGAGTCGCAGCAGTGGTACGAGTACTGGTGCCAGGCCCGGATGGACTGGTACCTCGACCTCGGCATGCCCGCGGAGCAACTGCGCCTGCGTCCCCACGACGACGACGAGCTCAGCCACTACTCCTCGGGCACCTCCGACGTCGAGTTCCTGTTTCCCTGGGGCTGGGACGAGCTCGAGGGCATTGCCAACCGCGGCGACTTCGACCTCACCCAGCACGCCAACGCCTCCGGCGAGAAGCTCGACTTCTTCGACCAGGCCTCGGGTGAGCGCTACACGCCCCACGTGATCGAGCCGGCTGCCGGCGCCACGCGGACCGCCATGGCGTTCCTCATGGCCGCCTACGACGAGGAGACGGTCAACGACGACACCCGCACGGTGCTGCGTCTCGACCACCGCCTGGCGCCCTACAAGGTCGCCGTGCTGCCCCTCAGCAAGAAGGACACGCTCACGCCGACGGCCCACGAGGTGTTCGACACGGTCAAGGGTCGCTGGATGGCCGACTACGACGAGACCCAGTCGATCGGCAAGCGCTACGCCCGCCAGGACGAGATCGGCACCCCGTTCTGTGTCACCGTCGACTTCGACACGCTCGACGACCGGGCGGTCACGGTGCGCGAACGCGACTCCCGCGAGCAGGACCGGGTGAGCCTCGACCAGCTCGAGGGCTATCTCGCCGAACGCCTCGGCTAGTCGCCGACCGCGTCAGTACCGACAGATCGGGAACTGATCTGGCGGGTCTTCGACCTCCAGAGCGAGCCGGATCGTCCGAGTGGCCGCTTCTGTCGCGCGTGCGGCGAAGGCGGGGTCGGCCTCGATCTCTTCTGCCACGGCGGCAGCTGCGGCGGCGACGTCCCGGTCGTCGACGAAGAGCGCGAGATCGGCTCCTGCCCTGATTGCCGCGACGGCGCGGTCGCTCGGCTCGGGGATGAAGGCATTGACTCCCCGCATGTTCGACAGGTCGTCGGTGATGACGACACCGTCGTAGTTGAGGTTGATCCGGAGGAGATCATTCACCGCAGGGGAGACAGAGGCCGGTAGCTCCGGGTCGACGTCGGGAACCACGATGTGGCCGGTCATGATGACGGGGGCCCGTGTGCCGCGCCACGGGCTCGACTCGTAGCTCCAGAAATCCCCGATTCCTCCAATGGATGTGCTGATCGCCTCGTGCGGGTCCTCGACTGTCGAGCCCTGGTTCGGGAAGTGTTTCAGTGCGGGGGCCACGCCCGCTCCGCAATGGGCGTTCAACGCGATGTCGGTGAAGAGCCCGGTGAGCTGGTGGTCGTCGCCGAAGGTTCTCCCCGAGCGCGCCATGAAGTGGCTCGGGTCCACGTCGACATCGCCCACCACGCCGAAATTGAGATCGATACCGAGATCCCTCAACGCCGTGGCATAGTCGAACACCTCTTCGCCGAACACATCGAGTAGGTCCCACCTCTCGGACTCGTATCGCCGAGTCCATTCGGGAGCTGCGGCCGGCGACGAAAGCGGAACCCGCACGACTGTTCCGAGTTCGGCATCGGTTGCGATCAGGGGCCGCGCCGGGCAGAGCTGTGCGTTCGAGCGCACCAGGCTGATCGTGCTCGCTGCGGCGTCCGGATCGTCGGAGGGAAGCCAGTTGCCGTTGCTGTCCGTGACGAATACGGCTCCCACACAGGGGGAGCCGACGACGTCGAATCGCTGACGTACGTCGGTGCCCGTGAAGCCGGTGGCCATCAGCTGATAGGCGATCTCAGTGGATGTCATCGTCTCGACAACTGCCATGGCCTCCATCTCGAGCTGGTTCCACAACGCCTCACGGGGTGACAGGGTCGTCGTGCTGCTCGAGGCGGTCGTGGGCGTGGCGGCGACCGTGGTTGTCGTTGTCGTTGTCGTTGTCGAGGTCGTCGAGGTCGACCCGGACGTCGAGACGGCGTCGTCGGGATCCTCTCCGCCGCCGGTCAGCGCGATTACGAGGGCGATCGCGACAAGCGCGGCTGCGCCGATGAGCAGGGTGCGAGAGGAGCGAGACATGGGGCGCCCATCCTGCCACCCGACTCCGTGAGTGCCGTGTCGGAGGGCACTGCTAGCTTGCGCCCAATGGGCATCCACGACGATGACATCGCGAAGGTCAGGGCATCCGCCGACCTCGTGGCGCTCATCGGCGAACACACCGAGATCAAGCGTGCCGGGCGCCAGTGGATGGCCCGATGCCCGATGCACGGCGAGCGCACGCCCTCGCTGTCGGTGAGCCCGGAGAAGGGCGTCTACTACTGCTTCGGCTGTCAGCGAAGCGGCGATGCGATCTCGTTCGTCCAGGAGATGGACAATCTCGACTTCGCCGGCGCGGTCGAGTCGTTGGCGTCCCGCTACGGCATCGAGCTGCGCTACACGTCGAAGAACGAAGGGTCGCAGCGTCAGCGCAAGCGCACCCTTCTCGACGCGGTCGAGAAGGCGGTCGAGTTCTACCACGACCGCCTCCTCACCTCGCCCGAGGCCGGCGAGGCCAGGAGCTACCTGCGGTCGCGCGGATACGACGGTGATGTCGTGCGCCGCTACAAGATCGGCTGGGCCCCCGACGACTGGGATCAGCTGTCGCGACACCTGCGGCTCGGGGCCGACGACCTGAAGGACGCCGGCCTCGGCTTCGTCAACAAGGCCGGCCGACAGCAGGACTTCTTCCGCGGGCGGGTGATGTTCCCCATCCACGACGAGCGGGGCGATCCGGTGGGGTTCGGTGGGCGCATCCTGCCTGGTCACGAGGGTTCCAAGTACAAGAACACCACCACCGAGGCCGTCGTCTACGACAAGAGCCGGGTGCTCTACGGGCTCCACACCCACCGTGAAGGCATCGTCAAGGCCGGCGAGGCCATCATCTGCGAGGGCTACACCGACGTCATCGGGTTCGCCGATGCCGGGATCCCGCGGGCGGTCGCGACCTGCGGCACGGCGATGACCGAGGACCACGTGAAGCTGCTGAAGCGGTTCTCGGCCAATCGGCTGGTGCTCGCCTTCGACGCCGATGCCGCCGGGCTCGCCGCTGCGGCGCGTGTCTACGAGTGGGAGCGCGAACACGAGCTCGAGGTGCGGGTGGCCGACCTGCCCGCCGGGGTCGACCCGGCCGATCTGGCTCGGGAGGACCCGGCCGAGCTGCAGCGGGCTGTCGACGAGGCGATCCCATTCCTGAGCTTCCGCCTCGAGCGCGTCCTCACCGCCGGCGACATGTCCTCCGTCGAAGGCCGGGCCCGCACCGCCGAGGCCGCCCTCGACGTGATCACCGAACATCCCGATCCGCTCGTGCGCGATGCCTACCTGCTCGAGGTCTCCGACCGTTGCCGGGTCGATCTGGCCCGCCTTCGTGAGTTGGCGTCGGCGCCCCGCGCGAAGCCGGCCGAA
>JBDQKM010000238.1:0-4616 GCA_040263275.1 Acidimicrobiales bacterium
ACGGCCCGGCCGTCGTCGAGGTGCCCGGAGATCTCGTGGCCGAGCACGCGGCCTTCGGCCCAACCGGCGTCGAGCAGGTGGAGGTCGGAACCGCAGATACCGACCGCGGCGACCTTCACCCGCACGTCGCCGTCGCGCAGGACGAACTCGCCCTGTTCGAGCGTGGGCGCGCCGCCGACGACCCGGATCGACTTCATCGTCGCACCGGCCATGTCACCACTCGATCAGGTCGCGGACGTGGTGCGTCTCGTTGATCGAGCGCACCGAACGGATTCCGTTGGACGAGGCTCGCACGCGGCTGATGCCGCAGTAGTCGGGCGTGAGCGACAGCGGGTCGTCGAATCCCAGGATCGTGCGCAGGAAGATCGAGGTGACCATGCCATGGCAGTAGACGGCCACCCGCTTCGACTTGTTGGTGTCGATGATGTGTTGGAACCCTCGACTGACCCGGTCGGTGAAGTGCTCTATGCCGTCGCTGAAGACGTGATCGTGGATGTTGCCCTCGAAGAAGTGCGCGGCATCGGGGTCGTCGGGAGAGCTCTCCTCGGCGGGGATGTAGACGGAGTTCTTGTGGTCCGACTACTGGATGTCCTCGAGTTGCTCGATCTCGTAGCCGAGACTCTCAGCCAGCGGCACGGCCGTCTCGACGGCTCGTCGCATCGTGGAGGAGACGATGTGGTCGATGCCCTCGACCTCCAGGAACTCGGCCACCCGTCGGGCCTGCTCCAGGCCCGTGTCGGAGAGTCCGGGATCGGCCGTGCCCTCGCCGGCGCCGAGCACCTGACGCTCGGGCCGACCGTGTCGAATGATGAAGAGATCCACGCCGCCGAGGCTACGACGGCGTCGCCGGGAGGGGCGAAACGGGCCCGATCCCGAGCCCGAGCTCCTCGCCCAGGCCCATGCGACCATCGATCACCGCGGGCCCGGCGGCGACGTCGGCCGACAGCAGGGACGCGGTGGCGAGCCCGTGGGCGGTGTCGAGGCCGCAGGCGGCGGCGACATGGGCGGCGTGGGCGACACCCACCGCGCTGTCGATCATCGACGTGACGATCACGCCGAGACCGGCGGCGCGAGCGGCGACGACGGTGTCGATGGCCCGGTCGGGCCCGCCGAGCGCCTGGGGCTTGACGACCAACGCGGCGAGATCACCGGCATGCCCGATGACGACCGCCAGGTCACCCGGCCCCCGAAGCGATTCGTCGACCGCGACACCGACCTCGACCTCCCGTCCGACCGCTGCGATCTCGGCGACGCCCGACACGGGCTCTTCGCAGAGCTCCACGCCGAACGCCAACGCTCGACGGAGGACGTCGACCGCGGTGTCGTGGTCCCACGCACCGTTGGCATCGAGCCGCAGCGTCACCTCGGGACCCGCGGCCCGGGCGGCGGCGATTCGCTCGAGGTCGGCCCCCGGGTCGAGGGCGCCGACCTTGAGCTTGACCGTGGTCGTGCCCGCCGAGATCGCCGCCCGGAACCCGGCCGCGACATCGTCGATCGATGTGGCCGACACGAGGGCGTTCACCCGCAACGACGAACGGGCGCTTCCGACGGCGAGCGACGGGTGGCGCTCGGCGAGGTGGCGCCAGAGCGGCACGCCGGCCCGTCGGGCATCGAGGTCGAGGGCGGCGCCGGCGATGGCGGCGCGGGCCGAGGGTGCGTTCTCTGCCGCCGCGAGCCAAGCCCCCACGGCCTCCCAGGCCGAGCCGTCGATGGCCGAGGGCGGCCCCGAGCGGAGCGCAGCGCGGGCCGCGTCCAGGTCGTCTCTCGACCAGCCGGGCAACGGCGACGCTTCGCCCCAGCCGGTGTGTCCGTCGGCCCGCAGCGCGACCAGCGCACTGTCGCGTCGACGGGTCGTGCCCCGTCCGGTGGTGTGGTCGCCCCGGAGCGCGATGGAGATGAGGAACACGCCGACGGTGGCTCGGCTGACGGCGGCCTCGATCTCGGCCACGACGGCGTCGGGCTGTTCGAGATGGGCGGCGTGGCCCGCGTCGTCGATGGTGGCCACGTGTGCAGCGGGCAGCGACCCGGCGAGCGATGCGGCGATGTCGCGGAACTTGGCGTCGTCGGCGCCGACCACCAGCGAGACCGGCATCGCACATGTTGCGAGAAGGTCGTGGAGGGGCCGCATGGTGCCGGTGCCCGCGCCCCGGAGGCTGCGAGCCAACTCCTCGGGCGAGTTCGCCATCCGCTGGGCCCGGGCCGCGGCGAGGAAGTCGGCGCCGAGCCGCGACTGGGTGGCGAACAGCGGGTTGGCCATCCAGCGATCGACGAACGACCCGAGTCCATCGGTCAGGATCGACGCCGCCAGGGCGTCGTCTGCCTCCTTCCGCTCGGCTCGCTCGGCGGCGGTGGCCAGGCCGGCGGATGCGCCCACGAGGGTGAGCGACGCCACCTGGGCCGGGAAGCGGCAGGCGAGGGTGAGCGCCACCCGCCCACCCAGCGAGTAGCCGACGAGGTCGATCGGCGCCGGGAACCCGAGTGCCGCCACGATCTCGACGACCTGGGCGGCCATGGCGTCGACGGAGTAGTGATCGTCGGGGCCGGTGGATCCGCCGTGGCCGATCAGGTTCGGCACGACGACGGTGTGGCTCGGCGCCAGGCGTTCGGTCAGGACCTGCATCGTCGATGCGTCGCCGGTGAACCCGTGGAGCAGGACGATGGCGGGCCCATGGCCGACAACCTCCACTGTCGACTCGATGCCACCATCGAGCAGCAGGCGATGGCGTTCGACGTTCACGAGATGAGGGCGGTTCGCACCGCGGCGCCGATCGATCGCCGTTGGGCGACATCCGCATCGCGGTCGACGGTCACGAGGAGCACGTCGACTCCCGGCGTGGTCGCGGCCGTCGAGCGCTCCAGACCGACCCGGAGTTCGTCGGCCGTGGTGACGGGCACCACGGTGACGCCGCCGACACCGGAGAACCCCGCCAAGTCGAGGCCGTGAGGAGTGCGGAACAGCGTCTCGAAGTCGATCTCGTCGCCCCGCCCGGCGATCGGCAGCATCGAGAAGATCCCGCCGCCGTCGTTGTCGATGCACACGACGGTGAGGTGGAGTCCCGCCCGAGTGGCGGAGAACAGCGCGCCGAGATCGTGGAGCAGGGCGATGTCGCCCGTGTAGAGCACCACCGGGCCGTCGTGACGGCTGGCGAGACCGACGGCGGTCGACGTGATCCCGTCGATCCCACTGGCGCCGCGGTTGCCCACGAAGTCGACGGCGGGGCCCGCCAGTCGCACGAACGAGTCGAGATCGCGCACAGGCATCGAGTTCGACGTCATCACCAGGGCACCGGCGGGCGCTGCGTCGGCCAGGATCTGCGTGGCCCGGGCGCTCAGGAGAGGGCCACCGTCGATCTCGGCCACGAGCACCTCCGCAGCCTGACGGTCGAGCGCGAGCCAGCGATCGAGCCACCCCGGGTCGCGCTCGTCGCCGGAGAGATCGGCCCCCATCGCATCGAGCGTGGCCTCCGGGTCACCGGCCAGATGCTGGACGACCGTGAATGACGCGTCGTTCCAGCGGCCGGCCGGATCGATCAGGATCGTCTCGGGAGCGTGGCGCTCGAGCCAGAGCCGCACCGGCTTGGTGGTCGGACTGCCACCGACACGGACGACGACGTCGGGCCGGAGTTCGGCCGCGATCTCGTCGATCTTCAGGAGATGGTCGGCCGCGGCGAGGGCGGTGGGGCCACCCGGGCGCCGGGTGCCGGCGATCGGTTCACCGATCACGGGCCAGCCGGCGCGCTCGCCGAGCCGGTGCGCTGCCGCGACGGTTGCCCGCCGCCGGGCGGGGTCGGCATCGATGTCCGGCCCCACCACGATCACCCCTCGTCGACCGGGCGGCCGGTTCGGAACGGTCACGGCCGGGGTCCACACCGGCTGCGCCTCCGGGGAGGCGTCGACGACGGGGATCTCCGCCACTGGCTCCAGCGGTTCGCGCAACGGCCAGTTGAGGTGGACCGGACCTGCGTCGACACCCGTGGAGGCGACGACAGCACGGTGGGCGGCGATTCCGGCCCGCTCCGGTGACCAGTCACCGGCCACGGGCAGATCGGCCGCCCAGCGGGTGTTGGTCGTGTAGATGCCGACCTGATCGATCGTCTGGCCCGCCCCCCAGTCACGCAGTTCGGGCGGCCGGTCGGCGGTGCACACGATCAGGGGAACACCGGCGAGGTTCGCCTCGACCACTGCCGGCAGATAGTTGGCGGCGGCCGTGCCGGAGGTGCACACGAGCACCGAGGGGCGACCCGACGCCTTCGCCTGTCCGAGCGCGAAGAAGCCGGCCGAACGTTCGTCGAGCTGGATCCAGGTGGTGAGGCCCGGCTGGGCGTGAAGTGTGACGGCCAGCGGTGTCGAGCGCGACCCGGGGCTGATCACCACGTCGCGTACGCCGTGGCGGACCAACCCGGCGGCGAACGCCGCGATCACGTCGTAGACCGGGTCGCCGCCCATCAGCGATCCATCACGTCGAGCAGGGCTCGCAGCTTCACGCCGGTCTCGGCCAACTCGTCGGCCGGCACGGAATCGGCCACGATGCCGGCGCCCGAGAAGAGCGTGGCGGTGCCGGCCTCGTCGACCAGGGCCGACCGCAGGGCGACCCGCAGCTCGCCGTTGCCGTCGAG
>JBDQKM010000239.1:0-4611 GCA_040263275.1 Acidimicrobiales bacterium
CACCAGGATCGCGACGGCGTCGAAGTCGACGAGGCCGCGCAGTCGGGCGACGGTCGTGTCGAGCACGTCGCGGAGATCCAGAGACGCCGGCAGGGTCTGGGCCACGCGATGCAGCGAGAAGAGGAGCGCATTCGCATCCGACAGTCGGTCGAGACGATCGAGTGCCAGCGAGTGCTGTCGGTCGGCCTCACCGCTAATCCGACGGGCGTAGCCGGCCACCACGCCGACCAGGAGCAGGACGGCCGACCACTGGAGAGTGATGCGGAGATCCTGGAGCTCGTAGCCGGGCTGCGCGGCGGCGCCGAGGCTGATCGCCAGGGCTGCGCCGATGGCGATGCGGAGACCGAACCCGAAGCCCCGGGCGAAGCCCGCCACGATGATCGCCGTCATCAAGGAGAAGACGAACGGTGACTCCCAGTAGTCGGTGGCTGCGACGGCACCGACGTGCAGCGCGATCTCGAGGAAGACCTGGACGAGGGAGCGGACGTCGCCCGTGTAGCGAAGCGGGCTGATCGTCCGGATGACGGTGTAGCTGACCAGGCCCATGCACCACAGCACGATCTCCCAGTCGGAGTTGACGAACGCCGACGCCGAGAGAGCGAGCGACACGATCGTCATGCCCCAGCGGATGGCCAGGATCGCCGGCGCGAACGCAGCGACACGATCGGCTCGGTCGGAGAGATCCGGGCCCGGATTGGGGGCCTCGTAGCCGTCACTTCCCCGGCCGATGCGGGCCAGAGGACGCATCCACGAACTGGACCGGTGACCCGCCGGTTGCCGGAGGCGCTCCGCGTCGGCCGGCGACGCCTCGGACGGCGTACGGAGGTGACTCATGAGATCCACGCGTCACCCATCGGCAGGTCACCGCGATTGCCAAGGACTTGCACCACGGCGCGACCTCAGCAGGCGGGGTGACCCGGGGCGCACAGGACGAGCCAGTCGTCGTCGCGCCACACTTCCTGCCATCCGGCGACCTCGGTCGCCAGCTCACCGAGCACACCGTCCACCGGCCACAGGATCGCCTCGGCCTCGTAGCGGTCGAGGATCTCGCGCCACCGCGGACCGCCGTCGAGAAGGACGAGATAGTCCTCCACGAGCGTGGCGTCGTGGAGCTCGAAACGGTCGTCGATCCAGGTGGCGCCGGCATCGCCGTAGCGGACGTCGAGATAATTGCCGACGAAGTCCTGATGGATGATCCGGGTCTCCCCCGGCACCAGACCGAGTTCGTCCTCCATCGCCGTGACCGCGTCCTCGGGATAGCGCGACACGTCGACATGAGGCCGGCTCACCGCGACCAACGGGAGCACGAGCAGCAGGGCGGCAACGGCGACGCATCCGAGGCGTATGGCATCGCTGGTACGGTCGGCCGCGAGGCGCCCGAGAGCGGGCAGGCCGCGCGCCATGGTCGGCAGCAGCACCAGACTCGCCAACGCGATGTTGCGTCGTCCGACGAGCGCCGCCGCGACGAAGACCATCGCCGGGAGCGCATCACGCCACCGGCCAGTGCGCATCAGCGCGCCCATCGTCCCGAGCACCATGAGCAAGAAGGCGCGCGTCCACATCGAGTCGAACGACGGCGACTGCCACTCGACGATGTGCGAGAGGACCTCCTGTCGACCCAGCAGGTCGAGGGGGAACAGCAACATCGCCGGGCCGTAGGGGTTCAGAATCCCGCCGGCGAGCATGCCGGCCCCGAGATAGCCGAACGCACGGGCTTCGGGTCGGACGTCGCCACGGTCGAACAACCCGCCGAGGCCGCGGGCCCCGAGATACACGAGGGCCAACGGCCAACTCCCGTGGATGTTGATCCAGAAGGCACTGACGAGGAAGAGCCAGCGCGTCCGCTCTTCGCGGGCGTCGCCCCGCTCCACCACGACCATGGTCAGCGCGAAGAGGACGAAGGCCATGAGCAGCGGGCGCTCCGACCAGTTGACGTGACCGATCGCGAGGAACGGCAGCATGATCGCCACGCGGGTGAACACCGATGGCGACGTGCGGGTCAGGTGCCACCCCAGCGCCGCCAGCACCGCGGCCAGCGCCGCCGTGAGCAGGCGGAGCCCATGGAAGCCGGCGAGGTCGTCGACGACCCCGTAGACGAACGACGCCAACCAGGACTGGACGACCACGCTCTCGCCGCCCGACGTCCAGGTGAAGACGTCTTCGCGGACCACGCCGTGGTCGAGCATCTGGCGTCCGGTGGCGAGGTGGGTCAGGAAGCTGTTGTCGGAGATTCGGCTGGCGCCGAACCCGAGACCGACGAGGGCCATCGCCAGGCCGGCGAAGACACCCACGTCGAGGCGGCTCGCACGCGCCCGTCGAGGGCCTTCGCGGTCGGCCTCGACCGCACCGGCGGGCGGTGTGTCGATCGACTCGGTGAGACTCATGTTCGCCCTGATCGTTGATCGGTGACGGCTCAGAAGTTGTTCATGATCCGGATGATGGCCGGACCGAGCACCACGGTGAACAGGGCCGGGAAGATGCAGAACACCATCGGGATCAGCATCTTCACCGGCGCCTTCTGGGCCTTCTCCTGCGCGATCTGACGGCGCTTGATGCGCATCTCCTCGGCCTGGCCGCGAAGGACGCGACCGATGGAGACACCGAACGTGTCGGCCTGGAGGATCGCGAGCACGAAGCTGCGGATCTCGGGCACTTCGATACGGGCATCCATCGCCCGCATGGCCTCGGACCGGGTCGAACCGGCCCGGACCTCACCCAACATCCGAGCGAACTCGTCGCTCAGCGGGCCGGGCACCGACCCGATCGTGCGCTGCAGCGCCTGCTCGAAGCCGAGGCCGGCCTCGACGGAGATGACCAACAGGTCGATGATGTCGGGCAGACCACGAAGGATCGACTTCTGCCGGTCCTCGACGGCCCGGTTGAGGCGCGCATCGGGGCCGACGAGCAGGGCGAGACAGAACAGGGCGTTGCCACCCAGCTGCGTCATGCCGGCCCGGCCCAGCGGATTCCAGATGTACCAGAACCAGAGCGACACCGGCACCATGGCGACGGTGATGACGCGGACAGCGAGGAAGCGGTCGATCGCCTGTTGCGACGGTCGCCCCGACAGGACGTACTTGTGGCGGACACCGTCGACATAGCCGACCGGCGTGAGGCGTCGACCGAGGTTGGTCAGCGCGCCCAGGACCGGCAGGAAGGCTCGCTGGGCCAGCGGGTTCAGGAGTTCCTGATCGCGGACCGACTCGACCTCGTAGTCGTCGAGGGCCCGCAGGGAGTCCCGGACCACCGACTTCTCGTGGGCCTGGGACATGACCGCCCAGATGGCGACCGCGATGCCGCCACCGATGAGTGCGACTGCGATTTGGGGTGAAAGATCGAACACAATGCCCTCAGATGTCGATGGAGATGATCTTCTTCATCCATGCGAACCCCGCGAGTGCGGCGAAGATGGACATACCCAGGAGCACCTTGCCGAAGCCATCGGTGAACAGGGTGTTGATGTATTCGGGGTTGATGGCCCACATGGCCATGCCGAGGAGGATCGGGAGCGCACCGAGGACGATGGCGCTCATCTTTCCCTCGGCGGTGAGCGTCGAGACGTCGCGACGCAGACGCTCACGTTCGGTCATCGTCTCGGCGACGGTGAGCAGGAGTTCGGACAGGTTGCCGCCGACTTCGCGCTGGATCTTCACGGCCATGACGGCCCACGCGAAGTCGGGTGAGTCCATGCGCTCGGCCGAGGCGTCCATGGCCTCCTCGAGCGGGCGGCCGAGCTGTGCTTCGGTGACGATGCGCCGTAGCTCGCCACCCATCGGGTCGTCGATCTCCTGCGAGACCGCCTCCACACCCTGCATGAACGAGTAGCCGGCCTTGAGGGTCGATGACAGCAGGTTCAGCGTGTCGGGCAGCTGGGCCATGAAGGCCTTCTGGCGGCGCGCCGCCTTGAAGCGCACGGCGAAGCCCGGGAGGAGCGCACCCATGACCGCTAACACGAACATGCCCGGCAGCGATCCGAGGATCAGCAGACCCAGGAGCGCGAACGCCAGGGTGATGGCAGCGGCCGCGGTGAGCGCCTCGCCCCCTCGCAGGGGCAGGTCGGCCCGTTCGAGGGTGCCCTCGACGCGAGACAGGAAGCCCCGGCGCTCGGCCAGGTCTTCCGTCATCTGCACGGCCCGCTTCAGGATCGCGTTCTTCGAGAGGGCCGATTCCTCGTCCTCTTCAGCCTGTGCGGCGTTGGCGTGAGGGTCGTTGTAGGCCTGCAGCACGCTGGTGAGACCGGATTCGTCCTTTTGGAGGAGCAACACAACCGAGTACGCGCCCAGCCCGGCAGCCAGAGCGCCGAGGACGAGGCCGACGAGTCGGCCCGTGTCGCCGGACAGGAATCCGAGACCAGGGATCCCGCTGCTGCCGAGTTCGGTGAAGGGAGCCAAAGCCCGCCCCGCCGTCGTCGAGCCGGGGGTGTACGTGGCCCGAATCGTGGTGCCGTGCAGGCAGCCGACGCCTCGGCGTTCGTCGTGGCGGCGACCGACCTGGTCGCCGGCACCATGCAGTCGCTCGTGAGCTCGACCTTCGGTGGGGCGTTCGCCTTCACCGAGGACGACTCGGAGATCGCCGGCTACGGCAGCTCGGTCTCGCAGGTCGTCAACGGCA
>JBDQKM010000240.1:0-4553 GCA_040263275.1 Acidimicrobiales bacterium
CGGGCCGGGGCACGACCTTCGTGCGCAGCGTCGCCGGGCCGTCGCCCGACGCGCCGACCGTCTTTCTCCTCCACGGCTGGACGGTCACTGCCGCGCTCAACTGGTTCCGCGTCTACGAGCCCCTCTCGGAATTCGCCAACGTGATCAGCCTCGACCATCGCGGCCACGGGCGCGGTATTCGCTCCAAGAGCGGGTTCCGACTCGAGGACGCGGCCGACGACGTGGTCGCCCTTGCCGATCATCTCGGCATCGAGTCGTTCGTGGTCGCCGGCTACTCGATGGGCGGCCCGATCAGTCAGCTGGTGTGGCGACGCCACGCCGAGCGGGTCAGCGGCATGGTCCTCGCCGCCACGTTCGCCCGCTCCACTCGCCACTCCCACGAGCGGGTGGCCATGCGCAGTCTCCGCCAACTCGGCCGTGCGAGCCGCCTCATGCCGCGGCGACGCCAGATCGACGTGTTCACCCGGGCGATGGTCGCCGGCGGCAGCAACCCCACCGAACGCCCGCCATGGTTCGTCTCCGAGGTCCGGTCCGGTTCGGTACCCATGATGCTCGAGGCCGGCGGCGCCATCGCCGACTTCGACAGTCGCGGCTGGCTCCACGAGGTCGATGTGCCGACTGGCGTTTTCATCACCGCCCACGACGGCATCGTTCCGCCCGACCGCCAGCACCGCATGGCCGCCCTCATCCCGCACGCGAAGCTCGCGTCGGCCCCGATCGACCATGACGGCTGCGTCACCCGACCGGGCGAGTTCGTGCCCGGCTTCGTCGACCTCGTTCGTCACGCCAGCGGCGCCTGACCCATCGTGATCGCCGTGATCGCGATCTCGGTGGCGTTCGTTGCCGTTCTCGTCGGACTGGCGCTGGTACCCCGGTTTCTCGGAGACTTCGATCCGAAGGAGCTCACGTTGCAACCATTCGAGAACGAACGCCAGATCTTCATCAACCAGCTCACGGGTGCCGACGGCTTCTTTCCCACCGAGCTTCTCGAGGTGCGCGGCCACGCCGTGCCGGTGCTGATCAACCGCAGTCGCACGCTCCGCGACTTCGTCGAGGCATCGGCCGCCCACGGCGATGCCGACTTCCTCGTGCTGGGCGACCGGCGGGTCAGCCACGCCGACTTCCCTGCGCTGGTGGCCGCTGAGGCCGCCGCGCTCGCGGCCGACCACAAGATCGAGAAGGGCGACCGAGTCGCGATCCTGGCGGCCAACTCGCCCGACTGGGTGATCGCCTACTTCGCGCTCGTTTCGATGGGCGCGGTGGTCTGCCTCTACAACGGGTGGTGGACTCCCGACGAGATCCGTCACGCCACCCAACTCACCACCCCGAAGCTGGTGCTCGGCGACGAGAAGCGTCTGGCCCGCATCCCGAGCGGACTCACCGTCACCCGCGTCGACATGGTCGCCGACCGGGATCGACTGCAGCGAGACGTCGGGCAACACGAACTCCCATCGATCGACATCGACGAGGACGACGCCTGCTCGATCTTCTTCACGAGCGGCACCACCGGCCGGTCCAAGGGTGCCACCGTGAGCCATCGCGGCCTGGTCGGCTTCGTCGAGGTCCAGATGTTGAACGGCGCGTTGAAGTTCATGATGCAGGCGGCTCGCAACGAGGCGGTCGGCGCGCCGCCGCCGGAACGGCCCTCCACGAAGCCCCGCGTCCTCATGACCTCACCCCTCTTCCACGTGTCGGGGCTGTCCGGATCGACACTCATCAACATGCGGGTCGGCGGCACGCTCGTCTTCCGCGAAGGCCGGTTCGATCCCGAGGAGTGCTTCGCGCTCGTCGAGAAGGAACGAGTCACGGCCTGGACGCTGATCGGCTCGATGGGGCCGCGAGTGGTCGACCACCCACGCCTCGATCAGTACGACCTCGGCTCGCTCACCAATGTCGGCTTCGGTGGCGCGCCCGCCAGCCCCGAGCTGCAGCAGAGGGTGCGCGACACATTCCCCAACGCCACGGCCAATGTGGCGATCGGCTATGGATCCAGTGAGACGGTGGGCGTCGTGGCCTCGTTCGGTGGCGCCGACTACGCGGCCGAACCCACGGCGACCGGCCATGTCCTGCCCACCATGCAGGTCCAGATCCGCAATGACGACAATCGTCAGGTGGGTCCCGGCGTCAACGGACGGGTCTGCGTGAAGTCGGCCTACACGATGCTCGGCTACTGGGACGATCCGGCTTCCACCGCCGAGGCGATCGACGACGACTTCTGGCTCGACACCGGCGACATCGGGCGCCTCGTCGACGGACTGCTGTTCATCGACAGCCGCGCCCGCGACATGATTCTACACAATGGCGAGAACGTGTATCCCGTCGAGATCGAGTATCGCCTCGACGAACATCCCGACGTCCAGGAGTCGGCGGCGTACGCACTCGACGACGCCGAGACCGGCCAGGCCGTGGCCGTGTCGGTCGTGCCTCAGCCGGGTCGCAGCGTCGACGAAGAGACCCTTCGCTCGTGGTGCGCCGAGACACTGGCCGGCTTCAAAGTGCCAACCCGCTGGGACATTCGCGAGGAACCCCTCCCCCGCAACGCAGCCGGCAAGGTCGTGAAGGGCGCCCTCAGCGGCGAACGAGAGTTCACTGCCCACGACGACTGACGGTCAGATCCGCGCCGCCTCGGCCAATCGTCAGCCGATGATGGCGTCGACCAGGAACCAGCCCAGGACCGTCAGAAATACGACTGCAGTGATGCGCAGGAGCCAGATGGACGGCGCGCCCAGCTCCGGCCCGGCCTCGTGATCTCGATCGTCGCTGCCCGCACGCATGGCTGTGAAGCTAGCGGTCTACACTTTCGACCATGGTCGGCGCGACCCGCTTCATCGCCGCGCTCCTCGCGGTTGGACTCGTGGCTGCCGCGTGCGGTGACGGAACGTCGACCACATCCAGCAGCACCTCCTCCGCAGCCGTCGCCGCCGATGCGGTGACCATCGCCGAGACCAATGCCGGGGTGGGCGACGCCGAGTCCGACGCGGCGTGGCCGGTCGGCACGCCCGACAACGCCGCCGGCGCCGTCGGGTTCAGCCGCTACGTCTACGCCCCCATCGGCGACGAGATCACGCCGTTCCTGCTCGAGGGGCCGGCCGTCGACCAGGTCCGGTGCCAACGGGTCGATCTCGATTGCAGCTATCTCGATCTGAAGGCGATCGCCGAGAGCGGCGACCCCGTCCCCAACCATCTCGCCATGTCGGCCGACGAACTGGCCGAGCTCGTCGCTCAACTCGATCAGCTGTCGGCCGTGCTCACGTCTCTGGAGACGATCGACGCCGCCTGCGCGGCCGGCTACGAGCCCTATACGACGCAGTGGCCCAACATGGGCATCCACCTCCGCAACGCCGAACACGCCATGGACCGGGTGCTCGACCCTGGTCGACCCGACGTCGTGATGTTCGCCCGACCCCATGGCGAAGACACGCCGCTCGCCGAGCTGGGCACCTGCGACGGTGATCGATGGACGGGCGACTCGGCCGGATACGACCCGGTGGGGTCGGCCTTCTACCTGCCACTCGACGCTGACCATCCGGACGGGTTCGCCGGGCCGATCGACAACTGGCACATCCACTTCAACAGCTGCGGCGGCTCGGAGACCTCGGGCACTGCCCCGGTGACCCGAGAGGCGTGCGAAGCCGACGGTGGCACCTTCTTCGCCGTCGACCCGCAGTGGATGATCCACGCCTACGCCGTGCCCGACTACGACAACCAGTCCGGCGTGTTCTCGATGTGGAACCCGACGGTCAGCCCGGTGGCCGATCCGGTCGATCTCGAGGTCTCGCGGTCCCAGCTCGCGATCGAGGGTGCCGTCACCTGGTCGATCAACGACTTCAGGTTCGCTTCGTTGACCGCCGAGGTGGGTCAGCCGGTGGTCTTCGGCAACAGCGATGCCGCGCCACACACGGTCACCAGCAACGACGGGTTGTTCGACTCGGGCACGTTCGGCGCCGGCGGAAGCTTCGAGATCAGCTTCGATCAACCGGGTTCCTATGAATTCTTCTGCTCGATCCACCCGTCGATGACCGGCTCCATCGACGTCAGTTGAGGCCGGCCGCCGCCTCGATCTCACGAGCGGCCGCGGCCACCGCGGGGCCGAACGACGGTCCCGGGTCGCGGGTCAACCGCTCGATCGGGCCACTGACACTGACTGCGGCGAGGACGAGATCGCCCTTGCGGACCGGCGCGCTCACCGACGCCACGCCCGCCTCGCGCTCGCCGACCGACACCAGATAGCCGACTTCGGACGGTTCGCCCGACAGCACCCGTCCGCCGGATCCCTGGTGCAACGGCAACGACGCGCCCCGGGTCACGATCGTGCGAAGACCGTGGGGTGACTCGAGCGACGCCACACAGATGCGTTGGCCGCCGTCGCGGGTGTAGAGCTGGGCCGATTCGCCGGTCGCGTCGCGTAACGCCGCCAGGGCCGGGCCGGCCGCGTCGGCGATCGGCCAATGCTGCGCCGCCACCTCGCCGAGGGCGAACAGCCGCGTGCCGAGCGCGAAACGACCGTCGGCGTCCCGTCGGAGAAAACCGTGCACCACGAGCGCGGTGGCCAG